>JAJYAG010000123.1 GCA_021779665.1 Bacteroidota bacterium | reverse complement strand
GATCTAATCGCTCGTTATTATTGGCGGTGGTGTAATCGGGATGGAGTTTGCAAGCTTTTTCAACAGTCTGGGTACCAAAGTTACCATCATCGAAATGATGGATGAAATTCTCGGTGGTATGGATGTTGAAATGAGCGCTATGCTCCGTCAGATGTACGCTAAAAAAGGTATTACTTTTCATCTTTCGTCGAAAGTGACCGAAGTGAAAGGTAATGAAGTAATATTTGAATACCAGGGAAAGAAAGAATCCGTTTCAGGAAGTAAAATTCTGGTGAGCGTTGGCCGTAAACCTGTTACTACAGGATTTGGTCTCGAAAATCTTGGTGTGGAGCTATTCCGCGGCGGTATCAAGGTCGACGAAAAAATGCGTACCAATATCCCGAATGTTTATGCAGCCGGCGATGTAACCGGTTTCTCACTGCTGGCTCATACGGCAAGTCGTGAGGGCGAAGTGGTTGTAAATAATCTTACCGGCCGTGCCGACAGGATGCGCTATAATGCCATTCCCGGTGTAGTTTACACAAATCCTGAGATTTCGGGAGTAGGCCTTACCGAAGAAGCTGCCAAAGCAAAAAATATTCCTGTAAAAGTTGCCAAACTGCCAATGTCGTATGCAGGGCGTTTTATTGCCGAAAATGAAGGTGGCAGCGGATTGTGCAAGGTAATCATAGGCGAACACGATGAGGTGCTTGGCGTTCACATGCTGGGAAATCCTTCGAGCGAAATGATTTACGGCGCTTGTATGGCCATTGAAGCAGAGATGACACTGAAGGAGATGGAAGAAGTTGTTTTTCCGCACCCGACAGTATCCGAAATATTTAAAGAAACAATATTTGCCTTTTAAAACAGAAAAATAAGAAACTCAATATTATGCCAAAAGAATTATTTATTGATCCGAGTAAGGTACGCAAAGCAGGCGAAATCACTTTTAAGCCAATCCCTGTTAATACTTACAACAAAACTGTAAAAGAAGAACGCAAGAACTTCTCCGATGTCGAACTGATGCGTATTTACCACGACATGGTGGTGATCCGTGAGTTCGAAACCATGCTCAATCTTATCAAGACCACCGGCGAGTATAACGGTGTTGCCTATGATCACCCTGGTCCCGCTCACCTTTCTATCGGCCAGGAAGCTTCTGCCGTGGGTATGGCTTACACGCTCACTGTCGACGATTTTATTTTTGGTTCGCACCGCAGCCACGGCGAAATTCTTGCCAAAGGGTTGAGCGCCATCGATAAACTGAGTGACGCCGAGCTGATGTCTGTCATGGAAAACTTCTTTGGCGGCGTGGTTCTGAATGTGGTGAAAAACGATTTCAGCGGAAGCGTGAAAGAATTAGGAAAGCGCTTTTTGATTTACGGAACGCTTGCCGAAATTTTTGCCCGCGAAACCGGTTTCAATAAAGGTTTGGGCGGAAGTATGCATGCTTTCTTCACTCCGTTTGGGGTATATCCTAATAATGCTATTGTTGGCGGTAGCGGCGATATAGCCGTGGGCGCTGCTTTATATAAAAAAATAAACCGTAAGAATGGTATTGTGGTTGCCAATATTGGCGATGCCTCCATGGCTTGCGGTCCCGTTTGGGAAGGTCTTTCCTTTGCTGCCATGGATCAGTTCAATGCTCTTTGGGATGGCGATATGAAAGGCGGCTTGCCCGTTCTTTTCAATGTTATGAACAACCAGTACGGGATGGGCGGACAAACCTGCGGCGAAACCATGGGGTATGGTATGGCTGCACGAATTGGCGCGGGTGTTAACCCCGATCAGATGCATGCCGAAAGGGTAGACGGTTACAATCCGCTTGCCATCATCGATGCTTATCGTCGCAAAAAAGCCATTCTTGAAGAAAAGAAAGGTCCGGTACTTTTAGAAGTGCTTACTTATCGTTTTTCGGGTCACTCACCTTCCGATGCATCTTCGTACCGTTCGAAGGAAGAAGTGGAAGCATGGCAGGAACAGGATTGCATCATTTCTTACGGAAAGCAGTTGGTGGAAGCTGGTGTTGCCAAAGATGCAGATCTCGAAAAAATCTGGAAAGATGTGAAGGATATTACCATGGCGATGTTCCGCCTGGCTATCGACGACAAAGTTTCACCACGTATGGATACTCAGAAATACCCAGAACAGATTGGTGATATGATGTTCTCGAATAAGTCGGTGGTTGCTATGGAAAACCGTACTCCGGAGGTAAACCATCCGTTGGCCGAAAATCCACGTGTGGCGCAGATTGTTAAAAAAGAACGTTTTGCCTATGATAAAGATGGTAAGCCATTTTCGAAAATGAAACAATATCAGCTTCGCGACGGTATTTTCGAAGCTATCATCGATCGTTACTATAAAGATCCAACCCTCGTGGCTTATGGTGAAGAAAACCGTGACTGGGGCGGCGCTTTTGCTGTTTACCGCGGTTTAACAGAGGCCTTGCCTTATCACCGTTTGTTTAACTCGCCTATTTCGGAAGCTTCTATCGTGGGCACGGCCATTGGTTATGCCATGTGTGGTGGTCGTGTAATTCCCGAAATTATGTATTGCGACTTCCTGGGTCGTTGCGGCGATGAAGTGTTCAACCAGCTTCCCAAGTGGCAGGCTATGAGTGGAAATGTACTTACCATGCCGGTTGTTCTCAGGGTTTCCGTAGGTTCTAAGTATGGGGCCCAGCACTCACAGGACTGGACCTCGCTCGTGGCACACATTCCGGGATTAAAAGTGGTATTCCCCGCTACTCCTTACGATGCCAAAGGTTTGATGAACTCTGCCCTGCAGGGAACCGATCCGGTGATTTATTTCGAAAGTCAGCGTATTTACGATATTGGCGAACAGTTCCACGAAGGTGGCGTTCCCGAAGGTTATTACGAAATTCCTTTTGGAGAACCAGATATCAAAAGAGCCGGAAAGGATGTCACTATCCTTACTCTGGGAGCAACCCTCTATAGAGCGCTCGATGCCGCAAAAATGCTTGAAGAGAAATATGGTATGTCGGCCGAGGTAATTGATGCCCGCACCCTGGTGCCTTTCAATTATGAACTTGTAATTGAATCGGTAAAGAAAACCGGTCGGATTATTCTTGCCAGCGACGCCAACAGCCGTGGCTCGTACCTGAACGAAATGGCCCGCACCATTTCCGAGCTTGCTTTCGATTACCTGGATGCTCCTCCGGTGGTTGTTGGTTCGCGCAACTGGATCACCCCTGCATACGAGCTCGAAAATGCTTTCTTCCCTCAACCAGGTTGGTTCCTCGACGCAATTCACGAGAAAATTGTACCTTTAAAAGGATATATTCCCGGTCAGAATTTCACCAACCAGGAACAAATTCGCAGAGCGAAAAAAGGAATTTAGTTTTTAAATATTAATCATAAAGATACGGCACTCGCTCCCCTCTCCTTTTGGAGAGGGGTTGGGGGTGAGGCCTCTTAAACAGTATATTATGTGGGAAAATCTACCATCCAAAAGCGATCTGCTTGATATCGCGGATCCCGGCGCAGCGCCTTTAAAAGTGAATGCTCACCTGCACACACCTTACTCGTTCAGTGCTTTTACCGATATTCCCCAGGCATTGGACATGGCGGTGAAAGAAAATGTAAAGGTTGTGGGTATTAACGATTTTTATTCCACTGAAGGATATAAGGATTGGGCCCGGGAATGTGCTGCCAGGAAGCTGTTTCCGCTGTTCAATATTGAGCTGATTAGTCTCAATAAGTCCGATCAGCAGGCTGGTATCCGGGTGAACGATCCCAATAATCCCGGCCGTACTTACCTGAGTGGTAAAGGACTGTCTTTTGCTCAGAAGTTACCTGAACCCTACAAGTCGCAGCTGATTGAATTGCGTCAGGAGTCGAACCGCCATGCAGCACGTATGTGTTCGGCTTTGAACTGTGTACTGGCGGAACATCATGTTGGTTTCGATATTTCTTATACCGAAGTCGAAAGGAACCTTACAAGGGGAAATGTCCGCGAACGTCATCTGGCAAAAGCTTTACGCGAGAAAGTTGTTGCCCATTACAAAAGTCTGGATGCGCAAAAAGCGGTTTGGGAAAGATTATTTGGAGGTAAACCTCTGAAATCGCCCATTGAAAATGCCGCTGCTGTTGAGAACGAAGTCCGCGGAAACCTGCTGAAAGCCGGAGGCGCTGCTTTCGTACCCGAAGATCCTAAAGCTTTTCTGGAAATGGATCTTGTGTGCGATTTGATCCTTCATGCCGGCGGTATTCCCACCTACCCATTCCTTGCAGATGATGCCAAAGGTGAGTTTACCGATTTCGAGCGGGACAAGGTTAAGGTGGCTGAAATACTGAAACAGCGTAATATCTGGAGTATTGAATTTATCACAACCCGCAACTCGGTTGAGGTGCTGGAAGATTATGCCGGATATTTTTACAACCAGGGTTTTGTTGTAACCTTTGGAACCGAGCACAATACTCCCGCCATGGAACCCATTGAGCTTTTTGCCCGTAATTCAACGCCGTTAACACCTGTTTTGCTCGACATTAATTATAAAGGAGCATGTGTTGTAGCTGCGCATCAATATTTGAAAGCCGAAGGGAAAGGGTATGTGGATGTCAGCGGTAAGCCCGACATGGAAAACAGAGCCAGCTACGAAGCTTTAGGAAATGCATTGATTCAATATTTTACAAAACGATAAAAATGGAAAACGATATCAGGGAACTGATTGAAATATCCCGTTATTACGGTCAGCAGAAGCAGTTTGTTATTGCCGGTGGCGGCAATACATCATTTAAAAACGGTGACCGTATCTGGGTAAAAGCCAGCGGCTCTTCTCTGGCCACCATTACCGAAGAAGGTTTTGCAATGCTCGATCGTGCCAAACTTCAGCAAATATCAGTTAAAACATATAGCTCCGATCCTTTTATCCGCGAAAGCCAGGTGAAAGACGATCTTACCGATGCCAATCTTACCCGCGATCGCCGGCCGTCTGTAGAGACATCGCTTCACGATCTGCTGAAAGCCCGCTTTGTGGTGCATCTTCATCCTACACTGGTGAATGGGTTGATGTGCGGCAATAACGCTGCTGAATTAACTCAGAAGTTATTTGGCGACAAAGCTTTATTTATTCCTTATATCGATCCGGGTTATATTCTTTTTAAGGAAGTGGAAAGGCTGGTGCAGCAGTACCGGCAGGAGAAAGGTGCCGAACCTGAAATGATTATGCTTCAGAATCATGGGATATTTGTAGGCGCAGAGACCACCGAAAAGATTAAGGAAGTTTATAGCAATGTGCTTGGTAAAATTGAAAGTGCGCTCAAATCTCCGCTTACCCTTGGAGAAACCGAGGTTCCTCAACTGGTAACTGAAGTGCTGCCCGCTATGAGGATGCTTGCATCGCAGGATGGGTTGAAAATTCTGAAGATCAGAAATAATAGTCTCATCAAATCCTTTACGGCCAGTGCTGAATCTTTCGCCAAAATAAGCAAGCCATTCACGCCTGATATTATCGTTTATTGTAAATCGAAATACCTTTATATCGATCAGGTTGATTCACCCGAAAGTATTATCAACCAATTTAAAATGCTGTACGAAGCTTTTGTTCAGCAGAATAAATATGCTCCCAAAGTTGTACTGATAAAAAACTACGGTTTGGTTGCCATTGGTGATAATGCGGCTCAGACCGATATCATACTCGATGTTTTCGAAGATATGATGAAGATCTCTGCTTATTCGGAGTCTTTTGGCGGTCAGCATTTTATGACCCCGGAGCAGATTCAGTTTATCGATACATGGGAGGTTGAAAACTACCGTCGCAAAGTTGCCGGAGGAAGTCGCAAAGGCAGGCTCGACAACAAAGTTGCCATTATTACCGGAGCTGCTCAGGGCTTTGGAGAGGGGATTTCGCGCGGGATGAAGGAAGAAGGCGCCAACGTAATCATTGCCGATCTCAACGAACAGGTGGGCAAGAGAACCGAAGAAACATTCAATGCTCTTCCGGGAAGTAACAAAGCTCTTTTTGTAAAAACTGATGTGTCGAATGTAGGAACGCTCCAGAACCTGATTTACGAAACCGTTTGTCAGTTTGGCGGTCTGGATGTTTTTGTAAGCAATGCAGGAATTTTAAGGGCTGGCGGTCTCGACGAGATGAGCCCCGAAACCTTCGACCTGGTTACAAAAATTAATTACAACGCTTATTTTTACTGCACCAAAATAGCTTCGAAGGTGATGAAGCTTCAGAATAAATATGCTCCCGGGAATTTTTCGGATATCATTCAGATAAATTCAAAATCGGGACTTAGCGGCAGCAAAAAGAATTTTGCCTATGCCGGCGGAAAGTTCGGCGGCATTGGATTAACACAATCATTCGCTTTGGAACTGGCGCCCGACCGTATCAAGGTCAACTCTATTTGTCCTGGTAATTTTTATGAGGGTCCGCTGTGGTCCGATCCTGTAAACGGCTTGTTTGTTCAATATCTGAATGCCGGAAAAGTCCCCGGTGCCAAAACAATTGACGATGTAAAAGCCTTTTATATGAACCAGGTTCCGATGCAGCGCGGATGCACCACCAAAGATGTTCTGAAGGCAGTTTTATATCTGATAGAACAGGAATACGAAACCGGTCAGGCATTGCCCGTAACCGGCGGACAAATTATGTTGAATTAGGGGTACGGGTTAATTTACCCCCAACCCCCTGAGAGGGGGCTATAACAGCCGGGTGCTGGTTACGAGGTAGCTGTATTGGCCATCGACTATCGACCATGGACCATCGACCTTTATTCATTGTATTGGCTGTGGACTGTGGTCCGACGACTGTCGACTCTGTATTTAACTGTATTGGTTATCGACCATAGACTATCAACTATCGTCTAAATAAAAAAGCATCATATGAAAACAAAAGCAGTACGACTGTATGGAAAAAAGGATCTGAGGCTTGAGGAATTTGAGCTTCCGGCGATTAAAGATAACGAAATACTTGCTAAAGTTGTATGCGACAGCATTTGCATGTCATCCTACAAAGCTGCAAACCAGGGTACAGATCACAAACGGATACCACAGGATGTGAACGTAAATCCGATTATTATCGGTCATGAATTTGCTGGCGAATTGGTAGAGATTGGTTCGAAATGGGAAAACCAGTTTAAAGTCGGTGATAAATTCTCCATTCAGCCTGCCTTAAATTACAAGGACAGTCCGGTGGGAGTGCTTGGCGCTCCGGGTTATTCGTACCGTTTTATTGGTGGTGATGCCACTTATGTGGTTATTCCCAATGAAGTGATGGAGTTAGGATGTTTGCTGCCCTATAAAGGTGAAGGCTTTTATCCGGCATCCCTATCCGAGCCATTATCTTGCGTCATTGGTGCTATGCATGCCAATTACCATACTACTCCCGGTTCGTATGTTCATAAAAACGAAATAGTAGATGGTGGTAAAATGGCTATTCTGGCCGGCGTTGGTCCTATGGGACTGGCTGCCATCAATTATGTACTCCGCCGCGAGGACAGGAAGCCGTCGATGTTGGTGGTCACAGATATCGATCAGAAACGTCTCGACAGGGCTGAAATGCTTTACAGCGTTAAAGCCGCCAGAGAGAAAGGAATAGATTTGCGCTATATCAATACTGTTTCCATGGCCGATGTTGCAGGTGAGCTGAAAGCACTTACTGGTGGCACTGGTTACGACGATGTGTTTGTATTTGCTCCGGTGGCGCCTGTGGTCGAAGTAGCCGACAGTATTCTCGGATTTGATGGATGTCTCAATTTCTTTGCAGGTCCGTCTAACCCGGAATTCAAAGCTCCTCTCAATTTTTACAATGTACATTACGCATTTACCCATGTGGTTGGCACTAGCGGCGGCAACACCGACGATATGAACGAAGCCTTGGAACTGATGAATAAGGGTCTTGACCCGGCTGGTCTTGTCACCCACATAGGTGGTATTAATGCTGTTATTGAAACAACTTTGAATCTTCCCAATATTCCAGGGGGTAAAAAATTAATTTACAACCATATTGAGATGCCTCTTACACCCATTGAAGAGTTTGAAGCTAAAGGTAAAAATAACCCGGTTTATGCCGGTTTGGCCGAACTGTGCAAAAAACATAATGGTTTATGGAATCCCGAAGCGGAAGCTTATCTTTTGAATAACTCCTCGAAACTGAATTAATTTCCGGAGGAATCTGCATGCTTATCCGGATTTTTTCATTTTACAGAGAAGTTCGGTAGAAGCCCGGAAAATAAAGGAAATAACAACCAGAATGCTTAGAGATCTAATGAGTCTTTAAGCATTTTTTTATTCTTTTCATTTCTTCATTCTTCTTTTTTCCTTTCATGCAACTTTCTTTTCTTCAGTGCTTTTAAAAAAAAAGAAAAAAAAGTTTCAAAAGCGTGATTACTTCCGGCAGATTTTCGGATTAAGTAATAAATGCTCTTTGATAATATTTAAGTTATCCGTAATTAAAAAGCCAAATTGCACCCCCAACAATGCAAATGACTATATATATCATTTTAAATATTAACCAGAAAAAAATTGAAACTCAACCACGGAAAATGCTTATTTTAAGAGCATAACAGGTCGTTAAAGCTAACCAATTTAACGGCCTGTTTTTATTTAAGGCAGTTCTGTCACCGAAAAATCATCCAGGTAGTAATATGAAATCTGTTCGCTTTTTACCTTGGACCTTTTCACAGAACTTAAGCCTGATAAGTCGCAGTTTGTGAATAATGTATGATTGTCGTCGTAGAAATTACCAATGGTAATATATTTTTCGCCACCAGTAGCTTTGTAGATTGCTTTAAACTGGTGCCACACATCGTTTTCGCTTTTAATCGAAGTACTGTCGGCAGCTACCTGAGGTTTGTAATTTAATACTTCCGAATTATGCTTATTGCTTACAGGCTCTTTCGAGAAATAAACTCCGATGCGGTTTATTGCATAGGTTGAATAGGATGCTACCGAATAATAAAAAGTGATCTCATACGCTTTATCTTTAACCAATTCACGGATTAACTCTGTTTGAAGATATTCCCTGTAGTTTATTGGTTTTTCTTTTGTTGACTTTTTAGGAGGTTCAAGTAAAAGAATCAGTCCGGCATAAGCCATTCCTTCTTTGGGAAGGCAATAACCCATAAAATTCTGAGGTACACCCACCTGATTTTTTGTGCAGCTGTTGAAATAATCGGCAGTTCCTTTTGTCGGCATCATCCAGCCTGGGACCAGTTCATTCCGGTATTTGACAGTAAAATTGTCGGGACACTTTTTAAATTCTTCAAATCCGGGGTTTGTTACCAGGTTCTGGCCAAAAATATTGCCTGAAAATAAAAATATAAACCAGATAGCTTTTCTCATCTAATTCTAATTGAAACCCATTTTTGGGATTTTTCGCCATAATATCTGAACACCAAGGCAAACCCGGTATTGTTCCGGATCTTCCGATTCATCTTTTTCCGATACTATTTCTACCGCTATTTCCACGTTAGTGGTTGTTTCTATTGAAAAAGCGACATTGCTGTTATAATCGTCTTCTTCATTATCATAGATTACTTCGTTGTTTTTTTTATCAGTTATTTTCAGATGAATTTTCTTATAACCGGCTTCCGTACAGGCTCCAACAATATAATCCTTCATACCGTATAAAACAGCTTCATATTTGTATTCTTTCCCAACCATCACAGCCGCGCTTTTTGCCTGTCCATATTGTTTAAAATCAGACGATTGCTTAAAACCGCACCGCGATGTTTTATAAAAACCACTGCAGGATTGAGCTGAACCCGAAACAAAATAGCAGAGGGAAAGCATCAATATGCCTAAAAACCTGATTTTCATTCCTGTCAATTAGAATTTACAATTTCGCTTCTGATTTCTTTAATTCTTTTGCTAATGGTTTTAAACATTTGTTCCGTGACAACAATTTCATCTCCACCACTAATAGTAAAGTTCCCCTTATCTTTGTGAAGAACTACTTTCTCGTTTGATTTTATCGAAGCCTTATTCAGAATATCTCTGATGTCGCCCAGAATGAGCATCACTTCCCGGATGTATTTTTCCTTCTTATATTGATCCAGATGTTCGTAAAAGTTATTGAAGATAAATTTCTGTTCAAATATTTTAGTTGCAACAACTTCATAATCGCTGGATTTTTCAATGCTTACCGAAGGGATGTACAAAGATTCTATTAATGCCCCGGTGACAATAAAGGCATGAATGTCGTTTTGTTTAGAATTATCAAGGGTTTCGAGCATCTTATAATATATTTCCTTGAAAATGCTGTTCATGGAATCCTGATTAGCAATATTTTTCTGAATACGGTTGAACAGATCCCCATAAAATGGCTGATATATATTCAGTTTCTGCGATAATTCCCTGATAATTCTGAAATATTGAAAGGCCGAGGTTTTATCGTTGTTGATATTAATATATGCCAGATCGGTTAAGTAAATACCCAGATTAAGTGCCTGGGATTTAACGCTAAGGTACTTATTTTCATTCTGCAGGTTATTCACCAGGGAGCTGTTATATTTTACACTACCATCTAAAATTTCATTTAAAATTTCGTCGGGCGAAGGAAGCATAATAATCTCAATCCTTTCGGAGCTTTCGTTAGTGCCAGCTGTGTCCATACTGTCGTTGCCGGGGACTTCGTCTAAAACATTTACAGAATCTGAACCGGCCACCGATTGTTGTTTTTCTCCTGGCGTTGTATTCGACTGACATCCTGAAAGAGAAACTATAGATATCAGAACCAGTATTTTATATATAATTGTTCTCATCTTAATACGTGTAGACATAGTTTATTTTTTTACCGGATCGCTATATAAAATTTGGAAACCAACACACACTTCCTGGTTTTTATCCTTCTCATCCGTGATTAAATCAACTTCCATTTCGAGAGGCTGCGTTTTAACCACCGAGAAGCCGAAAGACTCAATATAATCATGATCCTTGTTGTCGTAAAGTAATTTTTTGTTAATACCGTCGAAAATCCTCAACCTTATTTTTCTGTAGTATTTGGCTTCGGCACATACGCCAACAATGTAATCTTTTCCGCCGAACAGTATGACTTTATATACCACAGGCTTACTTGGATTAACTGACATGCTTTTTGCCTGGTTATATATTTTAAAATCCCTGTCGAGGGGAACATACACATAACAGTCGGGAGTTTTATGAAAGTCCTTGCAGGCTTGTCCAAAGCAATACGATGCCGGGGTTATAATTGCCAGAAGGATGAATATTTTAAACTTAATTATCATATGATTCTATTTATCCGATATAATTTCGTTTCTGATTTTGGTGGCCACTATTTTAAGTTTCTCAAGATCGTTTGCTGAGATAATGTTTTCGCTGCCTCCTTCTACTTTCAGTTTACCTTCTTTATTTTTACTTAATTGAACCTTTTCGTTAGTCGATCCTATCTCGTTAAAACATTTTTTAAGCTCGCCCAGTTGTCTTAATAAATTGTCAATGTCCTTATCTTTTTTGTTGGAGGCTATAAAATCGTATGTATTGTTCAGGAATTCCTTTTGTTCAAATATTTTTTCCGTAAGAGCTTTGTTTATGTCATAATCTTTAACATTCATAGCGGCAAGGTACACCGATTCGATGATTACACCGCCTGCAATGAGGGAGTATGTTTTCTGGCGGCCTTCCTGTTCAAGGTCCTCCAGAATTTTGTAATAGACCTGCTTCGAAAGTTCGCTTACGGAATCGTGGTTAGCAAAGTGCTTCTGCAGTCTTTCCGGAAGATTGTCTGAGGCTCCGCTGTAGATGTTTATTTTTGGAGCAATTTCAAGAATAACCTTATAATAATTAAGAACCTGTTGTTTATCCTGGCAGAGGTTGAGGTAGATAAAATCGGTTGTATAAACGCCCAGGTTTAGAGCCATTTTGGAGGTAGTAATATACTTTTTCGAATTTGAATGCGGGTTAACAAATTTTGGATCGGGACTCAATTCCTCAAAAAAGATATACTCAAAAATTTCACTTGGAGAAATGAGAACATAATTAATGTCGGGAATACTGTCTTCGGCAATGCTATCTTCTTCAGTATCTGCTTGCGTGTTATCCGGGTTCTGTCCGGTTTTGCAGCTAATGAAAAAGATAACAGCAACACATAGTGTGAAATACTTCAATATTTTCATAACCACTAGTAAAAGTGTAATTCTTAAATTTAATGAAAAAAAATAAATTCTTTAGCTTCGAATAAAAATTAGTACGCAACCATAGCCTTATTCCATCGTCTTTTTCTATGTTAACTTTATACAACCAACTGCTATGAAAAATATCATTTTCCTGATGCTGCTTGCTGCCAGTATTTTAAGTTGTGGTAAGGAGCAGGCAACAAACGAACTTGCATCCAAAAATACATCAACTTTTCAGGATCCAGTTGTGCTTGGGCATTCCATGAAGGGATGGGAATTATACAGCTGGTCGGAAGGGACCAACTGGAAGTTTTCAATTCTGTCGGGTACTAACCGGGGGAAGTACTTAAACGAAGTATTAACAGGAAAATACAAAGTTACAGGAGTCGATTCCCTGAAGGTTTTACTGAAACAGCTACCCGCCGATGAATTTATCAGCTGGCGCGATAAAGTTGGTCAGGATGCAACCGGCGTGATTACAATACCCGATGCAGCTACTGTGAACGATGTAAAAAGTTATTGCCAAAGCCGTAAGTTAAATCTCTTTGTCCCGAATTTTTAGGGCTTTTCAATTTTTCGTTGCATAAGTTTTTTAATTTAGCAGAAGATCTGAAAAGGTTTTTGCTGAATTAAATACTTTGTGTATGAAACTTTTGTTGAAGTCTATAATGCTCACTCTGGTTTTTGGCGGATTAACCCTGCAATTGAAAGCCCAGAGCGGTGCTCCCGTTATCCCTGAGTTTACCTTATTCAGGCAGGATAAAACCACTTTTACCGAGAAGGACCTCGCAAAGGATAAGCTTTTGTTTTTCCTGTTTTTCGATGTTACATGCATCCACTGTCAGCATGCCATGCAGGCTGTTAACAAAAATTACAGCAGCATGCAGAATACGGTTATTCACCTTATTACCCTCGACAAGCCCGATGATGTAAATGCTTTTCTGGCAAAATACGGGAAGAACCTGGTGAATAAAAGCAATGTCATGCTCTTTTTCGACCTTCGCAACGAATTCATCACCCGTTTTAAACCCCGGAAGTATCCTTCTATCTTCCTTTATTCGCCTGACCGGAAACTGATTTTCTACGATGATAATCCCGAACATCTTCCCAAATTCTTCGACGAAATTAAGAAGAGGAACCTATAAGGCACACTTGGGTGAGAAAGTACAGGTTTGAAGAAAGGAAGAGCCTTTTGCTTGGCAGGGTGATCAGAACTCTTATCAGGGCTATTGTTTCGTTTATTGGCATTGTGGTGGTTTATCTGGTTGCTGCAGTTATCCTCTCGGCTATTCCTGTAAACAGAACATCAGATGTGAAGGGCAAAATTGAGGTTTATCTGTTGTCAAACGGAGTGCATACTGATCTGGTAGTTCCATACCGGAATCATCTCAAGGATTGGAGTGCGGAAGTTAAGCCGGAGCATTTCAGTTTACCCGACACAACATACCGGTACCTGGCTTTTGGTTGGGGCGACAAGGCTTTTTACCTGGAGACACCAAACTGGTCCGATCTTAAAGTCCAAACAGCATTTAACGCTGCTTTCGGGTTAGGACCATCGGCGGTACACACTACATTTTTCAGGAGTTTAATTGAAAACGAAGACTGTATTAAGTTAAGACTAAGTGAGGAGCAATATTTGAAGCTGGTTCGGTTTATCGAAGATACCTTTGACAGAGGTAAAACGGGAGAGACGGTGCAGATCAACACCAATGGTTTGTACGGACCTCATGATGCATTTTATAAAGCTAACGGGCGCTACAATCTTTTTAAAACCTGCAACACCTGGACAAACCAAGGTTTGAAAGTCAGTGGCCAGAAAGCCTGTTTATGGACACCCTTCGATAAAGGTATTTTTTGGCATTACCGCAGGTAGTTCATTGTCGAAGGTCTTTAGTGACTATGTTTACAAAAATGTATGGTTGATTTTCTAAGGCTGAAAGCCTTTGATAATTCAGCCCAGGGCAAGTGAAGCAGCGCCCCGGGATTGTGATATAGATTATAATATTTGGCGGCGTGAACATAGTCAGGATGAAGCAATGATTTTAATGCAACCTCTACAAGCATAGCCGTCAAGTTAATTATTGTCATGTGTTGATATTCAATAGCCCCGACCTTTAGGTCGGGGTAAAAAGCGAAAGAGGATGTGAGGCGCACGATACATTTAATAAAAGGCTGTATCGCTCATTGCGCCGCATCCAGCATTCATTCAATTCCGACGACGTCATTTTTTTTGCTTTTTATAAGATGATTACACGTCGGAAAAACAACTTCTCCATTACAAATCCCTGGCATAAATGCCAGGGCTATTGAAAGATGCCTCTCTTAACTTGACGGCTATGCTCTACAAGGTTGACAGGAAGGAAGCATTTTTCTGTTCTACAATAATGTAACGCCTGCCTCATTATCCGGCCGACTTCGTAGAAGTTGCTCTATTGATAAGGCTTTCTGCATCTCATCTTTTTTGTCGTACAACAATGATTAAAAAGTATTGTCTTTAAAAAATTTTATGTCGTGACAAAAGGACAAGAACCTTATATTTGATTAACATTTCACTGCAACATAGCTCCTGTGGGCTGAGTTTAATATCCTTTAAGGCTAATTGAATAATTTAAACTTATACTTATGGCTGAAACTATTCTGATTTCCGCATCCCAAATGAAAGCCGAGTTCCATCGCATCCTGATGTCGATCGGGTTTTCGCACGATAAAGCTGATACATGTGCTGAAGTTTTCACCTTTAACAGTGTCGAAGGTATCTATTCCCACGGGGTGAACAGGTTTCCCCGCTTTGTGCGAAATACAAGGGATGGTTATGTTAAACCTGATGCTGAACCGGAGTTGATCCACAGGTTTGGCGTTTCGGAGCAGTGGAACGGCAATCTGGGACCGGGAATTCTGAATGCTTTTTTTGCTGCCGAACGCGCTATGAAACTTGCCGACGAAGGTGGTATAGGCATGGTAACCCTTGCCAGAACCAACCATTGGATGCGTGGCGGTACTTACGGATGGCATGCTGCCAAAAAAGGATATGTGTACATTGGATGGACCAATACGGAGGCCAACATGCCTGTTTGGGGCGCCACCGACAGGCGTTTGGGTAACAACCCGTTTGTGATTGCCGTGCCTTATAAGGACGAAGCCATTGTGCTGGACATGGCCATGACCCAGTTTTCCTACGGAAAAATGGAGCTTTATCAGCAGGAGGGGAGAGATTTGCCTTATTACGGAGGCTATAATAAAGAGGGCGAACTCACCAAAAAACCGGGCGAAGTGCTGGAATCTTGGCGTGCATTGCCCATCGGTTACTGGAAAGGGGCTGCTTTTTCGTTTTTGCTCGATATTCTTGCAACCATCCTTTCGGGCGGACAAGCCACGCATGAGATTAGCAAAACAAAAGTTGAATATGGTATTTCGCAGGTTTTTATTGCGATAAAAATAGACCGGCTTTCCAATTTCCCATCCATAGGAACTGCCATCGAGGGGATTATAAGCGACTACAAACAATCCGTACCAGCTGATAAGGATACCTATATCCGCTATCCGGGCGAAAACATAGTAAAAACAAGGAACAACAACCTTCAGAACGGAATACCTGTAAATAAGCAGATCTGGGATACCATTTTATCACTTTAATTATTAGATTTGCTTTTAAATGTATTTTTACCACTTAATACTAATGCCGTGAAAAAGGGAGCAATAACACTATTACTGGCGGTTGCTACAAGCTTCGGACTTCGGGGACAGATCAGTTCCGATTATCCTTATCAGCCTGTGGCGTTCACTAAAGTAAATCTGACAGATAATTTCTGGATGCCACGATTGAAAGTCAACAAAGAAGTAACCATTCCTTTTGCATTCGAGAAGTGCGAAAACACAAACCGGATGAAGAACTTCGAGCTGGCTGCAAAAGTGCTGAGAGGAGAATCTAAAGGAGAGCAATTCCTGACAGTTTTTCCATTCGACGATACTGACATCTATAAAGTTATCGAAGGTGCATCTTATTCGCTTCATACCCATTACGATGCCAAACTCGACAAGTATATCCACGATCTGCTTGCTCTTGTTAAATCGGCCCAGGAACCCGATGGTTATCTCTATACTTTCCGCTCCATGAATCCGCCTAAGCCTCATTCCTGGAGCGGAACCGAGCGCTGGGTAAACGACCGCCTGAAAGTAAGCCACGAACTATATAACAGCGGTCACTTTTTTGAGGCTGCCGTTGCGCATTACGAAGCAACCGGAAAAAGAACCATGCTCGATATGGCCATTAAAAATGCCGATCTGATTTATAACACCATCGGAAAGGATAAGCTGCGTGTTGTGCCGGGACATCAGGTAATTGAAATGGGTCTTGTGAAACTCTATCGTGTTACCGGTGAAAAGCGTTACCTGGAGCTGGCCGACTATTTCGTGAACGACCGCGGAAGAATTCAACCCGTAGGTTCGGCATACAATCAGGATCACAAGCCAGTTGTAATGCAGGACGAAGCCGTTGGTCACGCTGTGCGCGCGGGTTATTACTATGCCGGAGTGGCCGATGTTGCTGCTCTCACCGGCAATAAGGATTACCTGAATGCCATTGACAAGATCTGGGAAAATGTTGTGAATAAGAAGTTTTATATAACCGGTGGAATAGGGGCAAGGCACGATGGCGAAGCTTTTGGCGATAATTATGAGCTGCCTAACCTTACTGCATACAACGAAACCTGTGCTGCCATTGCCAATGTGTTCTGGAATCATCGTATGTTTCTGCTTCACGGCGATGCCAAATATATCGATGTGATGGAAAGAAGCTTGTATAACAATGTAATTTCCGGCATTGGCCTTGATGGAAAAACTTTCTTTTATCCCAATCCACTTGAATGCGACATGCAGTTCAAGTTCAACAGCGGAGGCACACTGGGTCGTCAGCCGTGGTTCGATTGTTCCTGCTGCCCCAGTAACGATGTGCGCATAATTGCTTCGCTTCCGGGCTATATTTATGCTGTGAAAGGTAATGAATTATTTGCCAACCTCTTTGTCGCCGGTAAGGCCGATATAGAAATCAGCGGCAATAAACTTTCGGTGGAACAGGTTACAAATTATCCATGGGATGGAAATGTAACCTTTGTTGTTAATCCTCAGAAGCAGGGCGACTTTGTCCTTAACCTGCGCATTCCGGGTTGGGCTGTAAATCAGGTATTGCCGGGCGATTTATATGCGTTTACCGAAAAATCCTCACTCAAACCTACCATTAAGGTGAATGGGAAAGAAATCAGTTTTACCACCGATAAAGGTTATGCCAAAATCCAACGCAAATGGAAAGCCGGCGATAAAGTGGAACTGAACCTTCCCATGCCTGTCCGCCGGGTAGTCGCCAATAAAAATGTTAAAGACGATATCAACAGGGTTTCCTTTATTCGTGGGCCGATTACCTATTGCGCCGAGGAAATTGACAATAAAATTAATGTTTTACAGGCTGTTATTCCCGACGATGCAAAATTCAATGAGGAGTTTCGCAAGGATATTTTAAACGGAGCGACTTTTATAAAAACCAAAGGTTATTCTTACAAAAATGTGAATGGCTCCCTTGAGAAGGTGGAAGGCGATTTTACTCTTGTACCATATTGCCTTTGGAATAACCGCGATCTTGGCAAGATGAACGTTTGGTTTTACGACAAAAACTACGTTTTTAAACCTGAGATCACGACTGGCAGTGCCATTTTTAAGGATAAATCTTCAGTTGAACTTACAGCTCCCAAGGATTGCCAGATTTTTTATACAGTGGATGGCTCTCAACCTTCAGCTGGTTCACTGAAATATTCCAAGCCTTTCGATATTAACGGCACAACGGAGATAAAAGCCATTTCGGTGAATGCCGTCGGTAGTGCATCTGAAGTCAGCATGGTTAAGCTTGTAAAGGCCGATTATCTTCCTTTGAGTAAAATTTCGGAGCTGCAACCGGGTGCGAAGTACGAATATTACGAAATGGATAAAATAAGGAAGATTTCCGGTTTCGATGGTGCTACGCCAGTTGCCACTGGAGTGACTGAAAATTTTGATATTCATAAACTCGCCAAGCGTCCCGATTTTTACCAGCTTAGCTTTACAGGATACTTAAAAATAAGCAAGCCGGGCAACTATACTTTTGAACTTGAGTCGGACGACGGCTCCATGCTTTGGATTGAAGGAGCTGAGATGATCAATAACGATGGAACCCATGGAGTGATGAATGTAAAACGTGAGATAACCCTCGACGAAGGATTATACAAATTCCGCCTTGCCTTTTTCGAATACGATAACGGCGAAGCTCTGCGGTTTTTGGTTTCGGGACCTGGTTTAGTACGGCAATTAATTCCAAAGGAAATGATATATTCGAAATAGAGAACGCAATAGTTTGTGTTCATAATTCATTATATTGAAGCGTTGTCATTGAGAATTAGGTCCAGAGCGATCTGTTTTGAATGACAACGTTTTTTCAACTACTAACAATAACTTTTATGGAAAGAAGAGCTTTTCTCAGAACTTCAGCTGGCGCAGGTCTGGCTGGTTTATTGGCGGGTGAAACACATTTTTTAAGTACTTCCGGTTTTCAGTCGCCTGCGAACAATCCCAGGCTCACAGATCTGAATAAGCTAATTTCCGGTCCCGTTATCATTGATCAAATCGACCTTTTAGAAAAAGAAGGGGAATATTTTGTAAGGGTGAGATCGAAGGACGGCGATATTGGCATCGTGAAAGGCAACGAAAAGATCAAGATCACATCCGACCTGATCAAAAAGCTCATTATTCCGGTATTCCTGCGAAAAGATGCACGAAACATAGAGCTCCTTGTGGAGGATATGTTTTATAATTCCTCAGCATACAAGTTTACAGGGTTGCCTTTATGGAACGGGGTAGGTCATGTGGAACTGGCCATTTTTGACCTTTTAGGGCAGGTTGCCAAAAAGCCTGTTTATGAATTATTCGGAGGAGCTGTCCGTACGGAGATACCTGTTTATATGTCTAGTACCCGCCGCGATACTACTGCCGAAACGGAAATTGAGTGGGTGAGCAAACGTGTTTATGAAACCGGGGCTAAAGCTGCCAAAATGAAGATCGGAGGCAGGATGAGTCGCAATGCAGACGCTTATCCCGGTCGGACCGAAAACCTGGTTAAACTGGCACGCAGGACCTTTGGAGACGATTTTATTTTGTACATGGACTCGAATGGTTCTTACGATGTTCCCAAAGCCATTGAAGTGGGCAGGTTTCTCCAGGAATATAAAATCGCTTTTTATGAAGAGCCTGTTGTGTGGAGCGATTTTGAAGGAACAAAAGCTGTAGCCGATGCCCTGGACATCCCTGTTGCAGGAGGTGAACAGGATTGCAGCATCCATACCTTTGAGTGGTATATCAAACATCAGGGACTTGATATTGTGCAGCCCGACATGTTCTATAACGGAGGACTCTTAAGGGCACTGAAAGTTGCCGCTTTTGCTAATCAGCACGGAGTTGAAATTGTGCCTCACTCACCAAAAAACGATGCCACAGGTGCGGCGAATCTGCAGTTTGCTGCTATAGTTCCCAATCTGGGACCTTATCAGGAGTTTCAGGCAATGCCTGCAAGTCCCCAAAAATGGTATACTCCA
>JAJYAG010000122.1 GCA_021779665.1 Bacteroidota bacterium | reverse complement strand
ATCCCCCTCCACCAAATATTATCAACTTATTGTCATTAGCAGACCCCAACCCAAAAAATTCGGCATAATGGGATAGTGACAGAAAGTTGGCTGTTTAAGCTCCGTAGGTGCGGTTAATATTGTTAGTCCGGGGTGTAGCAAAGCGAAACCCCGGGCTAACAATTCAAAGCATATTTCAGCGACGCGTGAAACACTTGAGCAAAGAGGTAATGATAACATCGTCGCAATCGCTACACCAACATTTACAGCTCCTTTCCCAGATCTATCATTGGTAGAATCTACCAAACTAAACTGATTAGCTGGGAATTTAGAAATAAGCCACAAAATTGAAACAAATACCAAATTTTCCTATCCATTTTCCTCCGACTTTGTTATATCATAAAGTCGTTTTATGAAAGCATTGATAACCGGCGCATCCAGAGGAATTGGTGAAGCGTACGCATACAGGTTTGCCCAGCTTGGATATGATCTCATTCTCACAGGTCGTGCCGAGGATCTGTTACAAGAGGTCGCTTTACGTATTTCTCAGCAATATCCTGTTGAGGTAGAAACTTTAACTATTGAGCTGGCGGATGACAACGATCTGGAACGGTTAACTTTAAAAATCCGTGAATATGAAGATCTTCATGTGCTTGTTAACAATGCTGGTTTCGGCTCGGGTACTTATTTTCGGGAGGAAGACTTTGATGATGTCGACAGAATGATTAAAGTGCACGTCAGGGCTCCCCTAAAGCTTATCCATGCGGCTCTGCCCGGTATGACAGCCAAAAACGGAGGTATTATCATCAACGTGTCGTCGCTGGGAGGAAAAACTCCTTTTCCCAAAAGTTCTGTTTATAGTGCCACCAAATCCTTTATCCGGATTTTCTCCGAAACTCTTCATCTCGAAACCCGTAACTCGAACATTTTTGTGCAGACCCTTTGTCCCGGCTTCACAAAAACCCATTTTCACAGCCGACTGGGTAAAAATGGCACCCATATTGAGAAGAACGGCTTTATCCGCTGGATGACACCGGAACAAGTTGTTGAAATTTCACTGAACAGCTTAAGTAAAGATAAGGTGATTTGCGTACCGGGGTTCTGGAACAAGCTATTATGGGTAACTGCAGGCATTTTGCCCAGACGTATCTATTACAGGCTGGTGTCGGGATTGGATAAAAAGCAAATTCCCCAGGAGCGGAAGGTAAAAACCACCATAGCCAGCTTATCAGCGGGAAATTGAACCTCACTACTCATATAATACTTCGTTTTTTGTTACTCCTTCCTTAAGAATTGAACTAATTTTTATATTGAATGATTTCTTTTTGATATATTTATCAGAGCGGTGTTCCTATATTGCATTAATTATTAAAACTACTAATCACCTGCATTTAGGAGGTAGCAATCTTTTTTATAGTGAGTAAAGCAATACTTTTTATACACTTTATTTTGATTTCAGGTCTTGGCAATATTTTACTTGCATCAAACGAGACCTTGAGAATTGAGGATTATTCGTACAAGGAAGGGTTGACAAGCTCGGGCGTAAACAGTGTGTATAAAGATTCGCGCGGATTTTTATGGATATGTACCAACAACGGATTATTCAGATACGACGGTTATAGCTTTAAAAACATCAACTCCATAGCTGCAGGTTATCTCAAATTCGAAACATACTGCATTGTCGAGGACAAAAATCAGAATTTCTGGATAGGAACTGCCGGGAGAGGCATTGCCTATTATAATTCACATACAGGAAAGCTTTTCAGCCTGAACATGAAAGCTGCCAATAACCTGAAAGTTAACAGAATTGTATTTTTTAACGGGAAGGTCTGGATTGCAACTAACGCGGGACTTCTTGTAACTGATGAAAAGGAAAACATAAACGAATCCACCTTTTTTGATGCGAAGGTTCTTTGGCCCGATCCGGCCAATAAGTCTTTACAGATGAATGTGATCAATTTCCTCTATACACATCCGGGGAGCAAATCGTTGTGGATAGGCACCAACAGCCCGTTGTATGAACTTGATCCGGAAACATACCAATTCCGTACGATCAATTCTTACAATCAGAATTCTATCCGTTGGATTTCCGGTTACTCACAGAATCAAATGCTTATTTCGAGCTGGGACGGCGGAGTTTTTCTGGTTGATACCAAAACCAAAAAGCTTGAAAACGACTCGTATGTTTCGGAAATAAACAAAATAATTGGCGATAAAAGGGTTAAAACAGCTATTGTTGATGATCAAAAACGTTGTTGGGTGGCAACATTCGGCGATGGCTTATACATTTTCAGCAAAGAACCGGGGGGGAAGCTGAACTATGAAAATTACCGGAACGAGGAAAAACTGCCGTTGAAATTAAAATCCAACTTTGTCGACCAGATATTTCTTGACGAAACCGGCACAGCCTGGTTAAGCATGGCCGAGGCGGGACTTTCCAAAATTCATTACCAGAAGAACAGGTTGCACTATTTTAACTTTTATGACTTGAAAGATCGCAACAAGTCAAAGGAAATTCATGCTGTGCGGCAATCTTATGATAAAAATAAATTCTGGGTGAGTTTTAACCGGAATGAAATTAACCTTTTTGATTCGCGTAATTACAGCTTCAGGCAATTTACAAGCAGCACCACAGGACTTCAGCTTCAAAACGATAAGGTTAATTTTGCCTATCAGGACCGGAAGGGAAATTTATGGATCGTGTATTCCAGAATTGGTATTTACGTAGTTCCTGCAAAGAATGCGATCAGCCTGGTCGAGGGCAGAACATCGGGCACTTTCCGTCCTATCGATGTAAATAATTTATTTTCACGCGATCCCAGGGCCAACTCTTATATCATTAACTTTTACGAAGATAGTAAAGGCCGTCTGTGGGTAGGAGGATGGGGAGATACCTATTTACTGGACTTTCTGGATGGTTATTTTTCTGCTGAAAACTCACAGCAATTTATGGCCAGCGTTAAAAGAGAGCTTATTTATTCCGAAGAGAGAAGAGAGCAGTTTAATTTTACTATTTCACCGGTTAATACTATAATTGAAATTGAAGACAGCCAGTTCTGGCTGGGCACACGAAACGGTGGAATACTGGCAGTGGAAGAACAGCGAGGTAACAAATTTTCGGTAAAGAACCTGGATTTGAATGAGCAGCTTCCCAGCAATTACATCAATTGTTTTTACAGGGATAAAAACAAAAACTTGTGGATAGGAACCAACTCAGGGCTTTGTTTCCTGGATAAATCCAATTTAAAGGTGCTGGGTATAAAAAACGGAATGCTGTCGGAAAGTATAACCAATATTGCTGAAGACGCCTATGGATATTTATGGGTATCTACTTCGTACGGTATATCTAAAATCAATATAAAAGACTTCTCGGTTATTAATTTTCTCAATTCCGAAGACGAGAAGCTTAACCAGTTTATAAACAGTGCGGTGGCGAATACCTCGGAAGGCGGTATCTGGTTTTCGACCAATGAATCTTTAGTATCCCTGAATTCGGACTCAATTGAAAACCTGAAAGTTTCAGCACCGATTTATTTTACCGATATCAAGATCAACAACCATACGGTAATTCCCATGGAGCGGTATCGCGGGGTGCGCATCATCGACAACGATGTTAATCTTGGCAAGGTCATCAAGGTTCCCTACGGATCTACACTTAACCTGGAATTTGCTGCCCTCGATTATTTGAGTCCCGACAAAATACTTTACAAATATAAAATCGGCAAAAACGACGAATGGCTGATCCTTAGTCCTGGACAGCGAAGCCTTAATTTCCCGAACACCACGCCCGGAGAATATACGCTGAGTATTATGGTAGCCAATTCGCAGGATAAAAAAGGGATGAAGAGTATAAAGATCGATTACCTGCCTCCTTTCTGGCTTTCCAAAATTGCTTTTTTGATTTACATTGCTTTGGCACTGGTTCTGCTGTTTACTTACCGCAAACTGATTATTCAGAAAACCATGCAAAAGTCGCTGGTGGAGAAGGAGCGATACGAACGCAAGAAGATTGAGGAGCTTGATAAAATGAAAAGTGAGTTTTTTTCGAATATCTCCCATGAATTTCGTACGCCATTGAGTCTTATCATCAATCCGCTTGAAAAACTTGTAACTGAAGGAAACCTCACTGAAAAGGATAAGGAGCGCATACGCCTTGTTCTTAAAAGCAGCAACCGGTTACTGAAGCTCACCAACGAATTGATGGACTTCAGCAAAATTGAGAAAGACCTGTTGAAACCCGATCTTCAGCTCTGTGAAATTGTTTCGATGACCAAAGAAATTTGCCAGTTGTTTAACAACCTTGCCGATACGATGAATATCGAGTTCAGAATCAACCATTCATTCGATCGCATTGAGTTACCCATTGACAAGGGCATGATTGAGAAAACAATTTTCAACCTTTTGTCCAATGCCTTTAAATATACTTCGGTAAACGGGGTTATTATGGTAAATCTCTCGAAGTTTGCCGGCGATGGAACGGAATATGTAAAGCTGTCGGTAATTAACACCGGCGAAGGGATAAGCAAAGAAAATCTGAGCAGGATTTTCGACCGGTACTATCAGGTGAGCAATGTTCAGAACCGGCACGTAGAAGGGACAGGTATAGGGCTGGCTCTTGTTAAAAGCTTTGTGGAACTGCATCATGGCCGTGTCGAAGTAAAAAGTGAACCCAAACTTGAGACCTGTTTTGATATTTATCTTCCGGCTCACCAGGCCGATTTTAATAATGGTACCGAAGCGCTAAAAATATCAAAAGTAACCTCCAAAACATCCAAAGGTGCTAATGATCCTGAAAGCCAATCTGCCCGACAGAATAACGGTTACAGGATATTAGTTGTTGAAGATGAAGATGATATCAGGAATTACATTATCGAGGAACTGTCGGCCGAGTATAAAGTTTTGACAGCCAGAGATGGCGAAGAAGGATGGAATATTGCCAGTGAGGCCATTCCCGATTTGATTATTACCGATGTGATGATGCCTGTATTATCTGGAATTGAGCTTTGTAAAAGACTCAGAAGCCAGGTAATAACATCGCATATCCCCGTTATTATTCTATCGGCCAAGACCAATACATACGAACAGATTGAAGGGCTGGAAAAAGGCGCCGATGTTTATATGATCAAACCTTTTAATGTTGATATCCTGAAAGTACAGGTTCAACGTCTCATCAGCCTCAAGCAGTCCATTTATTCAAAATATCTTAAGGAGACTACCTTGATTCCGACCGATTCGGTTACCAATAAGCTGGACGATGATTTTATGAGGAAAGTCCTGGCCTTTATTGAGGAAAATCTTACGAATTCTGATCTGAGTGTTGATCAGCTTGCCAATTGTGTTGCACTGAGCAAAGTTCAGACATATCGGAAAGTTAAAGCCATCAGTGGTTTGTCAATTGTGGAATTTATCAGGACGGTGCGTTTGAAAAAAGCCTCACAGCTCATATTGGAAGGACGTTTGAATTTTTCGGAGATATCTTTCGAAACCGGTTTCTCAACCCCTTCTTATTTCTCCAAGTGTTTCCACGATCATTTCGGGAAAACCCCATCCGAATTTGCCTCAGAGTTTGGGAACAAGGAAACGGCAGCATCATAGTAATTTCAAAATTCTATCCTCTATCTGTTATTTTGTATTCTCCTGTATTTTCTCTGTGTGTTACTGTGTAACTTTTATTAAAAGGATAACAGGAGAGACAAACCTATAAAATTTACCCCATGGTTGCTTTGACAACCAACGGAACTTGTAATCTTTTAGGATTTCCTTTTTTAAATTCAGTCATTTCTTGTCGAAAAAATTAAAGAATAGCCCAATTTCTTGCTTTGTGAATCAATTTTAAT
The DNA here is from genome assembly GCA_021779665.1 of Bacteroidota bacterium. GTDB lineage: Bacteria > Bacteroidota > Bacteroidia > Bacteroidales > JAAUTT01 > JAAUTT01. The sequence continues at coordinate 13,911 of JAJYAG010000122.1, read as the reverse complement.
AGTACTCGTTTCAAAATTGACAGGGAAAAAATGTTGCATAAATTACATTTGGAGCGCATCTTTTTTGGAAATTGTATTAACTAAAACCGAACGAACATTAACAGAAACTATGAGACAATTAACTACATTAATTATTGTATTGCTATTTCTTTGTACGAAAGCTAACACGCAAACCCCTGTTGCTCCGGCATCGGCGGGTTTTGATATTGTTCGCGCTGGTATTCCGCACGGGATCATCGATACAATTGTTTACGACTCCAAAACCGTTGGTTCCAAGCGAAAGGCATTGATTTATACCCCGCCGGCTTTTTCAAAAGACAAAAAATATCCGGTGCTCTATCTATTACATGGCATCGGCGGCGACGAAAAGGAATGGTTCTACGGAGGCCAGCCACAAGTGATCCTCGATAACCTTTATGCCGAAAATAAAATAGAACCGATGATTGTGGTAATGCCAAACGGCCGTGCCATGAAAGACGATCGCGCCACCGGCAATGTTTTTGACAAGGAAAAAGTGGCGGCATTTTCAACATTTGAAAAGGATTTGCTTAACGATTTAATTCCATTTATCGAAAAAAAATATCCGGTTATTAAGGACAGCGAACATCGGGCCATTGCCGGATTGTCTATGGGAGGCGGCCAATCTCTCAATTTCGGTTTGGGTAACCTGGATAAATTTGCCTGGGTGGGAGGTTTTTCATCAGCTCCCAACACCAAGCCGCCACAGGAGTTAATGCCTAATCCCGCCGAAGCCAGAAAGAAGTTGAAACTACTCTGGATCTCCTGCGGCGACAGAGATAATCTGATCACGTTCAGTCGTCGTACCCACGAGTATATGATGCAGAACAATGTTGACCATATCTATTTTATAGAACCCGGTTATCACGACTTTAAGGTGTGGAAAAACGGACTTTATATGTTTTCGCAGTTGTTGTTTAAACCAGTTGATGTAGCCAGTTTTCCTAAATATGCTGCATTTGGCACACCGGCGTCTTCGAACATCCGCAGTGCAAAATATCCGCAGATGCTGATGGATGGCCGGGCTGTATTTCGGGTAAAAGCTCCCGAGGCAAAGCTGGTTCAGCTCGATTTAGGCAGGAAATACGACATGACTAAAAACACTGAAGGCATTTGGGAAGTCACCACCGACTCCTTAAGTGAAGGTTTTCATTATTATTCGGTTATTATCGATGGTGTTGCCGTGTGCGATCCCGCCAGCGAAACTTTTTACGGAATGGGACGCATGGCCAGCGGTTTCGAAGTTCCTTTCCGGGGCGATGAAACTTATGCCGTTCGGAATGTACCTCATGGCGATATCAGGATAAAACGTTACTATTCAACCGTTACCAATTCCTGGAGACGTTTTTACATTTATGTGCCTGCCGGTTACGACCAGAATACAAGCGAGAAATACCCTGTTCTATACCTGATGCACGGTGGTGGTGAAGATGAGCGGGGCTGGGCAACCCAGGGAAAAACCGACCTGATCCTCGATAATCTTATCGCCGATAAAAAAGCCGTTCCCATGCTCATCGTTATGCCCGACGGAAATATTCCCATGCAGGCATTTGGCGAAGATGTATTAAGTGCTTTTGAATCGGAACTCAAGCAATGTATTATTCCTTATGTCGAAAAAAACTTCAGGGTTAAACCGGAAGCCAATAGCCGCGCTCTTGCTGGTCTTTCCATGGGCGGCATCCAGACACTTTATGCGGGGGTAAATAACACCCAGCTTTTCTCCTATCTTGGTGTCTTCAGTTCGGGTTGGATACAGGGAATGCAGACTGATCTGGCCAACAAGCAGTACGCTTTCATGAAAAGCAATGTCGACCGGATTAACGCTAACCTGAAACAATTCTGGATTGCCATGGGCGGCAAGGAAGATATTGCCTGGAAGAACTGCCAGGCCATGATGGAAAAGTTCGACGAAATGAAAATAAAATACACTTACAGCGAGTATCAAGGCGGACACACATGGCCGGTCTGGCGGAATAACCTGTACAATTTCGCGCAGGTGTTGTTTAAATAAGCCTCACCCCCGGCCCCTCTCCTAAAAGAGAGGGGAGGAAGAACACACATGCTTAAAAATCGTTGCTCATCAAAGTCCCTCTCCTCGTAGGAGAGGGACTTAGGGTGAGGTAATCAAAATAAATTATTAACTAAGTCATGAATATCAGAACACTATTTTCACTTGTATTTGCAGTCTTTGCTTTTGGCATCGCCTCTGCTCAAAATCCAATTATCAAAGACATCTTCACTGCCGATCCGGCTCCAATTGTCTATCACGACACAGTATTTTTATATACCGGTCACGACACGGCATCGGTGAGTGCCACCAATTATAAAATGCCCGACTGGTATGTTTTTTCGTCGACCGACATGGTAAACTGGAAAAATCACGGTTCGTTACTGTCGCCCAAAACATTCTCATGGGCTACCGGCGATGCGTATGCCGCTCAATGTGTTCAGTATAAAGGTAAGTTTTACTGGTTTGTTTCGACCTTTCATAAAAGTGACGAAAACAGCAAAGGCGGTGCTGCTATTGGTGTAGCTGTATCCGATAGGCCAACCGGACCTTTTAAGGATGCCATAGGCAAAGCGCTCATTGTAAACGAAATGACTACCGACATGAAACATGGCTGGGATGATATTGACCCAACCATATTTATCGACGACGATGGGAAAGCATATCTTTTCTGGGGTAATGGCAGCTGCAAATGGGTGAAGCTAAAGGATAACCTGCTGGAGCTGGATGGAGAAATCACTACCTTCAAGCCAAAGAACTACATTGAAGGTCCATGGGTTTACAAAAGAAACGGGTTGTACTATCTGGTTTACGCCAGTGTCGGAACTAAGCCGGAGATGATTGAATACTGCACTGCTTCGAACATTGAAGGACCATGGGAATACCGCGGCATTATCCAGGAAAACGTTCCGAACAGTTTTACAACCCATCCGGGAATTCTTGACTATAAAGGCAAGTCGTATTTCTTCTATCATAACGGAGCACTCCCCACAGGAGGTAGTTACCGCCGTTCCATTTGTGTTGATTATCTTTATTATAATCCCGACGGAACAATTCAAAAAATTATTCAGACTACAGAAGGTGTAAAGCCTGTAAAATAGATTTAAAATGATGAAACGATTATTTTTCCTATGCCTGCTGGGTTGGATGCCGCTTTTACTTCCGGCACAGCAAAAAAATGCTGTTAACCCAATCATATTTGCCGATGTGCCCGATATGTCGATGGTGCGTGTGGGCGATACCTATTATATGAGCAGCACTACCATGCACATGGCTCCGGGTGTGCCAATCATGAAATCCAAAGATCTCGTTAACTGGCAAATTGTAAATTATGCCTACGATATTCTCGATGATGTGGATGCCATGAACCTTGTAAACGGGAAGAGCACCTATGGCAGAGGGTCATGGGCAAGTTGCATCCGGTATCACAAAGGGATGTTTTATGTAAGTACCTTTGCGTCAACAACCAACAAAACCTACATCTATAAAACAAAAGATATTGAAAAAGGCCCCTGGGAAAGAATCACTTTCTCTCCGGCTTATCACGACCACTCCATCTTCTTCGACGACGACGGGAAAATTTATATCATCTGGAGCGTTCGCAAGCTGATGATTGCCGAGCTTAAAGAGGATCTTTCGGGCGTAAAGGAAGGTACCGAAAGGGTTCTGATTGAAGATGCAAATGCTCCTCTCGGTAACAATGTGGGTCTTGGTGAAGGTTCACAGCTTTTCAAGGTGAATGGCAAATTCTATCTGTTTAACATTGCATGGCCACGCGGCGGAATGCGAACCGTAGTGCTCCACCGTGCCGACAAAATCACGGGTCCGTGGGAAGGTAAAGTGGCTTTTCAGGATCTTGGAGTTGCCCAGGGCGGCATTATTGACACACCCGATGGAAACTGGTATGCATATTTATTCCGCGATTTTGGTTCGGTTGGCCGCATTCCTTACCTGGTGCCTGTAAAATGGGAGGATGGCTGGCCTGTTTTGGGAGTTAACGGGAAAGTTCCCGAAACCCTCGACTTACCTGCAAGCAAAGGATTAATTCCCGGAATTGTAAATTCCGATGAGTTTACCCGCAAAAAAGGCGAACCTGCATTACCATTGGTGTGGCAGTGGAACCACAATCCCGATAATAGTCTGTGGACCGTTACAGAAAGAAAAGGCTATCTAAGGCTTAAAATTGGGCGCGTCGACAGTACATTCCTGAAATCACGAAATACCTTAACGCAGCGCACCATTGGCCCTGTATGCACCGGATCAACCTTGCTCGATGTTTCGGGTATGAAAGAGGGCGATTATGCCGGTTTATGCGCTTTCCAGAGAAAATTCGGTCAGGTGGGGGTTAAAGTTCAGGGTGACGCCAGATACATTTTCATGACAAGCAACAAGACCGATAAACCCACCGAACTCGAGCGTATTCCGCTTTCGCAGAAAACGGTTTACCTGAAAATCGAATGTAATTTCAGGGACAAGGCAGATGAAGCAAATTTCTTTTACAGTCTTGATGGCAAAACCTGGAACCGCATTGGCAACACCCTTAAGATGGAATACACGCTGATGGAGCATTTCATGGGCTATCGTTTCGGTTTGTTCAACTACGCCACCAAACAAACAGGCGGGTATGCCGACTTCGACTATTTCCGCATAAGCGATAAAATTTCAAATAATTAAAATTTTTAATTCAGATTAACTTAACCATTAATGCATTTAAAATGAATATTGCTAACACAAGTAAACCGATTAGAAAATTGAAAAAAATATTGAAGCATCCATCTCAAGGATTGGATTTCTTAAAGGCCCTCTCTCAGGAGGATTTAGGGGGTAAATTGCGTTTCTTCCTTTTCGCCCTTCTGCTTCTCTCTTCCAGCCTCACTTTTGCCCAGAAACTTAAACTCAACAGCCTCGACTATTTCGAGACCCCGGGTGTAAACGTGCTGGTCTTTAGCAGTCAGTTTAACGGGATGTTCTTCGATGAAAAAACCGCAGGTATTGAAATTATCCATCATGGCTTAAGAACGTCAACCGGTGGTGCGGTTCGGTTGCAAAATACTCCTGAACAATGGGACCTGGTACCCTTTATGGTCGATCGAAAGGTCGATAAGGCTACCAATAGCATTTCTGTAGAATTAAAATACAAAGAGCTGGATTTCAGCTCAAAAGTAAGTGTTACTCCAAAGAACAACGGGGTTGAGATAAATGTGTTTCTGGATAAACCCGTTCCTAAGGAACTGGAAGGGAAAGCAGGTTTTAACCTGGAATTTTTACCCTCGGCTTATTTTGAAAGGACTTACCTGATGGATGGCAAGCCCGGTAATTTCCCTCGTTACCCGGCCAGCAATACCCGCATTGAACCAGGCAGCAATAAAATACAACAGTTTGGCGGTCATAACACCTTTGACGACCGTGGGCGCAATGAATTTATTGTCCCGCTTCCGCTCTCTACTGGTAAAACCATTGTTTTAGCTCCGGAAGATCCTGAACGTTTTGTTAAAATTCAGGGAGTGGATGCTGACCTGATGCTTTTCGACGGTCGTAACCTGGCCCAGAATGGCTGGTATGTGGTTCGCAGCATCCTGCCGTTAAATAAAACCGGGAAAGTACTTACCTGGTATGTTGAGCCGAATGCTATTCCCAACTGGAAAAGGAAGCCTGTAATCGGGTTCTCACAGGTTGGATATACCCCCCATCAGGAAAAAGTGGCGGTGATTGAACTGGATCAGAACGATGTTCCGCTTAAAAGTGCTTCTCTTTTCCAGATCAATTCGGAAGGCAAATCCGTTGAAAAGCTGAAGGGTGATGTAAAAGTCTGGGGTAAATATTACCGCTACAATTATGCAAAGTTCGATTTCAGCAGTGTAAAGGAACCCGGCGTGTATTATATCCGGTATGGCGATCAGCAAACGAATACTTTTGCCATTGGTCCTGATGTATATAGCAATGTTTGGCACCCCACGCTCGATGTATGGTTTCCGGTGCAGATGGACCACATGCAGGTAAACGAAGCTTACCGTATCTGGCATGGACGGCCTTATATGGACGATTGTCTTCAGGCTCCGGTTAACCACCAGCATTTCGATGGTTACAGACAAGGGCCGACAACCGACACCAAATACAAGCCCCTGGAGCGGATCCCCAACATGGACGTTGGCGGTTGGTTCGATGCAGGCGATTTCGATATACAGACAGGTTCGCACAACAGCGTAATCTCGAGCTTTGTGGAGTCGTGGGAAAATTTCAAACTCAACCGTGACGAGACTTATATCGACCAGCAAACCCGCTATGTGGATATTCACCGTCCCGATGGCCGGCCCGATATCCTTCAGCAAATAGAGCACGGTACTCTGAATCTCGTGGCCCAGGTTGAAAATATTGGTCATCCTGTACGCGGAATTATTGTTCCAAACCTGCATCAGTACCATCATTTGGGCGATGCGTCCACCGAGACTGATAATCTCCCTTACAACCCCGATCTTAAACCTTACGAAACTGATGGTAAATCCAGCGGTACCCTGGACGACCGGTGGGCATTCACCAATCGCAACTCAGCGCTCGATTATCAGACTGCTGCTACCCTGGCTGCTGCAAGCCGCGTATTGCGGGGTTTTAACAACGACCTCGCCGACAGAAGTCTGGCCTGTGCAACAAAACTGATGGAAGAGGCTGACCTGGCCATTAAAAATCCCAATGAGAAATTAGATACTTTTTCGCGGGTGATGGGCAGAGGTGCCGACGTCAATACATCGCTTCAGCTCTATATCACTACAAAGGATAAAAAATATGCCGACAGGTTCCTTGAAAAAATCTGGCCGGCCCTCGACAGATCTGTGGGCAGAAAAGATCCTGGTTTTTCGTTTTTTGTCGGCCGGGATATTAACACAGCTTTGCTGGCCCTGCCATATATGGATGCTGCGTATAAAACCAAACTTAAGGACTATGTGGTCAAATACCAGCAATCCCTTACTGCACTTGAGAAGGAAAACCCTTACGGAGTGCCGGTATCCACCTGGGGATGGGGAGGAAGTTCAGGAATTCTTACCTGGGCAATCAGCAATTACTACGCTCACAAGGCCTATCCCGATGTAATCAGTAAGGAAGATGTGTTTAAGGGACTCAATTTCCTCTTTGGCTGTCATCCATATTCCAACCTTTCGTTTGTTAATGCTGTGGGAACTCACTCCAAAAAAGTGGCCTATGGTAATAACCGTGCCGATTTTACAACTATCGCAGGCGGCGTTGTTCCGGGGTTATTGCTCCTGAAGCCCGATTTCTTCGAGAATAAAGATGACTGGCCATTCCTGTGGGGCGAAAACGAATGTGTTGTCGATGGAGGAGCCTGGTATATTTTCCTTGCAAATGCAGTGAACGAACTGGTAAATGAAAAGAAATAAAAGGTCTAAAATAAATATACCTCACCCTAAATCCCTCTCCTCAAGGAGAGGGACTTTGATCGGAGGTGAATGAAGCTTTTTATTTAAGCTTTATAATTTTCGGCAATCTGCTCCCCTCTCCTGCAGGAGAGGGGCTGGGGGTGAGGTTTTTAAACGAATTTGTGAAACATTCAGCTTATAAAAGCTAAAACATTATATGAAAACATTTTTAATATTTACATTGATTTTCCTGGGGGTCGGAAGCCTTTCAGCCCAAAACCCCATCATCCGCGACCAGTTTACTGCCGATCCGACAGCCCGGGTTTTTGGCCATAAAATATATCTTTTCCCGTCGCACGATATTCCGGCTCCAGCCGAGTATCCAAGAAAAGACTGGTTCTGCATGGCCGATTACCATGTTTTTTCGTCAGACAACCTTACCGACTGGAAAGATCACGGGGTTATCGTCAGCCAGACTGCTGTGCCCTGGGTAAACCCAAAAGCATACAGCATGTGGGCTCCCGATTGCATCAGCAGGAATGGCAAGTACTATTTTTACTTTCCGGCAGCGCCCGACAGCACTTATGGCCGTGGTTTTGCCATTGGCGTAGCAGTTGCCGATAAACCCGAAGGTCCTTATATTCCGCAACCCAAGCCAATCGCCAAAGTACGGGGCATCGATCCCAATGTTTTTATCGACAAGGATGGCCAAGCCTACCTGTACTGGTCGGGCGGAAATATTTATGGTGCCAAGCTGAAGGAAAACATGCTTGAACTCGACTCAGAGCCTGTCATTCTGAAGGACCTGCCCACCAAAGGTTTAAAGGAAGGCCCCTTTCTGTTCGAGCGTAACGGACGCTATTATTTAACCTATCCGCATGTTGAAAATAAAATCGAACGCCTGGAATATGCCATAGGCGATAATCCCCTTGGGCCATTCAAAATGACAGGTGTTATTATGGACGAATCGTCCACAGGTTGCTGGACAAACCATCACTCGTTCATCAACTTAAAGGGACAGTGGTATTTGTTTTACCATCACAACGATTATTCTCCAAAATTCGATAAAAACCGGTCTGCAAGGATCGACAGCATGTTTTTTAATACCGACGGCACCATCCGTAAAGTTGTTCCCACCCTGCGCGGCGTTGGTTTGACCGATGCTTCCAAACCCATACAAATTGACCGTTACAGCAGCATAAGTGAAAACGGGGCATCCATCGCTTTCCTGGATACACTTAACAAATTTGCCGGATGGAAGACTGTTTTCACGGCCAAAGGCGCCATGGTTCAATACAATGCAGTGGATTTCGGATCGAAAGGGAAAAAATTCAAATCGGTCAAAGTAAGGGCGGCTTCTGAGAACGGAGGAACATTGCTGATTTATAAGGATAAAATCCAGGGAAAACCGCTGTCGGAGGTGAAAGTTCCCAAAGGGAAAGGAATGATAGACGTTGCAGCGAAGTTGAACCTTGCAGCACAAGGTGTTCATAATCTGGTAGTGGTTTTAAAGGACAGTAACCCTGTTGAAGTCGACTGGATAAGTTTTGAATAAAAGTTATTGTTTCCAATGAAAAATTAAAACTCTTGAAAATGAAGATATATGTGCAACCTCTCCGAGGTTGGAGAATTTACGTTCATCATTTTCTACAAGTATGCAACTTCCACGAAATTGAAACATTAACGCTGTAGGCGTTACATAGTTGTAGAACAAATGGACTTATTCCTCAACCTCGTAGAGGTTGCATAAAAGCACAAGTTTTATTTTGTTGGACAATAATGGATAACAATATAATTTTTAAAAAGGACATGAATAAAAACAAAATTACTCAAAGCAAAAGGTTGGTTTTGATACCTCTTTTAACGATTGTGATGTCTTTAAATGGGTTGACGGGCAATTGCCAGTCCAAGGCCAAACCAGTTAAAAATGCCCCGGTTTTTACTCAGGTTGTTTATCAGGGGAACGACCAGATTTACAAGGATAATCCTTTAAAAGAAGGCGAGTTTTACAATCCTATTTTGCAGGGATGTTACCCCGATCCATCCATTACCCGAAAAGGCAAGGATTACTTTCTTGTGAATTCATCTTTCGCAATGTTTCCGGGAGTGCCTATTTTCCATTCGACTGATCTGGTAAACTGGAAACAAATTGGCCATGTGCTCGACAGGACCTCGCAGCTGAAAGTTTTTGATACCGGGATCAGCGCCGGCGTTTACGCTCCGGCTATTAAATACAATCCAAACAACGACTACTTTTACATGATAACCACTGAGTTTGCAGGCGGTTTCGGAAATATTGTCGTGAAAACCCAGGATCCTTTCAAGGGTTGGAGCGATCCTGTAAAGCTTCAATTCAACGGCATCGACCCATCGCTCTTTTTTGATGACAACGGAAAGGCTTATGTGGTGCACAACGATGCTCCGGACAAAGGTAAGGAGCTTTACAGTGGTCACCGGGTAATAAAAATCTGGGAGTACGATGTTGAAAAAGACCAGGTAATTGCCGGAACCGATAAAATTATTGTGGATGGCGGGGTTGATCTTTCCAAAAAGCCGATCTGGATTGAAGGTCCTCACATTTATAAGAAAAACGGGCGTTACTTTTTGATGTGCGCCGAAGGTGGCACAGGCGGCTGGCACAGCGAAGTGATTTTCGTTTCCGATAACCCCAAAGGTCCTTATATCCCTGCATCCAACAACCCAATTCTTAGTCAGCGTTATTTGAACCGCGACAGAAAAAACATGGTCGACTGGGCTGGTCATGCCGACCTGGTAGAAGGACCTGATGGCAAGTATTATGGAGTATTTCTTGGTATCCGACCCAACGAAAAGAAACGGGTGAATATTGGTCGCGAAACATTCATTTTGCCTGTGGATTGGACGGGAGAGTTTCCTATTTTCGAAAATGGTCTTATTCCACTGGAAACCAAACTAAAAACACCCAAAGGTGTTGAGAACAAAACCGGCAAAGAAGGTTTTTTCCCCAACGGCAACTTTACTTTCAACGAAAATTTCACTTCCGAAAAGCTCGATTACAGATGGATCGGTTTAAGAGGTCCCCGCGAAGAATTTATTGCAGTAACAAAGAATGGGTTGCAGATCAATCCTTTCCCTGTAAATATCAAAGAGGTGAAACCTACTTCCACGCTTTTTTATCGTCAGCAGCACAGCAGTTTTTCATTTACGACAGCACTCAGGTATACGCCTGCATCGGAGAAAGATCTGGCAGGGATTACATGTCTGCAGAGCGAGCGTTTCAATTATGTTTTTGGCATTACCAAAAAAGGCAGCGACTTCTTCCTTTTACTGCAGAAAACAGCCAAAGGACAGTCGACCATACTGGCAAGCACAAAAGTTGACGTAAAAAACCCAATTTATCTGCAGGTGAAAGCCGAAGGCGACAATTACGAGTTTGGTTACTCCGCAAATGGTACTGATTTTACCAACCTGGGAGGCTCCGTGTCCGGTGATATTCTCTCGACCAATGTGGCAGGTGGTTTTACAGGCAGTTTAATCGGGCTGTATGCAACATCTGCAAACGACGCGTTACCTAATGAATAAAAGCTAAGATCCAAACTACATCTAATTATCTATGAAAAACGTGTATATGAAAAGATGCGCCATAGTCCTGCTGCTTTTCTTTCCGCTTTGTCTTTTTGGGCAGACTGCCCGGATTAAAATTGACATCGACAGGAATATCGGCGACATCGATCCTAAAATTTATGGCGTATTTATGGAACCCATCAATTTCAATGGGAAACGAATGGGTTTGCCCGACTCGGTGACTTATAGTACACTCTATGGATCGCTTTACGACCCGCAATCGCCGCTGGCCGACGAACATGGTTTCAGAAAGGATTACATCGAAGCCATGAGGGAGCTTAAGATCACGAATATGCGCTGGCCCGGCGGAAATTTTCTGATGGCTTACGACTGGAAGGACGGGATTGGCCCCAAAGATCAGCGGCCTAAGCGTATCAACCTGGCCTGGGGCGGACTCGAAACCAATCAGGTGGGCACCGATGAATGGTTTGCCCTGAACAAAGCCATTGGGAGCGAAAATATTTTATGCGTTAATCTTGGTCTCGGCTCCATTCTGGATGCCTGCTACTGGCTCGAATACTGCAATCATAAAAAAGGAACCTATTATGCTGATCTGCGCGCCAAAAACGGCCACCCGGAACCCTACAACGTGAAAATTGTTGATCTGGGTAATGAAGTGGACGGCTATCCCTGGGAATTGGGTCACAAGTCCATTGAAGAGTATTCCAGAATCGGTCGTGAAGCCGCCAAAGCCCTGAAATCTGTCGATGGGAGTATCAAACTGGTAGCCTCGGGTTCTTCGTACTATGAACCTTCGAACCAATGGCTGGACTGGAACCGCAAAGTGCTGACAAGTTTCGGCGATCTGATCGACTACCTTTCCATTCACCGCTATTGGGAACGGTCCGACAAATATTATGAGTACATGGGCCAGAGTGCCATGGACTTTGAAGAAAAGATTACTGCCACAGCCAGTGAAATAGAAAACATCCGGATAATGAAGTGTTTGAAAAACCCGATCCACATCTCATTCGACGAATGGGGAATTATGACGAGAAATACGCTATCGGTTCTGCCAATTGCCCAAAGTTTCAATGCTTTTATCCGTCATGCCGATGTTGTGAAAATGGCCAATTTTACAATGCTGACATCCCTTTTGAGTAGTGATAAGGATAAAGGAACCTTTAAAACCCCACTTTTCCATGTCTTTAAAGCTTTTTCAAATAATTGCCTTGGAAGTTCAGTCGATACATGGGTAGAGTGCGATACCTTCAACACACCTTTGTATAAAGGCATTCCTTACCTCGATATAACTACCGTTTATTCAAAAGAAACGAATACTGTCTTTATCAATGTAGTGAACCGGCACAAGGACAAAACCATAACAACCGATATCCTTTCAACATCGGTCGAGTTTTCCGGAAAAGCCGAAGCAACCCTGGTAGCCGGGAATACTCTGGACGAGGCCTTTACATTTGATAAGCAACAACAATATCTACCTGTTTCCAAGGAAATTAAGACGGAGAAGGCTAAAATAACTTATGCCTTTCCGCCTCATTCCTTCACGCAGTTGAAGGTAATAATGAAGAATTAACAGCATACAGACTAACTCTAATATACTAATTATGAAGATTAAGCACTTAATTATGTTTTTTGTGGCAATTTCAATTGCTCAAATCGGTATGTCACAAACCAGTTCAACCTCAGTGGTTGAAGATTTTAAGCCGTCTTCGGTCAATCAACCCGGAAAACAATATCCGCAGGTGAATTCCGAAGGCCGTGTGCGGGTTCAGATATCAGCACCCGAAGCAAAGCTTGTGCAGCTTGATATTGGTGCTGTTAAATACAACCTGGTAAAAGATGAAAAGGGAGTATGGACTGGAGAGTCGGCTCCTCAGGATGAAGGTTTTCACTATTACCAGCTCAATATCGACGGAGCATCAGTTCCCGATCCCGGTAGCCTTTACTATTACGGTGCCAGTCGTTGGGGCAGCGGAATAGAAATCCCTGCCAAAGATCAGGACTTTTATGCACTTAAAGATGTTCCTCATGGGCAGGTGCGCGAAGTGTCTTATTTTTCGAAGATCAACAATGCTATGCGGCATTGCTTTGTATACACGCCTGCTGATTATGACAAGGATCCTAAAAAACGCTATCCTGTTCTTTACCTGCAGCATGGCGGTGGCGAAAACGAATATGGATGGGCCAGTCAGGGCAGGGCTAATTTCATAATGGACAACCTGATTGCCGAAGGAAAGGCCAAACCTTTCATCATTGTAATGGATAACGGAACCTGGACCAGACCCGAAGGAGCCCGTCCACCACAGGGAGAACGGCCTGCCGGTCAGTGGCCACCAAAAGGCTGGGCAGATGTTTTTATGAAAACCCTGCTCGAGGAAATTATTCCAATGACTGATGCCAACTTTAGAACCCTTGCCGATCCGCAACACCGTGCAATGGCTGGGTTATCCATGGGTGGCATGCAAACCCGTGTTATCACCCTCGCTAATCCTGATAAATTCTCCTATATGGGAATGTTCAGCGGTGGCAGCATTAGCATGGAAGATCTTCAGGAGTCGCCGGGTTTTAAGGGAAAGATGAAACTTGTATTTATTAGTTTCGGCAGCCGTGAATTAGAGAACAGAAGACAAGGCTTTGGCGGTGACCCGAAAGCAAACACCGAAGCGCTGAAGCAGGCCGGCATGAACGCCCATTTCTATGTTTCTCCGTTAACTGCCCACGAGTGGCAGAGCTGGCGCAGAGGTCTTTATCAGTTTGCTCCATTGTTGTTTAAGTAAGCCTCACCCCCGGCCCCTCTCCATTTGGAGAGGGGAGAAAGAAGGCTCAACTTTAAAAACGTTGCTCCTCAAAATCCCTCTCCTTGAGGAGAGACTTAAAAATACATGAATAATAGATCTTTTAAAATAACCTTTAACCCTGTATTTCCCCCCTCTCCTTCAGGAGAGGGGTCGG
>JAJYAG010000121.1 GCA_021779665.1 Bacteroidota bacterium | reverse complement strand
TCACTAATTCCCATCGATTCCCTCACCTTATACTTACCTGTCCGCCAGATTTCTTTTCCTGTTTTTAAATCAATTGCGGTAAAATAACGGTCGGGGGCAACTATAAAGACCTTATTATTCGAAATGGCGGGCACTATATTGCCTGGCGAAAACAGGGCTTGTTTTTTGCCGTTATTCCATTTCCATTGCAATTGCCCTGTTTTTTTATCCAGGCAATAAAGGTGAGTGTCCCAGGCGCCAAAAATTACACTATTACCTGATAATGAAGGTTTTCCCTGAATGAGTCCCGTGAGATCCTGGAACTTCCAAAGTACCGTTCCATCAATAGCATCTATTTTGTAAAAAGCTTTATTTCCACCGCCTATATATATATATATCTTTTCAGCAGTTGCTTCTGCTAACACCGGACTTTCGGTATTTACCGACCATTTTTCTGTTCCTGTCTTCAGATCAAGGCCTTTTATAAAACCATCGGAAGTTCCAAATACAATATTACCGGAGGCTAAAACAGGAGTCGAATAAACTGATCCGTTGTACTTCCGTTCCCATGCAATAGTTTTGTTTTTTACTCTAACGGCTTTAATCCATCCTGCCGAGTTTGCATAAATGGCAAGCGAATCCCCCACGAGACATGTTCCCGTAAAAATGGAAACTGTGTCCTCCAGGTTAAAACCTTTCCTGGCCTTGGATTCATTATTTACAGTAAAATCGGGTTTGGGCGAAACGGTCATTCCTGCGATATTCTCTGGTAAGGCTAAGTTCACTGAAATGCTTTCAGGAGAGAATTTATCCTCAAAAAGCCTTTCAGAAACTCGTACCGTATTGTCGGTAATTTCGACTTTATTATATCCAAATCCCTTTTTGTCATTCAGTGCTCGGCCCATAATTCCAGGCATGCCGTCGAAATTCATGAGCATCAGCTTGTGGCCATGTCCGCAAAAATCGATAAGACAATTGCCGGTTTTTAAAACTTCCGAAATATCTGTCCAGTTGTCGAGTCCTTCAGCAATGGGGTAGTGCGAAAACGAGATAAGCTTTTCATTTTGTTTTTGGCTTAACACCCGTTTGAGCCATTGTATATCTTCCTGTTTTACATGGCCGTCGCCCATTTTCATAAACGGACCTGTGTTAAATCCAACAAGCAGGTATCCGTTCTTACGGAAAATGAACCTGTCGTTTCCCCATAATTTGTTGAATAACAATCCGGCACTTTCGCTCCAGTTGGTTTCGTGGTTACCGGGGATGATCAATAATGGTTTATTCAATCTGTCGAGTGCTGCTTTTACCGCCAATAATTCGGCATTGGATCCGGTGTTTGTTAAATCGCCGGTTACAACAACCAGGTCGAGGTTTTGAGTATTTATATCATCAACGGCTTTATTCAAAGCTTTTTCATTGTCGGTACCAGGCCCAACATGTAAATCGGTTAGAAAGGCAAAACTGAGCTGCTGGCTTTTGGTTGTTGCCAGCTGGCAAGTAGAGAAAAAAACTACAAGAAGGATGAATCTTCCCTTCACTATGTTTCTTCTTATATTTTCCAATCTCAGTTTCATTTATGAATTAATTTTATTAACTCCAATTCCAGGTCTGTCCGGCAATTCAACTTTACCATCCTTTATCTTTATTCCATCGAATACATCATTGCTGATAAGCAGATTTCCGTCCAGATCGGCCCAATCGACCAATGGAGAGAGCTGGGCAGCAGCAGTTACTCCGCATGAGGTTTCTGTCATACAGCCTATCATTACCTTCATGCCCATATCGCGCGCCATTTTTGCCATTGTAAAGGCAGCCCGCATGCCGCCGCATTTCATCAGTTTGATGTTAATGCCGCTGTAGGCTCCGTTAATATGTTTCAGGTCTCTGGCCGTTTGGAGCGCTTCGTCGGCAATGATGGGAAGCGGACTGTTAGATGTCAGCCAGGCAATATCGTCTATGGCAGTTTTGGGCATAGGTTGCTCAACAAACACAACTCCCTGCTCTTTAAGCCAGCTTACCATATCGAGCGCTTGTTTTTTGTCTGTCCAACCCTGATTAACATCCACGCATAGCGGTTTATCGGTGGTTTTACGAATGGTACTAACTATCTCGCGGTCGTTATCCCTCCCTAATTTAACCTTCAGGATTTTATAAGGAGCAGCCTCCTGAACTTTCTCCTTAATAACTTCAGGACTGTCAATACCAATAGTAAAGGAAGTATTTGGAGTTTTTGCCGGATTTAGTCCCCATATTTTATACCAAGGCTGCCCCATAATTTTTCCAACCAGATCGTGTAAGGCAATATCAACAGATGCTTTGGCAGCATAGTTTCCCGGAGCAAGAGCATCAATGTAGTTGAAAATATCTTCTATTAGAAAAGGACTTTTAAACCGGGAAAGGTCAACTTTTGAAAGAAAAGCGGTTGCAGTTTCGTGACTTTCACCAAGGTATGGCGGCATTGATGCTTCTCCGTACCCGGTAACCCCGTCGTATTCGATTTCGGTGAGCATTACCGGAGTTGTTTTACGGCTGCTCGACGCCAGGGTGAAGGTGTGCTTGAGCTGCAATTCGTAAGGTTTGAAACGTAATACCATATTCTTAGCTCCATTAATGTTAATACCCGGGTAACTCATCGTGGTAACCAGGCCTCCATAAGCGAGTCCGACCTTTTTAATAAAGTCCCTGCGACTTGTTTGTTCCTGTTTATGTAAATGAGTTGTCTTCATTTCAGATAAAAATTAGTACCATGGATGATTCTTAACCGATTGAATTCCCTGTGTATCCATGTTTCCCAATATTCGCCGAACCTTTAGCAGGCTAATAGTACGATAGCG
Organism: Bacteroidota bacterium; assembly: GCA_021779665.1. Taxonomy (GTDB): domain Bacteria; phylum Bacteroidota; class Bacteroidia; order Bacteroidales; family JAAUTT01; genus JAAUTT01. Next base: position 16,929 of record JAJYAG010000121.1, on the reverse strand, counting down.
ACTGTAATTGGCCCTGGTGCTGTCGAAGCTGTTTATCTTCACCATTCCTGAGGAATGAATAAACTCAGAATCGCCAAGGAATAATCCGACATGGGTAATCCTCTCCGGCTTGTCATCTTTCGCATGACGTCCAAAAAATACGAGATCGCCCGGGTTGAATTCAAAATCATTATTAAATGGAATGTCTTTGCCATAGAGCGCCTGAAGGGAAGCATCGCGCGCAAGGATACATCCGTTGAGAAAATATACAGTTTTCACAAATCCACTGCAGTCAACTCCTTTTATGGATGTCCCTCCCCATAAATAGGGAGTACCCATCATCATCCTTGCAGTTTCCAGTATTTTGCCAGTTTCTGGTAAGGTGTTTTCTTTCCAGAGTTTAAAGTCCACGGCACTCTTTTTTGGAAGTATCCCTTTACGACCGTCGGGTGTAAAAACCACATAAGAGTCTTTAGTCTCTGAACTTTGCTGAAGAATACATCCTGCTGTAACATTACTAACTACCAGGTTTGAACTTGTATCTCTCAAAAACTCGAACCATGCGGTAACAAAGACCCTTTCGGAGTTTCGCCATTTTTCAAAAGCATCCTGAGATAAGGTTTCTACAACATCTTCCTCAATCCATGAGAGGTATTTATCAGGTGTTTGTACCAGTAACCATCCATCATCTTCTTTCAAAATACGAAGTGGTGTTCCCATCAGCGCCTGTGTGCCCATTTCGGCATCGTGCGATGGGTTAAGCCTCATGTTTGCTGCGCTGACAGTTACCAGAGCCCAGGGCGCAGAGGTATCGGCAGGTAGAAGAGAAATACTGTCTTCTATGTTGTAACCTTTATCCTTTAAAGATTGGAGCAGCTTTGCGTATGCTTCTTTATTATCAGTTTCTCCTTTTAGCAAGATCTTCTGATTTTTATTGAATGATTTGATCAAGAAAATACCTTCTCTCGAATCGGGTACAAACTCTTTTTGTACTGATGATATAATCTCCTCAATGTCTTTGTTATTCTTACATTGAATGAAGAACACGACTACAAAAATTAATATCAATTGCTTTAGCGTCATTTTTCACATGTATTACATGTTATAAAGCAGCGTTTCGCGATTACACGTGCAAAACCAATATTAGAACCCAGGTAATTGGCTACGTATCCGTTTATTTTATTATCAGCAGTTATCTTGTTAATAGCTCCCATTTACAGTACGTTTGTATATTTTTAGCTATTTAAAATTTATAATTAATTTATAAATTTGTTATGTTGTATTACATGTTACAAATATATTTTTTCCAATTACAATTACAAAAGATTAATACCTGTTTCTTAATATGAAAAGAACTTTTTTTTCAGTCGTATTTCTTGTAATACTTGTCAACGTTGGTGCACAAGTTAAAACAGGATTGCAGGTTTTGACAGATCGCGATTTTAAAGATCTGGAAAACAAAAGGGTAGGATTGATAACAAATCCTACCGGTGTCGATAAACAGTTACGATCGGATATCGATATACTGTTTGAACAAAAGAAGCTGAAGCTTACAGCATTGTTTAGTCCTGAGCATGGTATCCGTGGTGACTATCCGGCCGGAGAGTATGTTGCATCCTATACCGATGCGAAGACAAAACTCCCTGTGTACAGCATTTATGGCTCATCCCGAAAACCAGGTAAAGAAATGCTGAAAGGTTTAGATGTGTTGGTTTACGATATTCAGGATATCGGCTCAAGATCCTACACATACATCAGTACACTTGGGCTGGTGATGGAAGCTGCCGCAGAGAATAATATTGAGTTAATTGTTCTCGACCGGCCTAACCCGTTAGGTGGTCACAAAATTGAAGGATGTCTTGTGGAACCGCAGTTTATCTCGTTTGTAAGTCAGTTTTCCATTCCATATATACATGGAATGACAGTAGGTGAGCTCGCAACATTTCTTAATAATGAAGGCATGCTGGCAGGGAAAATAAAATGTAACCTGAAAGTTATCCCTATGAAGGGCTGGAAGCGTCACATGAATTTCGAAGCAACGGGATTACCCTGGGTCCCTTCCTCTCCACATATTCCGCATCCTTATACTTCTTATTTTTACCCAATAACCGGAATTCTTGGAGAACTATATACCATTAATATAGGTGTAGGTTATACTCTTCCCTTCCAACTTGCTGCTGCTCCTTGGATTAATGCGGATTCTCTGGCGGCAAACCTTAATGGTCTCAATCTGCCAGGAATTATATTCCGTCCGGTTCATTTTAAACCTTATTACAGTACTTCAAAAGGTGAAATGGTTCATGGCGTTCAGATCCATATTATCGATTATGAAAAAGCACCGCTTTCGCTGGTTCAGTTTTATATTTTGCAGGAGTGTCATAAACTTTGGCCTTCCAAAAATGTATTTGAAATGTGCGATAAAAGCCGCCTCAAAATGTTCGACCAGGTATGCGGAACCGATAAGGTAAGGATTGAATTTACAAAGAATTTTCAGGTAGAATCTATACTTGGTTTGTGGTTTAAAGATGTTGAGAGTTTTAGAGAAAAAGCAAAGAAGTACTATTTATATAATTAGGGCGCAACCTTGTTTAAAATCAGTCATCTATTCAGAAATGTTTCTGAGTATGAAATCTAATTATTTAATACCTGCACTTCTGCTAATTGCAACCGTTTTTACTACCTGTAAAAAGGATGATCCTGAGGAACGTACATGGTTAGACGATTGGAAAGGTAGTTTAACTAATTGTCATTGTGAAAAGTCTATTATTCAGGCTACTTACGAAAAGGAAACCGTTTATTATATAGCAATGACTGATCCTCTGTGCGACGGAGTCCAAAATTATGTTTTGGTTAATAAGGATGGCAAAACCGTTCGGGTATTCAGCCAGACTGAATGGAATGCTTTAAATGAGGCTATAACCGACAGAACAGTTATTTACCGGTGTAAAGATAAAGCTAAATAGGCCGTTATTATTTTCTGGGAATCAGCACTCTTAATCCTAAAGATTCAACTTTTATCTTGATTTTTTTACCCATCATGGCAGGTTCACCATCCAGGTGGACTTCGCCTTTCTTTTTCCTTTTGATGGTAATTTTTTTCCCTTTTATCACATTTACGTATTCGCTTTTATCGATGGTGCGTTTGAATAAACGGATTCCCAGATCGACAGCCTTAACCTTTGGAAAAGGAGAAAGTATACATACATCCAGTAATCCGTCGCGTATATCGGCAGTAGGAGAAATGTAGGCATCGTTTCCATATTGTCCGGCATTGGCAACAGTTACCATAAAAGCCTGGTTTTTGAATTTCTCCCCGTCAATTTTCAGCTTGTACTTCATGGGCTGATAATGAAAAAAAGCATAGATAGTTTCTTTAACATAGGTAAAAAATCCTCTTCTTTTGCTTTGGGCAAATTTATTTCCAATGTGCGCATCAAAGCCGACTCCGCAGGTGCAAAAAAACGGATGATCATTGATGGTGCCATAATCTATCGTGGACTCATCACAATTGTTAAACATGGCAATAGCATCGGGAGTCTTTAAGGGGAGCCCCAGATACCTGGCAAGGCCGTTTCCCGAACCTCCGGGAATAATACCCAGGGCAGTGTTTGTTTTTACCAATGCTCTGGCTACTTCATTTACAGTTCCATCTCCGCCAACAGCAACAACTTTTTTAATGCCATCTTCAACACATTTGGCAGCTAACCTGGGAGCATGCCCTGCTTCGCGCGTGAAATAAAAAACCGGCTCATATCTTCTTAAATTCAACGAGGCGTTTATAAGATCGGGGATATTCTTCTTGCTAACAGTTCCCGATTTAGGATTTATGATGAATGCAATTTTTTCTCTTTCTGTCACGGCAGGATTTTTTTAAGATGCGCTAAATTAAAATTATTTCGTTGAAAACAACGTTAAACTTGTCATTACTTATTTAAATTCAACTTTTTATTTGAGCCAATGTTTAGGTTTTGTTAACTTTACTTTAACAATTTAGTCTTTTTGAAACATTTTATTTGCAATAAAACCTATGTTAAAAAAGAATCACTACAAAACCATTATCATTTCCGATGTTCATTTGGGAACCAAAAACTCTAAAGCCAAGGAACTGGTTCGGTTTTTAAAAACCAACACATGCGAAAAGCTGATATTAAACGGCGATATTATTGATGGATGGCAGCTTAAGAAAGGAAGTAAATGGAAAAAGAAGCATACCCGCTTTTTCAGAGTTATCCTCAGGATGCTGGACAAAAAGAATACGCAGATTATTTACCTCAGGGGCAATCACGACGATTTTCTGGATAACCTTATACCATTTGAATTTCACCGTCTGCAGATTGTTAAAGATCACTATCACGTAAGTGGAGATAAAAAATACTTTGTTTTACATGGCGATGTTTTCGACACGATAACAACCAATCTCCGATGGTTAGCAGAGCTTGGCGATATTGGCTATACCTTTTTGCTTTGGCTAAATAAAGTATACAACAACCGCAGAATCAAGAAAGGGTTACCGTATTATTCCCTTTCAAAAGTGATCAAGCAAAAAGTTAAATCTGCAGTTTCCTATATTTCCGATTTTGAGAAAGAGCTTGTTAATCTGGCCCGCTCAAGAAATTGTAATGGTGTTATATGCGGCCATATTCACCATCCGGCAATTACAAAATACGATGAACTCGTTTATATGAACTCGGGCGATTGGGTTGAATCTCTTTCCGCTCTGGTGGAAGATTTTGATAATTCCTGGAAGATTGTCTATTACGATGATATGCTCATGGAAGAACGTGAAGAGGAAGAAAATGATTAACATTGTATGAAGTAATACATATTTCAGATTTTTAAAAGATTTTTTCACTCAATTAAAATTATACCAACAAAAAACTGTTAATTTGTTGAATTATATTATTATTGACCATATCAAAAAAGGATATAACTTTAGCAAATTTTTAGTGACCTCAGGATAAATGGACGAAATTTTTGAAAAAATTGGTACTACACAAACTCTTAGCCAAAAAATAGAAAGAAAGATTGAAGAGGCTATCAGGCAAAAAAAGCTGATAAATGGGACAAAACTTCCTTCGGAGAAGGAGCTTTGTGAAAAGTTTGCCGTTAGTCGTACAGCTTTGCGCGAAGCCCTGCGCCGCCTTAGTGCAAGAGGTTTAATTGTGATAAAAAAAGGAAGTGGCATGTATGTTTCCGAAATCAGGATTGAGGATGCCATCAATTCACTTAACTTGTATTACGACTTGAGGTTTGATTCGAACCTCATCATGCAGATTATTGAAGTGCGACGAATTTTTGAGCCCGAAATTGCCCGTCTTGCTGCTAAAAACAGGAGCGAAGAAGATATTAAAACACTTATTGAAAATTACAACGAACTGGAAAGGTGCGATCCGGATAATACTCAGCTTGAGGCCGATATTATAAACAGGTTCCACATGAACCTGGCGAAAGCCACCGGTAACCCTATAGTAATTATCACCATGGAGCCGATATATTCGTTGCTTCCACGCATGAGAAATATTATTTACGGGAATATTGAAGGAGAAAAGGAATACACACTAAAATTCGAACTGGATATTATTGAGGCTGTAAAAGCCAAAGACGACGATAAAGCCTATAAATATTCCATTGAGCTTTTAGAGCGTAACCGCGAAATTTACGATAAATACTACAGGGAAACTATATAGCAGTTTCTGTTGAAGATCTAATAATTTCTTAATTCGAAGTTTTTACCTAGATAAACCCTGCGTACCTGTTCGTCATCGGCAAGTTCCTGGGCAGTTCCAGCTTTCAGGATGGAGCCTTCGAACAGCAGATAGGCTCTGTCGGTAATGGATAGGGTTTCGTGAACGTTATGGTCGGTCACCAGAATACCAATATTTCGGTTTTTAAGTTTTGCCACAATTGCCTGAATGTCTTCAACGGCGATAGGATCGACTCCCGCAAAAGGTTCGTCGAGCAAAATAAATTTTGGGTCGATAGCTAAAGCCCTTGCAATTTCAGTTCTCCTTCGTTCGCCTCCCGATAGTTGAATTCCCAGACTCTTCCGGATTTTCACCAGACCAAACTCCTGAAGTAACGACTCAACTTTTTCGTCCTGTTCAGCTTTCGAGAATTTTGTCATCTCCAAAACTGCCCTAATATTATCTTCAACACTTAATTTACGAAAAACGGAAGCTTCCTGGGCCAGATAGCCAACACCTTTCTGGGCTCGGCGGTACATTGGCTCCTGGGTGATTTCGGTGTCATCCAGAAAGATCTTTCCTTCATTTGGAACAATTAAACCTACAATCATATAGAAAGTGGTGGTTTTACCAGCACCATTAGGGCCCAGCAAGCCAACAATCTCACCTTGTTTTACTTCAATGCTTACTCCTTTAACTACTACACGGCTCTTATACCGTTTCACAAGGTTTTCCGTACGAAGAATCATAATTCAATTATAAAATAAAACCCAAATATAGAGTTTTAACGTGTTTGTTCTATTTTTTTTAAGGATTGTTAACCTTCTTAAGGTTAATTAAAAAATAATCTGCAACATAGCCCTGATTCCAACAGGAGAAACATCCTCATGGTCGAGATGATTCAGCCGCCACATTACATCTACCCTGAGAAATTTGAAGATATTCTCCACGCCGGCACTTGCTTCAAAATAAGGTTCACGAACACTATGAAGTCCTTGCGGGAAAATCATCGTCGAGCGGTTTTTATCGTCAATACTTCCTACCAGTCCATGCGCCGAAACTACTTCGCGCCACTTTAGCTTGCGTAATAAAGGGATTTTATTCAAAAAAGCCCCCTGGAAGTGATGCTCCAGAAACAAACTTGCATATTGATCACTAGCAAACTCATAATAATTCATCATGTTAAAAGATGAATAATCGAAAGAATAGGTTTCATTACCTTTATGGAGCTCCAGGAGAGGATAGGGAACTTTACCAAATATTTTACCGGCATCCAGGTTATACTTGAAATACCCAAAGGGATAAGTATTTACATAATGATCCACATTCAGGTTCAGTTTCAAATAATTGTACCTGCTCTTGAAAACATTAGGAACTCCGGCACTTATATTGAAATTAACAATTGGATATTCCGATCCCAGACTAACTCTTTCAAATTCTCCTTCCACAAATTTTTCCTGGAAGGCGAACCTGGTGTTAAGAGTTATCTCGGTTGTCCTTACAGACCCCATGGCAACAGTATCCAAGCCGTTTTTTACATTAAATGGCACATTTTGGCCAGGTATTATCCTTTTGTGATTAAAAGAAATGGTATTCGAAAGTCCGGGTATCCATTCCTTCTCCAGGAATAACTTTCGTTTATAAACCATAGTAAGCTTATCGTTAGGATGTCGGCTCAGCAAAGAGGATAATATATTATCGCTCAGAAAGGTATTGTCGCTTTTCCCAAGTTGTTGGATATCATTCTCAAAATTTCCTCCTACTGAAAGGCGTGGCTCTTTGTCAAGCATATATAAAGCTCCTGCGCCGTATTTAAACTTACCGTCGCGGGTTCCGTAGGCAACATGTCCCGAGAGCATAAGTTTTGTACTGAAACTGTTACTTGTGCGCCCACCCAGCCGGAATCTGTTTCCTTCGATGGGGTTGAAGCTGTACAATGTGTAATATGGCCCAACTTCAACTTTTCCCACAACATAATAATAGTTGATGAACAAGTTGAGCAGGTCTACAAATGTTTTGTAGATAGGGAGATTCTGCACCGAATCGACCATTGCATAAATGTTCTCCTCTTTTTTTGTTAGCGGTATATGACGTGCCGATTCCCAGTAAGTTTCGTCTTTCTTCATGGCATCGTCGGCTACACTTATGTTGTTTTTAAGGCTTTTAATATCACTGTTTATAGGCTTATCAATTTCGTAGTTTTTATATGTTGTGGTTTTTCGGCCAAAAAAACCGGTTGTTTTGTCAGTAAGGTTAAAATCGATAAATAAGAAATCGACTTCGGGTAACCAGACTGAATCATTTACCTGTTTATAATCGGCAGTTGCAACCAGATCGTTTACAAAATTAAGGTTAGCATCGTCGGGTATCCGTATTTGAACTTTCTTGACGGCAAAGCTTGTATCGGCAATCCATACAAAGCCTGTAAAAGCCGACTCCTGTTTACGCCTTGGTTTAAAGGAAATCTGGTAACACCAGTTTTTATCAATAAACGCGCTATCGATAAGGTAGTATTTGTAAAAAGCTGTTCCGTAGTCCGAAATAGGACTAACAAACCCCTGACCGAAAACATCGAGTGTGTTATCGTAAATATTATAGGTTTGGTACATTTTTCCTGTAAACTGAGCAACGCTCTCGTTTTCAGTTCCTGATATTTTCGAAGCTTTTATAACTTCGCGCTCAAGCTTTGGTTTGCTTTGATAATAATTGTCGGACACCGATTCAATCAGAAGGAAAGGCAAATATGTTTTCCCGGTGATTGCAGATGTATCCACATAATCGAAGACAAACTGCAATTTGTTCATGAGCTTGTTCTTGCGATAGCGCTCGTCGAAATTATTGATATCGAACTGAAGTTTATTATAACATTCGTAAGTGTAGGAATTGATGTTTTTAGGGTTATTGACATCTTTTTTTGCAATCACCTTTTTAAGTAAAGTGTGTGCCGGATTTTCACCTGGTAAAACTATAACTTCGTTCAGTTGAAAATCGACCTGCTCTAATTCAATATCCAGATTTTGAAAGCTTCCTTTCACTATATGAGCGGTAATAGTTTTATATCCTAAACAGGAAAATACAACAGAATCAGAACTGGCCTTGGTTTCAATAAAATAATCGCCGTTAAAATCTGTTACCGTGCCAGCTGTGGTTCCTTTAAGAACAACGTTGACAAAAGGAACAGCTTCCTTGGATCCTTTTTCAGTAACCTTACCCCGGATTTTCGTAGTTTGGGCACTAAGACTTACACTTAGTACTATGGATATAAAAAATAAGGCAATACTAAGCTTATAATTTTTCATAATTGAAGAACATATCGAGGACAAAATTATTCGAATATGCTCTCTTAACAAAAATTATGCAAAACTTGTTTGATTATGCTGCCGCCTCTTTTTCCTTCGAACGTTGAATAGCTGCCGAAATAAATATACTTACCTCATAAAGAACAACTAACGGTATAGTAACCAATATCTGACTGAACATATCGGGAGGAGTAATAATGGCAGCAACTATAAGAATGACAATAATGGCATGCTTCCGGTATTTTCGTAGAAATTCGGGAGTGACAATTCCAATTTTTGACAGGAAGAAAATAACCACAGGAAGCTCAAAAACCAACCCCGAAGCTAATGTAACCGAAGCGATTGTTGAAAAATAGGAGGGTAAATTGATTGTGTTAATTACCGAAGCACTTACCTGGTACGATCCCAAAAAATGAATGGATAAAGGAACTATCAGATAATACCCGAAGAGTATACCCATGAAAAAAAGTGCCGAAATGGCAAAAATGGCATATTTTGTATACCGGCGTTCTTTTTCATAGAGAGCAGGACTGAGAAAACTCCAGAATTGATATATGACATACGGGAAAGCCAATATAAATCCGCTTATTATTGAGATCCAGATGTGTGTGGAGAACTGACCCGACATATTTATACTGATCAACTGGAAAGGTTTGTCGTTTATTTTTAGCGATGGTGTATTCATCTTTTCTGCAAATACAGCAAAAGCCCTGTTGGTAAAGAAACCAGGTTCTTTAGGTGCAATCAGGATATCGTCGAATATTATATTTTTAAAAATGAATGCTAAAATTGCAAAGACTATGATAGCAACAACCGATTTGATAATATGCCATCTCAATTCTTCCAGATGCTGTAAGAATGACATTTCTCCACTTGTGTTCTTGGCCATGTATGTTATATATCTAAGGTTTAAAAAATTGGTCCAAACTTATAAAACATTCTTAAATAATCTTAACAATGACTAATAAATAAGTATGGATAATAATTTTAAAATATTTTTTTGTAAATTTAGGTACAAATGTATTTAAATTTCAATCCTCTGATTAGAGCATGATAAAATTCAGATCGGAATCGTTGGTATTTATTATATTTGTATTTGTCTGAAAAAATGTAAGTATTTAATAATCAATCGATTATTCCAAAGGAGTTAAATGGAAATCAATTCAAATATATCTTTAAACGATTATCTTAAAAAATTTTTTGGTTTTACAACCTTTAAAGGTAATCAGGAAGAAATTATACGTAACCTCTTAAAGGGCGAAAATACCTTTGTTTTAATGCCTACAGGCGGAGGGAAATCATTATGTTATCAGATGCCGGCACTCATCATGGATGGTACGGCAATTATTATATCACCCCTGATTGCTTTAATGAAAAACCAGGTGGATGCCATGCGCAGTTTTAGTGTTGACGATGGTGTTGCCCATTTTTTAAATTCCTCTTTATCCAAAGCTCAGATTACTAAAGTTAAGGAAGATGTTACCTCTGGTAAAACCAAGCTCTTGTACGTAGCTCCCGAATCTCTTACCAAAGAAGAAAATATACTCTTCCTAAAACAGGTAAAAATATCTTTTTATGCTATTGATGAGGCCCACTGTATTTCGGAATGGGGACACGATTTCCGGCCTGAATACAGGAGAATTCGCCCGATAATTAACGAGATAGGAGAAGCTCCCATTATTGCCCTCACAGCTACCGCTACACCAAAGGTGCAGATGGATATCTTAAAAACGCTGAATATTGTTGATGCAACATTATATAAATCGTCGTTTAACAGGGCTAATCTTTATTATGAGGTACGATCCAAAGTAAATGCAGCCAAGGAGATCATCAAATATATAAGGAATAATCCGGGTAAATCGGGTATTATTTATTGTTTGAGCCGGAAAAAGGTTGAAGAGCTCTCCGAAATGCTTCGGGTAAACGGGATTAAGTCATTGCCATATCATGCCGGTCTCGATGCCAGCACCCGTGCCGATAATCAGGATAAGTTCCTGATGGAAGATGTTGACGTTATCGTTGCTACAATTGCTTTCGGGATGGGTATTGACAAACCCGATGTGCGCTATGTGATTCATTACGACATTCCAAAAAGTCTCGAAGGCTATTACCAGGAAACCGGTCGTGCCGGGCGTGATGGAGGAGAAGGGAATTGCATAACTTTTTATAGTTATAAAGATATCCAGAAACTGGAGAAATTTATGCAGGGCAAACCAGTAGCAGAGCAGGAAATTGGCAAGCAACTGCTGTTCGAAACTACTGCTTATGCCGAATCTGCCGTTTGTCGCCGTAAATTGCTCCTGCATTATTTTGGCGAGGAATATCCGTACTTTAATTGCGAAAACTGTGATAACTGCAAGAATCCGCGCATTCAGTTTGAAGGTGAGGAATATGTAATTAAAGTATTGAATGCAATTCTGGAAGTTAAGGAAAAATTCAAATCGGAACATATTGCAAACATTCTGTCAGGGAACCTCGATAGCTCCATAAAAACCTACAAACATCATAAGCTGGATATTTTCGGATCGGGAAGTGAAAAAGACATTCGATTCTGGAATGCCGTCATCCGGCAGGCAATGATTGCACAGTTTATCCAGAAGGACATCGAAAATTACGGTCTTTTGAAAGTTACCCCCAAAGGACATGAGTTTTTAAGTAATCCTGAACCTTTCTATCTCACCGAAGATCATGAATATAATGAGGACGATGATGAGGATATGATGAGCCAGGGTGCTAAAACCAGCACTGTTGATACCGAATTATTCAACATCTTAAAAGATCTCCGGAAAAAAATCTCGAAGATTAAAAATCTGCCTCCCTTTGTTATTTTCCAGGATAACTCGCTCGAAGATATGGCCATCCAGTATCCTGTGAACATGGAAGAACTTCAGAATATTGTAGGCGTTGGAGCTGGTAAGGCTCAACGGTATGGAAAGGAGTTCCTGGAGCTTATAAAATCGTACGTGGAGGAAAAAGAAATTGTTCGTCCGCAGGATATGGTGGTGAAGTCGGTGGTGAACAAATCGGGGATGAAGGTTTATATTATCCAGGCTATTGACCGCAAAATGTCGCTCGATGATATTTGTGAGGCCAAAAACCTTGAAATGTCCGACTTGCTGAATGAAATTGAGGCCATTGTTAATTCAGGCACGAAGCTGAACATCGACTATTATATAAACGAAATTCTGGACGAAGAACATCAGGAAGAAATATTCCAGTATTTTAAGGAAGAAGCCCAAACCGAATCAGTGGAAGATGCTTTAAAATCCCTGGGCGATGATGAATACACCGAGGAAGAAATTCGTTTAATGCGTGTTAAGTTTATGTCGGAACTGGGAAATTAAACCATTTTCGTATCGAGGGCATCGCGCAGACCATTGCCTGTAAGTGTAAAAGCCAAAACAAGCAGCATTATTGCAATCCCCGGCAAAAAAGCTAAAAAAGCCTGGTCGAGAATGATATATCCGTAATGATCCTTAATAATGCTTCCCCAGGAAGGCACCGGAGGCTGAACGCCTATTCCGAGAAAGCTCAATCCCGATTCAATGAGTATTGCTGAGGCGAAATTCGAGGCCGAAATAATAATTACCGGACTAAGAATATTGGGCAAAATATGTCGTGTTAAAATGCGAAAGTGTCCGAAGCCCAAAGCTCTGGCAGCTTCAATGTATTCTTTTTCGCGGATACCAAGAACCTGTCCGCGTGCCACCCTTGCAACTTCGACCCACATGGTTAAACCTACTGCTACAAAAACCTGCCAGAATCCTTTACCTAAAACCAGCGATATGGCCAATACCATTAGCAGAGTGGGCACCGACCATACAACATTGATTACCCACATAATTATATTGTCTGCCACACCGCGGTAATATCCGGCCAGTATTCCCAATCCCAGGCCAATTATCAGCGAAATGATTACAGAAATAAACCCGACAGAAAGTGAGACGCGCGTACCGATTATGAGACGACTCAGCATGTCCCGGCCAAACCGATCTGTTCCTAAAATGAATTTCTTTTCAACTATATGGTTTGCTTTTATTCTGGAGATTAGTTCATCTTTGGAAACAGAGACCTCTTTCTGACTCACGTCTTTGAAATTGTATGTTTCGTTAGTTCTGACAACTTTACTGTCGTACGAAAGCGGATAAACCACATCTGCCAGACCGAATTTTCTTTTAATGGTGGTAGTATCGCCCGGTGAAGTATATTCAGTGATTACAATATCATCTCCCTGAAATTCGTAAGCTTTTATAGGGATCTCCGAATAGTCTCTTTTGCGCCCGTTCATGAGGGTAGAAAATATATTCGAGTTTACTTCAGGTTCATTATTAATAAGTCGTAACATTTGTACCTCGAAGAAAGGCTCTTTTGCGGCAAGAGAGAGATGCTGGGTGTTGGCATCAGGCGAATTGTCGGGCACAATCCAGTAAGCAAAAACCGAAAGCAGGAAGCAAAAGAAAATAAAATACAAGCTAAACAGAGCCAGCTTGTTCTTTTTAAATCGTATCCAGAAATTCAGTTCCTCCATAAATTTATATTAAACCTTCCGGTTTTTCCAATGCTCACCACCAAAATGCCCTGCTATTCCAACCAAAGAAACATAAAAAATGTACATCAACTGGTGGATAAAGAAGAATTTCAGCAAATGTGAGCGCTTAAAAAACTTTGCAACATTATATAAAAGGATATAATCGACAAAACATTTTAACAGATAAAAGGATAAAAAGGCTACGAACATTCCGGGCCGAATGATGGAGTAAAAAAGTAATCCCAGCATAAAGATATTCGTAAAAAGCACAATAAGTGCGACTATTATAATATCCGGATCTCTGTAAAACCTCGATTTGAAAGTCCAACGGGTTCGTTGACGGAAAAATTGTCTGAAGTGCTGCGAATTTTTTGTACTTACAGCCGCTTCATTCTCCTTTACAAAAACTGCAGGAATGTGCTGTCTTTTTAGCTCTAGCAGTAAAAAGATATCGTCTCCTGAGGCAACAGGAGATTGATATACAGCGTTAGCTTTTAAAAACAGGTCGCGTGGAGCACCCAGATTGGCTCCGTTACAGAGAATGGGCCGGCCAATTCCGGCCGCACCAGCCCCTGACGCTATCAGGCTGAGGAATTCAAGGCTTTGAAAATGATTGAATATTCCTTTTCCCTCGTTCATAAACACAGGACCTATGAGGAGATGGCCGGGAAACTTCTCAAAATAAAGGGCCATGGATTCAATCCATCCCGAAGGGATCCTGCAATCGCCATCAGTAGTAAGGATGAGCGATCCTCTTGCTTGTTGAATGCCTTCCCATATAGCTGCTTTCTTTCCTGTTGTGTCAGTTAACCGGAGGTATTTTATGAAATTATGTTGTAAATATTCTTTTAAAATGGTCTGTGTTTCGTCCCGGGAGTGATCGTCAATCAATATGATTTCGAAATTATCAGAAGGATAGCGCTGACCAATTAAATCATTTAAAAGTAGTTGTAAATTCCCGGCTTCATCTTTTATAGGTACCAGAATGCTTATGAAAGGCCTGCTTTTGGTCAATTCAGCTTTTGGTCTGGGCTTTCGGAACCACCCGGTTATATAGAATGAAATAACTAATAAATAAGGAACAACAAAAAGAATAATATAGGGAATATGCATTTTCCGGACTACGATAAGGAAATCTTTTCACCAAGATATTTGTCAATTTTGTTGAAAAGCAAGTGTATGTTGATGGGTTTCGATACATAATCGATACATCCAACTTCCAGGCACTTTTCTTTATCTTCCGACATGGCGTTGGCTGTTTGAGCTATAATAGGCAAATCTTTTCTGAAGGAAGTAATAACCCGGGTAGCATCCAGGCCGCTCATCTCTGGCAACTGAATGTCCATTAGCACAATGTCCAGTTCGGGATGGCTACGGCAGAAGTCGATGGCTTTAAGACCATTGTCGGCATGCAGAATTGTTACGCCGGTTTTTTTGAAGACACCCTCGAGAAACTTAAAGCTTACTTTGTCATCTTCAACAATCAGGAAAGTACGGCCGGTCCAGTTGTAATCCGATTTTGATGTCTGAGGCTTATTTTCCTGATTTTCATCTTCGGTAGCCGCCTGATATGGAATTGTGAAGTAAAAAGTTGAACCTTCACCCGGGATAGAGTGGGCCCAAAGTTTTCCGCCGAGAAGTTCTATTAACCCTTTGGATATGGTTAATCCGAGTCCTGAACCTCCAAACTTTCGCGTAAGCGAATCGTCGGCCTGAGTGAACCGGTCGAAGATAACCTTCTGTTTTTCTTTCGAGATCCCTATCCCTGAGTCGCGGACATAAAATTCGAGTTCATCATCTTTTAAGGAATAGCCAAATTCCACAAATCCCTTTTCAGTAAACTTAATTGCATTTCCAACGAGGTTTATCAATACCTGACGCAAACGATCCGGGTCAGAGATGATAATCAGATTATCGGGCAATGTTGTAACAGGGATCAGCTTTATGCCTTCTTTATTCTTAAAGGCCATACTTGATTTAAAGAGCACGCTTAACTGATCGAAGATTGAATTCAGCCGGAAACCTTTTAGCATGATCTTCATTTGTCCGGCTTCAATTTTGGACACATCAATGATGTCGTCAATCAGATTCAGCAGTGTTTCTGAATTTTTATTGATGAGTTCAACGTACTCCCGTCGTTGTTCGGCTAAAATATCGGGGTTCGCCAGCAATTGTGTCATTCCGAGTATCCCGTTCATAGGAGTCCTGATTTCGTGCGACATGTTCGCCAGGAATGCCGATTTAAGCCTGTCGCTTTCTTCGGCTTTTTCTTTTGCACGAATCAACTCATTTTCAAGCTGTTTTTTATGCAGGGAAATAGATGCCTGGAACAGGAAAGTTTCAATTATTTTGATATCACGAATTTCCTGGTTATTGCGTGTGGCAATGATCACACTTCCGTAGATGTTTCCTCCGCGCAACAGCCCCATGGCGTAAATACGGTTTAACTTAAGAAGTTTTTCAAGCGAATGGGCAGTTTCGAAGGGGATACTTCCAAATGTTGCTTTATGCAATCCTCCTGTAACTTCGTAAAAGGACAATTCGTTCTCGAGAAGCTTCTTCTTGAAGTCTTTTGTGATCCTCACTTTCAGATCTTCCGGATTTTTCTTCAAAAGATTCAGAATACTGTTTAAGTGACGGTGTACGCCGGAAATAAATCTTACCGAGAAATTATTTTCCTGCTCATTATAGGATGAAACCACCACCACTGCATTTTTAACGAGTTCTGTTATTTTTTTACCAATGAAGATAAAGTTATCGTCGTCGGTTGAGAATGTTAAGAAATTAAGTGCTGTATTTGAAAGGAAGATAAGATTCCGGTGATATTTCTTTTCGCGGTCCTCAGCAATTTTGCGGTCGCTTGAATCGACCATAACACCCCGAAGTCCCGATATTTTGTTGTCCGATGTCAAAGCATCGGCATATATCATAACAGGAAGAGATTTGCCTGTTTTGGTGACTGCGGTGTATTCCTCGCCCTTAACTTTCATTCCATCGAAAATTCTCGACATATTTATTTTTGCCCTCGAAATGTCTTCAGGAGCTAGCATATCGAAAAGATTGATGCCTTGTGAAAAGTCGTCGTTGGTATATTCAAAAAGTTCAAAACCGCGCAGGTTCAGGAAAGTGATATTTCCCAAAACATCAGTTTCGAAAACCATTTCCGGTAAGAGGGTCACGAGCTCTTTATATTTTTCTTCGGAGAATTTAAGAGCCAGTTCCGATTTTTTTCGGTTGGTAATGTCGCGAGAAATGCCTGTAATCCCTATTATTTCGTGAGCTTCGTTAAAAATTGGAGTTTTAAAAGTTTCCGACCATTTTAACTCTCCGGCATGATCGTCGACTTCCTGAAACAATATCCTTTTTTTAACGTGAGCAACTTCTTTATCGTTTTCCTCGAATTTTTTAGCGAGTTCCTTCGGATATAGGTCGTAATCAG
>JAJYAG010000278.1 GCA_021779665.1 Bacteroidota bacterium | reverse complement strand
GATAAGCTTTTTGGGCTCACCTTTTTCATTGTGGAGGCCATCTTTATATTTCTGAGGAACATAGGGTTCGGGTAATACAAAGTTTGTAACTGATGCCGGGTCGGGATCGGGAGCGGCCAGACCTTTCTTGTGGGCTTCTTTTACCTCTGCTTTAACCTGATCTTCAATCTGTTTTAGTTCTTCTTCGGTAAAGCGATTATATCTGAGCAGAAGTCTTTTGTATTTTGACAGCGGATCGTATTCGGTGACATAATTCAGCTCATTTTCGTCCCGGTAAAGATCGTGACGGTCGGAGTTGGAGTGGGAGTGGATGCGTACGCAGTTTGCCTGCACAATAGCCGGAATTTGGTTCTCGATCACAAACTGTTTGGCTTCGTACATGGTGTTCATCGAGTCGAAAACATCCTTTCCATTGCAATAGAACAGTTTGATGTTTTTGAACCCGGTGAAGTTGTCGGCAACTTTGCGGTTGGCTGTCTGGTCTTTCTTAGGAACTGAAATTCCATAGCCATTGTCCTGGAAGACAAATATTACCGGTAATTTTTCGTTCGAGGCTCCGTTGATTGCTTCGTAAACATAACCTTCGGATACTGATGATTCTCCCTGTGAACTGATAGAAACACCTTTATGTTTATAGCGGTTCATGGCGCGGCCTACACCCGTAGCATGAAGGGTATGGTTTCCTGTTGCAGATGAAACATTGTGAATATTCCATTCGGGTTTGGCAAAGTGGTTCGACATGTGGCGACCGCCGCTTGCTACATCGTTTGCTTTCGAAATACCGTTGAAAATAATTTCATCGGCGGTTAAACCTGCTGAAATACAGGTCAACATATCGCGATAATAGGGAAAGAGGTGGTCGGTGTTACGGTCGAAAACCTGACCGATTGCAAGCTGAATACCATCATGTCCTGCATAGGGGGCGTGGTATGACCACCCTATTGCCTGACGTAAATAATTTGGTGCGCGGTCGTCCAAAGCGCGTCCAAGGACCATTAAATAATACCATTTCTTAAGTATCTCTTTGTCGGTGTGCTTAATACCAAATTTTCTATCGTTATACATTTTCTCAATTTTAAATTGAACGGTTTATATCAAAATTCTCCAGATAGTCGGCAATTCGTCTCAAAAATGCGCCTCCCAATGCTCCATCGACTACTCTGTGGTCGTAGGTAAGAGATAAAAACATTTTATGTCTTACCGCAATAATATCGCCTGTAGGAGTTTCCACAACTGCAGGTTTCTTAGTGATATTGCCAGTTGCAAGTATTGCTACCTGAGGCTGGTTAATGATGGGTGTGCCCATATCATTCTTAAAGGTTCCAAAATTAGAGATGGTGAAAGTGCCCCCCTGAATATCATCGGGACCCAGTTTGTTGTTGCGGGCTGAGTCGGCCAAACGGTTCATCTCTTTCGAGAGTCCAAGAAGATTCAGATGATCAGCATTTTTAACAACCGGAACAATCAGGTTTCCTGTAGGCAGTGCAACCGCAACACCAATATTTACTTTCTTTCGCAGAATTATCTTATATCCATCCACCGAG
The DNA here is from genome assembly GCA_021779665.1 of Bacteroidota bacterium. Lineage (GTDB taxonomy): Bacteria > Bacteroidota > Bacteroidia > Bacteroidales > JAAUTT01 > JAAUTT01. Next base: position 3,206 of record JAJYAG010000278.1, on the reverse strand, counting down.
GCGTTAACCTGAGGGAAGTCCTTCAGCGCTTTAGCTGCAGCCTCAATAAATACGGGCATAAAAGTGAGCTTTTCTTTCTCACGTGCCTGGAATTCATCCTTGACTTTATTTCTCCAGAGTACAAGATTTGTAACATCGGCTTCAAGGAAATTGGTAACATGCGGCGCAACCTGTTTCGACATTACCATGTGGTCGGCGATTAACCGGCGCATACGGTCCATTTCGACTATTTCGTCCTCAGCATTCACTGATACCGATACTTTGGGCTTTTCTGCAGGTGCGGTCTGTGGAGCTTCAGCAGTTTCCTTCTTAGTTTCTGACTGAGGTTTTGCCTGAGGAGCAGCTCCTTTCGTTCTGTTCTCAACATAGCTGATTACATCTTCTTTCCTCAAACGGCCGTTCTGACCTGAGCCAGGCAACGATTCCAGTTCCTCGAGCGGAATATTTTCCTGTTTTGCAATGTTTTTAACCAGAGGAGAATAAAAGCGTGATGATTTTTGAGGTTCGGATGCTTTTACAGGCTGTTCTGCCTGTTTGGTTTCCGGTTCAGCTTTCTGAGGTTCTGTTGAAGTTTCGGCAGTTGTTTCGTTTCCGGCATCGCTGCCATCGAGCGATATGATGGCTATAACTTTTCCAACCGGAACAACATCGCCTTCTTTGTAAAGAAGTTTGATAATTTTTCCTTCAACCGGCGAGGGAATCTCGGAGTCAACTTTGTCGGTCGCGATTTCAAGCAGCGCATCATCTTCTTCAATCTGATCGTTCTCTTTTTTGAACCATTTTGTAATGGTTGCTTCGGTAATACTTTCGCCTAATTTAGGCATCACTATTTCAAACTGTGACATATCTTTCTGTTTTTCAAAAGAATTCGCAAAGGTATTAAAACTATTTTTATTTAAACTATTTCTAAATAATATTCAATCTATCCTAATGCTCTACTAACTACCAACCAAAATATTTTGTTCAACCAATTAGCAGAAAAGTTGAATTTATTTTTGGAAAATATAAATGATAATTATCTTAAGTTACGGAAAATTAAATTATTGTGAGTGTTAAATTTGTTTAACAAAAGAATGAGATTTATTTATTTTATTTTCGAAGTTTTCCAATATCGTCAGGAGTAACTTCTGTGCCATTATTGTCGAACGACTTGGATACATAATTGATTATCTGCGATAATTCCTCATCCGTAAGAAAGTTCTGACTGGGCATCTGCTGATTGTACTTTTGCCCATTAATCTCGATGGGTCCACGAAGTCCGTTCAATAAAATATTAATAAACTCTTCTTTTTTGCCGGAGTTCACTATTGGCGACTTTTTCAAAGGAGGATACATGCCCGGGACGCCCGAACCATCAGTTTGATGGCATGCCATACAATATTTCATATACAGGTTTTCGCCTGTTTTATCTTTTTCGGCAGTGGAGGCGACTGCATTTTCCTCATTTTCCTGATAAGCCTTATTCTCCTGATTTCCACCTGAACATGAAAAAAGAAAACTAACTATAACTATTGTAAAAAGGTAATTAATAATAACTTTCATATAACAATCTTAACTTTTATACACAATTTTATATAACCGGCCTTTAACCGAGTCGATGACAAACAGAGATCCATCAGTACCCTCCGCTAATCCGCATGGGCGGTGTTTTGCATCACTGGGACTTTTTACAGGACCTTCCCCGGCAAACTTATCGGCAAATATTTCCCAGTTTCCCGAGGGTTTTTCGCCATTAAAGGGCACAAATGCAACCAGGTAGCCTTTTTGTTCCTGGGGAGCCCTGTTCCACGATCCATGGAAAGCTATAAATGCTCCGTTCTTGTATTTTTCAGGTAAATTTTTCCCGGTATGAAACACCAGATCATTGGGCGCAAAATGGCCGGGGAATGCCATGATGGGCTGATCCTTGTCTTTACATCTGCCTACTTCTTTTCCATTACCACCATATTCAGGATTCAAAAGCTTTTTCGACTGTTCCTGATCGTAATAGCAATACGGCCAGCCAAAATCGGAACCATCCTTTACCTGAAAAAACTCTTCGGCAGGTAAATTAACGCTCTGATCTTCTGTATAAAGGTCGGGCCAGAACTGAGAAAGCTGATCGCGTCCGTGTTGAAGGCAGTAAAGCTGATTAACATTGTTATTCCAATCTACAGCCACTGCGTTGCGGATTCCTGTAGCATACCGGTGTCCGTCTTTCATTTGATCCTGATTTTGAACATCGGCCTTAAACTGCCAGATTCCGCCATAACGCTCCAATAGCGGGCAGGGATCCATTCCTTTTGTTCCGGGAGTACGGTCAGGATTTTGACAGGCATTCGACGGAGCGCCCACTGTAACATATAAATTACCATCATTGTCAAATGCCAGCGATTTGGTTTCGTGCTGATGCTCCGGGATAAAACCTTTCGCTATTACCTCATAGTTGAGATCGGGAACAAGTTCACCTTCTTTTAATTTGTAGCGCACCACAATGGTGTCGGCTCCTACATACAGGTAACCATTGTGAATTCCAATGCCAGTGCCGGAATATGGCCCAAAATACTTAATCATATCTGCTTTGCCATCGTTGTCGGTATCACGCAAACCAACAACACCTCCGCCGTTTTTAACGTTACGAAGTGAAACATAAATATCGCCGTTGCTGTTCACAACAACATGCCGGCCTTCGCCCAGAGAATCAGCAATAATTTGTGCCTCAAAACCTGATGGCAGCGTAATACCAGCGTTATTTGACGTTTCTGTTTTGCTTTGATGATTGTTTGAGCAGGATGATAAAACCAAAATAGATAATCCAAAATAAAGGAAGGATAACCGGGTGTAGGTTTTAATTGTTTTCATCTGATTATTTCAATTAGCGATTAAAATTTCACTTTAGGAAACATTCAAACAATGCAATAGTTCAAAATTGAGGAAACTTAAATAGGAGATCGTCGTAAAAAATGCAGATCTTAAAGATACTCCCTTAAAATGAAAAACTTTGCTCTTGTTGTTTTTGTGATTTTGTGTTTTTCATGCCGCAAAGAAGATGATTCCAATCCTAAATTTAATTATCTCGATGTGGAAGATGCATATGGCTTTGTAATTGGGAAACCTTCATCTGCCGGTTTTGATGCTCAAAAGCTTTATAAGATAAACAAAACCGACAATCTGGTTGAAATCAGGTATCTGAATGATGCTAAGAGTGAGGTGAAAATCAATTTCGT
>JAJYAG010000120.1 GCA_021779665.1 Bacteroidota bacterium | reverse complement strand
CGAATTCCCGTAAAAGTGTGTACTTTTATCCATTGTAGTTAAAGTTTGTGGTAAAACAAAACTACAAAGAAGAGCTATGAAGGCAAAATGCTTTCTAGCTCTTTAAATTTTATCCCGGACAACAGTGTTTCTATTTAAATAATTCCCCTTACTTAGTCTTAGAAGCAAAAAAAGCAGGAACATATTTTGTGCTACCAGACAGAAAATTTGATGATAGACCATATGCTTTTGGGATTTTAGGGGAAGAATGCCCAGAAGCAAAAAAGGCATTGCAACAAGCAATTGGTTATGCATCAACTTTAGGAGCCAGTTATGTTGGTATTTCTAATGGACACCAATGGTTATTTACTTTGGCATATGTACATGGTCAACCTATCGACCAACGACTTATTTATGTATTTAATTCATACAATATTATTGAAAAGAGATTTTCTGTATTTTGTGACTGCTTTTCAATGATTGGATTGCACAATAATAATGTTAGGAAAAATTTATTAAATACTTTAAAACATCCTGCGCCCGCAAAATTATCTACCAAAATTGCTGGATATCCAATACCTTCAACTAGAAATGTATATCAAAATGAACTGACCTATATTTTAGACTTTGTATGGCAATCAATTTTGCAAGATGAAGGTACATTTAATTTTATTGGACAATGCTACGTAAATCCTCATTCTCATGAAGATATTATAATGCTTGTAAAAGAAATAATTGAACGAAGAAAAAATGAAGATAACATATTGATTGAATATGAAATTGAAGGTTCTAATCGATTACCATTCCAGATTGCAAATATTCCATCTGAAAAACCTATTGCAATTCTTGGTGAGGTTGGTAGAGGGAAAACATCTTTCTTAAAATATCTAAGATATGTATCCGCAAAAGAAGCCCTTAAAAATTATATTCAAATTGAAATAGATTTTCTCGACAGACCAGATAATCATCAAGATATTGGAGACTTTGTTTATAATGAAATAGAGTTACAGTTGCTTGAAAATTATCAAATTGAGATATATGATGATAATTTTGTTAGAGGTGTATTACATTCTGATATAATTAAGTTAAAAAAGACACCGAGAGGGAAATATCTGTCAGACAATAAAGAAGAATATGAAAAATATGAATTGCAAGAAATTGAACGTTTGCTTTCCGATAAACATTTATATTTTACAAAATTAATTCATCATTTAAAAAGAGGAAGAGGGCATTCAATCGCGCTATTTTTTGATAATCTTGATAGAAGATCACCTGAGATACAAGAAAATGCATATTTAAAAGCATCATCTATTGCTCGTGATTGGTCATGTTTAGTTTTTATTTGTCTAAGACCTTCCACATTTTATATTTCCCAGAAAAAAGGTGTTTTGGATTCCATAGCTCCTATTACATTCACTATTGGACAACCGGATTTGGCTTTAGTACTTAAAAGACGCTTTTCATATGCAAAGAAAATTGCCGAAGGAGAGCACATTAGTGAAAATGTTACTAAAAGTGTACCATCTAGAAATGTTATTTTTTATTTGCCCAGTGTTTCCAAGTTTTTTGATTCTTGCGAATTTTCCGCCACAAAAAGGAATAGCATTATACCGATGTTAGAAGATATTTCAAATGGTAATATCAGGAGGCTATTAGATTTTGTGAAGAAAATTATTTGCAGTGGTCATTTAGATACCAAAAAAATCGTTGATATAATAGATAAACAAGGTTATTATCATATTCCAGATTTTGAAGGTATTAAAGCGTTGCTATTTGGTGATTATATGCAATACGATCCTAGGGTGTCTCCATTTATAAATTTATTTGATATTCAAAACTCTGAACCGACAGAACATTTTATTAGAATTGCAACTCTAAATTTTCTTTCAAAAGTATCGTCAAGCTCATCAGCATTCGGATATGTTAAAAAAAATGATTTAGTCAATTACTTGTCCTCATTAGATTTTACATATGTTTTAATTGATGAAACTATCAAGTACTTAATGGATAATCAATGTATTAGAAATCAAGTTGAGAATCTTTTAGAGATTAAAGACATTGAAAAAGTGAAACTTACGACGCTAGGGAAGTATCATTTATTTTCTATATCAAAACAATTTCAATATGTTGATTCTATAATAATTGACACTCCAATTTTAGATGAAGAAATTAGAAAGGTTATTTCTATGGATGTTGATATTAATTCACGTTTAAATAGGACAGGATTATTTATAAATTATTTAGATTCTTGTGTTTTGTCTGTCAAAGATGTTGAAATTCAAAATTTATGGAAGGAAATATCTAAGGCAGTAATTGAAAATATGAATGACATAAAGAAGAAAGTAAATACCGAATAAAAAACAGCCAGTGCATAACATGCAATAAATGCTATCCCCCGCTAAGCGGCATTTGCAATGCCGCTTGGAACAATGTTGATTTTGTAAATCAAACTAAACGGAATTTGAAATTCAGGTTGGAACACAGGTGTTTTGTAAATTGAATAAGCTGTTAACTGCTATTATAATTGGAGCCATGAACCTATATAAAAAACTTATAATTTATTTGGTTATAATTTTATCCAGCCAGTTGGCCTCTGCTCAGTATTTAACAAAGAGGCAAGTAGAATGGGCGAAGATTGAAAGTGCAGTGCCGGATACAATTAAATTGAAATATGTAAGTAAATTAATTGGGAATGAGTTTGCTGATGATAAATATCCATCGGATTACAGGGAGTTAGAATCCGCGAAATATAGTAAGCACTTAACTAAATTTCACCTCATAGATGTTAACGGGGATAATTTATTGGATGTTATTTATGAAGGGAGTCATGTAAGCGAGGGTGAGGATTTGGTATTTTATATAAACACAGGCGATAGTCTTAAAATAGCTTTAAAAGTTTATGGTTATGCCGAGACTATGACTTTTAAAAATAACAGACTAGTTGCAATGCAATGTATAGTTGTACCCTGCTGCTGTAGTTATGGTTTTTTCAGAGACTATTACTCTTTTACAAAACCTAATTTACATGATACCAAATTGACAAATGGCCAAAATCCGTTAAACTCCATGTATTTCTCAAAATTGCTTAATTGCAAGCTTATTGCAATGGAGGCACTTGAATATTTTGTTTTACCTCCAAATAATAATCTGAATGAAGAATTTATTGCCCCACGCAGCTTTTATTTAACGACAAATCCAAAACCATTATTTAATAAGGGTAATCCTGGATTTGTTGATTGCTCATATGGAATGGAAGATAATAGTAATCAGATTGGGCTGTTTGGTGCAAATTCTAAGGGAGCAATTCTTTCCAGATATACTTCCCAAAAAGGTAAATCTTATACTTTTATAAAAATTAATAACAAATATAGTCTACATAGCATATTTGGAATTCGCAATTGCTATATATATGGTTGGACAGAAACAGAAAATTTGAATAAATAACTACAACAAAAAACAGGAACCCTGCGCTAAGCGGCATTTAAAATGCCGCGGGGGACACTATGGAAAACATGCAGTTAAATGAAAATTGCAAATTTTCATATGTTCCAAGCGTAATGCAATTGACCGCTTAGCTGCTACGAACATATAGGTGGGCAAAGAGATCAGCATTAAGAGAACTTCAGTTATAAAATATTAGGAAATGAACGAAAGATTTATTTTAGCATTCATTGGATTAGTTTTTCCAGTTTCATTTATTAAAGCGCAAAGTGATGCCGATATATACGCAAAAACCATTAAAGCGAAGAATTTAAAAGAGCATGTCTGTATTCTTGCCTCAGATTCTTGTGCCGGACGCTATATAGGAACATCCGGAATTGAAATTGCCCGCAACTATATTATCAATCAATGGGAGAAAACCTCTGTTCTTAAACCTTATTTTATAAAAACATGGTTGCAACCTTTCCCTTTAGTTACATTTGGTGATAAGATAACTCATTTACAAGCAGGCAACTCTGTGCTCTCTAAATATAAAGATTATATGTACGCAGGAAAATATGATCATTTTGAGAAAGAACTTCCTATAATATTTGCCGGGTATGGAAAAGATGAAGAATTTGAAAAGCTTGATGTTAAAGGAAAAGCTGTGTTTGTTTTGAATAATAATCTGCGAGCTGATATAAAAAATGCTCGAACAGCACATAAATATGGAGCAGAATTTACATTAATAGCTAATCCAGAAAATACAGATCAGTTTGAATCAATGTCAAGTCAACTGAAAGAAATTCATAAATTTAAGAAATACAAATCTCCCAATGATACTTTGCTACGAAGCCTTAATATTAAATTACCAGAATATAGATATGCTACAATTAGTTCAACGACTGTAAAACAGCTAACAAACAATAACATAAATCATTGGAAAAACACAAAAATCACTGACAATGACCCTATAGGGACTGTAAAAATTTCTGTTGAACCGGTGACTGCTGATACTATTATTGAAAATAATATTGTAGCATTTATCCCGGGGATAAATAATAATGAATCGATTATTATTGGAGCTCACTACGATCATTTAGGTATTGCTGAAAATAAAACATATTACGGGGCTGATGATAATGCTTCTGGTGTAGCAGCACTTATAGAGCTTTCCAGCATATTTTCAAATGCATTTAAAGATGGATATAAGCCTCTGAAAAATATTATTTTTATTGCCTTTTCCGCTGAAGAGGGTGGACTTTTGGGCTCAGAATATTTCGCAGAGCATCTTGAAAATAAAGACCAGGTAAAACTCATGATGAATATAGACATGATCGGCAGGGCTGATTTTAATCATTCGGCTAATCCAGGCTATTTCTATTTTGTCAGTAAAAATTTAGCAGATTCTCTATTTACTCAAAATAAGCTGCTTTGTAAAAAATACAATTTAACTCCTGATTATTCCTCAACAAGTAATGCTTCCGACCATAAATCATTTTTGGATATAGGTATACCTGTTATTTTTTATTCTGATGGTAAGAATCAAGACCTGCATAAACCAACCGATACTCCAGATAAAGTGAATTACAAAAGAATGGAAAGAATAACTCAAATGATATTTGAAACCATTTGGAGAAATGCAGTTGTTTCTAAAAATTAAACAATAAATGCCAGGTGATAACCCAGCTAAGCTGAATTTGTAATTCAGCTTGGAACACAGGTGATTTTGTAATTCAATAGCAGGAATTTTGTATATTGGGGCTTATAAAAGCAAAATGACGTTTATAGTCATATGGGTGCGCAATTGTTGATAAAGGCTGATGGTTCTAAACGTATAGCCGACTGATTCTTAAAAAGCTAACGCAACAAATCAATGTAATAGATGTTATGTTGGCAAAAAGTATGTAAGACTAATTCTTTCAGAATGGTCAAAATAGTCACATGCCGCATAAAAGTTAATAACATGACAATTGAGAATCTTGAAAAAAACAAAGAAGTCGTTAAGCGATTCAATAAAGAAGTAATTGAGCAAGGAAACCTTGATTCCTTCAAGCAACTTATGGATAACGATTTCATTAACAGGACAGCACCAATAGCCGCGAATGGCGCAGATGGAATGTGGAATACGTTTTCAAATATTTTACGACCTGCCTTTCCTGACCTGACAGTTGAAATCTATGATCAGATATCCGAAGGCGATAAAGTTGTGACACGAAAAGCTATCACAGGAACCCATAAAGGGAAGTTATTCGACATTCTACCTACCGGACAAAGGATTAAAATTGATGTAATTGACATTGTGCGGGTAAAGGATGGAAAATATATTGAACACTGGGGGATTAATACTTTACAAACAGTTTTATCAGAATTGAAGAAGATATAAAAAATAAAGCGGCCAGCATCCAATAAGTAAGAGTTTCATGTAATCGGCACGGTTCGGCTTGGCATCCGGTTGAATGAAATCCTTTCATCAATCGGAGTTCTTTTATGTTTTAACTTTTCCTGGTTATCCTATCCGTATTTCCTGCCCGGGTTATCTTCCGGATATCGAAAAATTCCTAACTTGAACCAGATTTTAAACATAAACTAATCAAAACAACCAGCACCGCATGCATTCAGAACGGATATTTTTCGGCCATCAAAAACCTAGATAAGGTTGTGCACCAGGGTAGAAGATACGACACCAGATTGGTGTTATAAGGATATAAGCGGCATGGAAAGGAAAACTTGCATAATAAGATAATTAATGAATGGGAAGACTTAAAAACTTATTGGGACAAAAAGAAACGCCTGTAAAATCGAATGAAGGCTTTTGGAATTGGTTTAAGAATAATGAAAAGGAATTTTACAAAGTCATTAAAAATGATGGCGATATTGAGCAGGATTTCTTTAATAAGTTGTCCGAAAAATTAAATCAGCTTAGAACAGGATATTGGTACTTAGCGGGTATGTTCGATAATGACACTGCCGAATTAGTTTTAACTGCCGACGGAGTTTACAAGAACATTGTGTTTGTCGAGGAATTGGTTCATGCTGCACCCAGTATTGATAATTGGAAGTTTACCGCATTAAAGCCAGCCCTCAACATAAATGATGTTTATATCAATATGGGGGATTTAAATTTTAGTAACGAGAACTTATTTTTTTATTCTAACGATAAACCAAAATATCCTGATGAGATAAATATTACAATTATTTACACTGACTACAGAGAAGATTTAAAAGACCTAATTACAAATGGAGTATATATCTTCATGGATAATTATTTGGGTGAATTGAATTCTGTGACAACAATCGATAGCATTCGGATTATTGGAAATGACAATCCGGAGAATGAGTTAATTCCAATAGAAAAGCTTAAGGATTTTCTCATTTGGAGACAGAAAGAATTTATTGAGAAATATGAAGGAACGAGATATAATACAGAAAAAGACCGTTACAATTCACTTGAAGCGACTTTAAAGAATGGGAAGCCTTTATTTGCAATTGTAAACTCCGACTTACTGGATTGGGATAGTAAAGCGTCTCACCCATGGATTCTAACTATCGAAATAAAATACAAAGGCAATAAAAATGGAATGCCCGATAAAGAAACATATGAATTAATGAACAAGTTCGAGGATGAATTAATGCTTGAACTTAAAGATTCTGATGGGTATTTAAATGTCGGCAGACAAACAGCTGATAGTGTAAGAGAAATTTATTTTGCTTGCAAAGATTTCAGATTTCCTTCAAAGATCCTTGATAAATTTCAATCTGATTACAGAAATATACTGGATGTAGACTATGACATTTACAAAGACAAATATTGGCAATCATTTAATCGCTTTAGACCGAGAATTGTATAGTGTCCAGCCTCCGCTATGCTAATTTGTAATTCAGCCAGAGAACGTGCAGCAAGTAAATTGCAATTCAAACGGCAATTTTTCATATGTTCCGTTAGCCACAACTTTACAAAACACAAACAATGAATCGACTGGACAGACTCACAAGCATACTTATTCAACTTCAATCGAAGCGACTTACAACTGCCCGGGAAATTGCCAAAAGGTTTGAAGTGACTAACCGTACAATTTACAGGGATATTCAAACATTGCGACTTGCAGGTGTTCCCATCGGCGAAGAAGAAGGAAAGGGCTATTTTTTGGTCGAAGGCTACCGGTTGCCTCCTGTCATGTTTACCATGGAAGAAGCAAGAGCTTTGGTAACCACCAGTAAAATTTTAAACTATCATACCGAAGATTCTCTGAAACAAAATTATGAATCGGCACTTTTAAAAATAAAAGCGGTTCTATCACTTAACAACAAAGACAAACTGGAACTTTTAGATTCGCGAATCGGATTTCAGAAACCCTGGGCTCCGGCAAGTTTGAATTTAGACACCATTCAGCATGCAATTACGGAAAGCGAAAAACTTAAAATAATTTACCAGTCAAGAGGAGAGGAGCAAACCACCGAACGAACCATCCACCCTTATGCCGTTTATTTCAGCGGTGCTGTTTGGTCAACCATTGCTTTTTGTGAATTACGACAGGAAATAAGAGAGTTTCGCCTCGACAGAATAAAAGAGCTCCAATTGCAGCAAACCCGTTTCCAACCCGACAAATCTTTCAGCATGGAACACTACCTGGAAGAACGTTCCAAAAGATTATTTTAACTTGAGGTCGATGGTGAAAAGTTTTGGTTCCTTTCTCTACTAAACTAAAAAGGAGCATTGCTTTTGATTAAGCAAACACCTTTTGATCAAAGCATAGCGAAGCCTAAAATACTAATTCCTTGCTGACGGCGGGCCGTTCAAGGGAAGGCGACGCAGGAGACGGACCGCGTTTCCGCCGTCAAAGACTTTTTTGGTGACTTTTTTGGTCACAAAAAAGTTACAAAGAGCCGTTTGAAAACCTTGAGTTATCTGTCATGATGTTTGGTTTCATTAACCCCGATTAACTTCATACAAATGAATGTTAAAATATATAACCTAATTATATAATTGTAAATCATCTAAGGTCGAACTCACAATATTAATCCCATTAAGCAATTTTTTTTAACCTCTGACAAAGGGCTGTCCTATGTACCCTTTTTCTTTGCTTCAAATTCAAATAAAAATGAACACAAGAACAATTTTATTTATCGTCATTGCCATACTTTCAGGAAATATAGGCAAGGCACAACCACAAAAAAAGACGACAGCAAAACAAATCTCCATCAGAGATAATCAGGTTGAAATCAATTATTATCAACAGGGACAAGGCGACACAACGCTTCTTTTTTTGCACGGCTGGTGTATCGACGGCACGTATTGGGAAAATCAGGTAGATTATTTTTCCAAAACTTACAGTGTTTACGCAATTGACCTGCCGGGCTTTGGCAAATCAAAAGCCCAAAGAACTAACTGGACAGTTGAAGAATATGCCCATGATGTAACAGCATTTATTGACACTATGAGCCTTAAGAATGTTGTAATCATCGGACATTCCATGGCGGGCGAAATTATGTTGCAAACGGCATTAACCAATAATCCTAAAATAGCTGGCATTGTAGGTGTTGACAACTTCAAAGTTATCGATGTTACATTTACACCGGAACAGATGAAACAAATGAACGACTTTTTCCCATTGCTTGAAAAGGATTTTAAAAATTCTGCACCGGTATATGCTGATCTGATGCTTTTTCACCCGGCAACTTCAAAGGAAGTGAGAGACAGGGTAAAATCTGATTTTGCAAACAGCAATTCCGTAATTGGCTATGGAACACTAATAAACCAGATACAATACGCTTCTGCCGATGCACAGCGATTGGAACAGCTGAATTATAAGTTGTATTTAATAAACAGCGACGGTTTTCCAACAAACGAAACCGGGCTGAAGAACCATTGTAAGAACGGTTTCCATGTGGAAACGATCTCTTCAACCGGACATTATCCCATGATAGAAAACCCGGACGGATTTAATATTCTATTGGAAAAAGTGCTGATAGTAATGAAATAGGCATGTTGTACAAAAATGTGGATTGGATATTATGTTTTTTAAGGCTTTAGAGGCTTTATTACTCCTTCTTCCCCACCAAAAAACCTTCCTCAAAGACCGGGACAATATCGGTTAAATCAAAAGTATGGCAGAATTCAAGGCAGTCGTCGAGGCCATTGTTGCGAAGACGGCTGCGTTGGGCAGCTTTTTCGATGTAGCCCAGCAGGTCGGGTTTGGCAAGTTGCCATAAGTCGAGCGAGGCAAGTGCCGAATCGCAGTTGGTGGTATAATTGTTATTTTCAAGTATTTTTTCAGTCATAGCGCCGGCAAGGATGGTATCTTCCAGACTGAAACGGTTTTTCCAGCCGGCACAAAACAATATGATATCGCGGTTAAACGACATCAGGTAATTGCAAACGGCGGTGATGTTGATAAAGGCGGCAACAGTAACCTTATGGCAGTCGTTGGCCATGCGTATGGCCTGCGTTCCGTTAGTGGTGCTGTAGGCGATGGTGTGTTGCCTTACGCGTTCGGGAGTGAAGTTAAACGGTGAGTTTCCGAAATCGGCAAAGTCGAGTACAAAGCCATCGCGCTCGGCCGCCACAAGAAATCCTTCTTTTTTAAAGCGCATTGCCTCTTCCACTTCGCCAACAGGAATTAACCTGCGTGCGCCGTTCATAAAAGCCGCACAAATAGCCGACGATGCCCTGAGGACATCAATCACAGCAACCACAGCTTCTTTGTTCTTAAAACTCTCGAAAGTGGCAGGGGTAAAGCAAACTTCAATTTTCATGTTTAGTCGTAAGTCGTATGTCGTAAGTCGTAAGACAAACAACATACGTAATTATTATTTCTATGGCACTGTGACAGGTCATAAGCTTTATGCGCATACGTTACATCCCAATGGCTATCTGGGGAGCACGCCAGCTCTAATGTTTTTCAATCCTACAGCCTACAGCCTATCCCGATAGCTATCGGGGCCTAAAACCTATGCCTTGTAAAACGGCAATTTCACCACCTTAGCCTTCAGGTTTTTGTTGCGGATGGATATGTAAATTTCGGATCCTACAGTTTCGAAGCCCGTTTTTACATAACCCATTCCAATACCAACCTTCAGCATGGGCGACATGGTTCCGGAGGTTACAACGCCAATATTCTCGCCTTGCTCGTTAACAATGTCGTAACCATGGCGTGGAATGGCTTTGTCGACCATCTCGAAACCAACGAGACGTCGTTCGGTGCCATAGGTTTTCAGGTTGAAATTATATTCGCGGTCGATGAAGTCCTTGCCATCGGCAAATTTGGTGATCCAGCCCAGACCGGCTTCAATGGGCGATGTTGTATCGTCGATATCATTCCCATAGAGACAGAAACCCATTTCGAGACGCAGGGTGTCGCGGGCAGCAAGTCCGATAGGTTTGATGCCGAATTCTTTACCAGCTTCAAAGATGGCATTCCAGATCTTTACTCCATCTTCGTTATAAAAGTAAAGCTCGAATCCGCCTGCTCCGGTATATCCGGTGTTCGATATAATCACTTCTTTTACCCCTGCAAAACTGCCGGTTGTAAAAGAATAGTATGGAATAGCCGACAGGTCGACATCAGTGAGTTTTTGAAGCACTTTGATGGCATTAGGTCCCTGGATGGCTAACTGCGAAGTCTTATCGGAAGCATTTTCAAGTTCAGCGCCTACGGTGTTGTTCTGATTGATCCAGTTCCAGTCCTTTTCGATATTGGAGGCATTCACCACCAGCAAATATTTTTCTTCTTCGAATTTGTACACAAGAATATCATCGACAATGCCGCCTTTGCCGTTTGGTAAGCACGAATACTGAGCTTTGCCAACGGTGAGTTTGGAAGCGTCGTTGCTCGTAACGCGTTGAATGAGTGCCAGCGCTTTAGGACCTTTTACCCAGATTTCGCCCATGTGCGACACATCGAAAACGCCGACATTGTTACGCACTGTAGTATGTTCGTCGTTGATGCCCGAATATTCAACCGGCATCATAAATCCTGCAAATTCAACTATTTTGGCTCCGTAGGCCTTGTGTGTTTCAAGAAATACTGTTGTTTTCATTTTTTATCTAATAAGAACCAGATAAGGGCTGGTAAATTTTGCCGGCAAAGGTATAGAATCAAAATGGATTAGTTATTTGCTTTATAACATCTTTATGCAATCTAAAACTTTTAAAGAGGATTTTTAAGAATTGGTTTTTCATTAGGTGCTTATTTAACAAACAGAATGGTTACACAGAGAACCACAGAGAAGCCGATACAGGAGATACAAAAATCCGGTTCTATCAGATTTGTTCGTTAACACCGGTTAGCCTCTCCCTTCTCTTTTAGGAGAAGGGCCGGGGATGAGGTAGGTATAGTAGGAAATTGTAATCGATTTTCCGATCTAATCCATTCCGGCTCCCGTTTTTACCATTTCAGCCCCGCATTTTCACCAATTCGTCGGTAAATATTTTGACATCTATGTATTTTGATGATAAATTTGGTTCAAAACCGCCTGAAAATGAATGAATCGTTCTTCCTCGGATTATCGAGTGGTGTGAGCTGTCTGGCTTCTTGTGGTGTGGTGCTTTTCCCTTACATCATGGGTCGACAGGCCTCTTCGCGGTATATTACCGTTTCCATGGGAAGTTATCTGGGGGCGCGACTCATGGTTTATCTGCTCCTGGGACTCCTTGCGGCATTTATGGGCAAAGCCTTTTTTCTTTTCGATGTTTTCTGGAAATCACTTATAACAGGAGGTGCATACCTTGTCTTTTCTTTCATTATGGTCTTTAACCTGCTGCAGTTGCGGAAACAGCAACATGCATGTTCGTCCTCTTCTTCACCTTATCAGCTCCGGAAAAAGTATAAGGCCGAATATGTTCCTTTTATCTGGGGAATTGTGAGCAGTTTAAACTTATGTCCGCCGCTGCTGATCGCCTTTACCCAAACTGCCACGGCACAGTTAACGCCTTTACAGTCGATGCTGAGCTTCTTTTTGTTCTTTGCCGGCACAGCAGTTTATTTTTTACCGTTACCGTTTCTTGGCTTTTTTAAAAAGAACGAAGTACTCAAAATCATTGGTATCTTGAGTACAGCTTTGGTTACAACCTGGTTTTTTATCAAAGGACTTATAATACTAACCCAACTTTTATTTCTATGACACAAACTAAATCGCCCGGAAGACCCTACTCAACAGTAGGCAAATTCTGGAAATCGCTGCTTTACGCCTTGCCCATGATTCTCATTCTGTTTTTCTTTGCTTCGGGAGGGAAGCCCGATTTGTCGAACGGTCCCCGAACCATTGCGCTGTTTATAACACTTACGTTCTTCTCGGTAATTTTTTTCCTGATGCTTTATACCGGCAGAACCGACAGATACAGAGCCATGGTTTTTGTGCTGTTTTCGGTGTTTATGTCCATTTCGTTTATATCGATGATGTTTGAGGCTCGTCAGGCTATGACCTTCAATAATGCCGACCTGCTCGAATGTAAAATACCGTTTTGTCATCTTGTAATACCAATGACCATAATCCCTGCAGCGCTCACAAATTCAATTATTTTCCCCGGAAATATCATAGGCGGATTTGCAGCTATCTCGATGATGGTTGTTCTATGGTTTGTAGCTACACTGGTGCTGGGACGCGGATTCTGTTCCTGGGGTTGCTTCTACGGCGGCTGGGACGATGGATTTTCCAGGGTAAGAAAGAAACCTGTTATTAAGAAGTTTAGTCCCATGTTACGCTGGATGCCATTTGCTGTGCTGTTCCTGGTGATTTTAAGTGCGGCCATGACTTTGGTTCCAACCTACTGCGACTGGATTTGCCCTTTCAAAACCGTTACCGAGTTCGAAAAGGTAACAAGCTTCGAAACGCTTGTCAAGACGATTGTTTTCCTTTCTCTTTTCATAGGACTTGTAATTACCCTTCCCATTCTTACGCGAAAAAGAGCACAGTGCGGCTTGCTTTGCCCGTTGGGTGCGGTAAATTCAGCTTTCAACAAGGTAAATGCCTTTGAGTTGAAGATCGACAAAGAAAAATGCACCGAATGTATGAAATGCTCCAGGGAATGTCCGGTTGAAGCCTTAACTCCAGAAGATCTTAAAAATGGTAAAGCCTCCTTCCTGTGTGTAAAATGCGGAAAATGTGTGGATGTCTGCTCAAAACAGGCCATTCAGCTGCATATCAAAGGCACTCCGACTGACAAACGCTTAACTTTTTCAAGGAATCTTTTCCTTTATACTTCATTTCTGTTCCTGGCGGTATTTTCCTCGGGAAGCTACCAGGGAGGCATTTATTATATCATGAGATGGTTGCATTTGGCATAATTCTTTAAAAAGCATAATATATGAAGACATTCAGATCAATTTTAGGATATAGCTGGGCACTTCTGGCGTTTGTAGTGATGTTAATACTTTTTCCATCACTGGATCCTTTATCGGAACAGGTGGCAAAGCTGCCGTTTATGAAAATCAACCCTATTTACCAGGGGGGCGAAAAGGATAGAGAAATAAACAAAGCAGATTACGTAATCACCATCAACAAACCGGTTTTCGAATCGTTAATCGGCACACCCGACCAAGGTTTTGTTCAGGTAAAGTGGGAAGGCAAAATGCCCGAAACATTCAGCGATACAATTGATTATAATAACGATCAAACCCCTGACCTGGTGATTGGCTTTAAAGATTCGAACACTAAACCATCTTTAACAATACTTAGTAAAAAGATTATCGGGCTTAATAACTATGCCCGGACTGAAAAAGGCTGGATTGTAAGGGTGGATGTGAAGAAGGATTGAGAGTATATTAGGAATACCTGGGTTTTTTAATAAATGCTTGTATTTGGAAGTATTTACCATGGAACCCCGCCTTAAAACTCAATTAATGAATTATCAAGAAATATAATCCCACTCTCCGAAAATCCTTCTGTTCTCACTTTTAATCCTTTTACGCCCGTAGGGACCGGAATTCTGAAAGTTGCTTTGCCTTCCCCATTGGTGGAAATATCGGGCTTCCAGAAAATGGTGGCATACTTTTTAAAACTTTCCGAATCGGGAGGATATAAATACCGGGGAGTGTAGTATTTCACAGGCTTTGCAAATGCCAGCGCTTCTATATTTTTTATGTTGCCGGGAACAGGATATCCCCAGTCGATTGCTTCTTTCCGGGTTTTGATGATCACGGCTCCGCCCTCGCCAACCATGGCGCTGCCTGACTTAATTACCGAGACTGCCTCAACAATGCTCATGTTCATGAAATCGAGATAGGTATAATTATCGCGGTAATTTATGTCGTCGATGATTAAATTGGGTTTGCCGCTTGATCTTGAGGTGTGCAGGTTAATCTCATATTCACCCCGCTCATGGCTTATTTCTACGTTGAATTCATTGCGCAACAACTGGTCAATGCTGGTATACCGCAAAAAATTCTCCTTGTTAATCTCGAATACCTTTTCAAAAACAGGTTTGTAGGCCGAACCTTCAAAAGCATTCTTCTGCGATTTGGCAGTCACTACCACTTCTTTTAAAAGAACCTCGCCGGGTAAAAGTTTGTATTCATTCTCAGTCGTGTTGTTGCGTGCGATTGATTTATATGCTGGTTTTGCGCTGATAAGACTATCAGGGGTGTATGAGGGTATTAAAGCTGCCGTTATGGTTATATTCCTGGTTTTGCCGATACTTTCGGAAGCCGAAAGGTTGATCATCGATTTATCGCGGATGTATAAGTTCGGAAATACAAATTGTCCGTTGCTGTCTACATTTTTTAACATAAAAAGGTAATTTTCAGGAGATAAAAGCGATACCACATAATTTTTTGGCGAATCGCCCTTCCCTTCAACTTTTCCTTCCACTGCAAATGCTGTCTCGAAAGGGTGCCGGAATTTTATGGTATCGGACAAAATGGCTTCCCATTCGTATTTGCGCCATCCCTGGGTAAGTAAGAGTAAATCGAGATCCAGCGAATGTCTTTTGTCGTTACTTTCAAAATAGTATGCGGGATTCTCAATATTGCCGGAAAGCCCCGGCTTCAGAAGCGATTCGTAATAAAGTGCTGTGAGGAATTTGTCGCTTGCAGTTCCTTCAGGTAATACTGACATACTTAGGTTAGCTGAAACAGGTGAATTGAGCGAATCGGTTGAGGTGACGGTGAATTCAACCGAATCGTTTACAACCTGTTGTTCAATCTGAAACTTACCCAGAACATTCTTTTTTATCCTGAAAAATACTTTTTCGGCCACAGGTTCAAAATTCCTGTTGAAAACTGTTACATAATTTATTCCGTTCGAAATATCATTGTCAGAAAGAAGGAAGGAGAGGTAGGGCTTGTCTTTTGTGAGTTCTACGGTTGCTGTTGAACTTATATCACTCCGGTTGTGGATTAAAACGTGAAATAATTCACGATCGGTGATGGATACCTGATTCGAGGAAATTGCCACAGCCGTTTTCCCTTTCATACCCGGGTTTGCATTAATTATAATTCCCTTTTTCTGAGCCGATGGTAAATTTATCAGTTGTTCCCTGCCATCGGGAAGAAATACCCGCACCATGTAAAGCGAATCCGTCCTTGGAAATATCCTGAATTCGCCCATTCCAAACTGATTCAGTTCAAACGTTGTTTTTATTTTTTTCTGAGAGTTCAGAATTTCTCCTTTGAGCGATATGCCCTTTCCATTCTGATCCAGGGCTTTTATTCCTACCCGGTTCCAGGTTCCTGCCAGCAGGGTACCGCTCTCGGGAAGCAATTGGATGTCGAAATCCGTTTCAGGAGCAGTTTCCATGTGGTCAGTTTCTCCCAAAACATCGAAATAAGTGTTGAATTCTTCCAGACTCTGAAAGTTTTTCATCCACCGGGTGTAAGCCCGGAAAGTGTAGCGTCCCGGCAGACTGTTTTCATTTAATTTAAAGGAGTTGAAAGCTGTAGCATGGGTTACATACAAAATCTTTTCCTCAACAAGCTTACCATTTGGATCATACAGTTCCGTATAGAGCATCCGGCTGGAATCACTGGGATATCCTGTTGTTTTTTCAGTAATGTAATTTTTGAACCAGATTTCCTCGCCGGGGAGGTACGCCGATTTGTTAAAATGTGTGTAAATCTGTTCTCTGATACCTGAAAAGTAATTATTGAAAGGTGTAACAATGAATTTGTTTATTGAATCCTGCAGAAGGTTTTTTGTATTTTTTTCGGGGATGTAGCCATAGTCTTCAGGCATATAATCGTAGGGCAGCATTTCGGCAATCCGGGCGTCGCCCAGTCGCCCGCCAAGCAGCAGGTCATAGGGATGATAATAAAAGCCGTTTTTATATAAACTGATAGTGTCTGAAAAACGGAGAAGGCTGTTTTCTAAATTGTTTTTAATATTCAGCCGGTCTTTTTTCTTTTCACTGCTTAACCTGGAGTAAACAACTTTTACATCTCTGTAGTAGAACAGATCTTTATACTCGCTGGTTTTTCCTGTTGTCAGCTGGGATTCACCCAAAATTGCACTTGCCTTGCAATCCGGTTCATCTGATTTCTCCGATGAACATTGATAAAGTGAATATCCATAGCTAAGAGCTGAGTCTGAAAATAACTTTCTGAAGAAATGCAGACAGGAACCATAGTATGCAGCTTTTCTGTTTTCTTCCCATCGTGCCATTTGTTTTTTTGAGCCTTTCATGGGAATAAAGTACTGAGGTCCGTAAAATTTGATGGTGCGGCTGTCGTAATCGTACGAAAAGTCCCTGAGATCGTAGATTACATGATAACCCAAGGCTCTGTTTTCGATTTCCAGAGGCTTAACAGAATATCCACGGTTAATTGACCCGTATATTTTTCCATACAAACGCAAATCGTTAAGGTTACGGATGGTGCAGTATCTTGCAAACTTTGTGGGGCCCAGGAACAAACTTAAAAAGTGGGTGTAATTTGTAATACGGTTGGTGCTCTTTTCCTCTACAACCACTTCTTTCAGATCGACTGGTTTCACCGAAAGGGCAATGTTGAGAACGTGCTGTTTATTATCTGCATGAACTTTTAAGGATTTCGGATTGAAGCCAATGCACGAAACTACCAGCTCGTAAACGCCTTCCTGATCGACCCTGAGCGAATACGTTCCACTGTTATCCGAAGAGGCACCATAGGTTGTGTTGTTTAGATAAATACTGGCAAATGGAACCGGATTGTTTAGCGAATCTGTTATTTGACCGGTGAAAGTGGTCTGAGCAAAGAGCTGAGGTATGATCAGAGTCAGAAACAAGACGAAATTAAGGCGTGACATCATGGTAAATTGGGTAGGTTAATAGGTGTGGAAAGATATGCAAGTGATTATCAGGCAGGTTACTCCATATTAGCAGGTGTTAGTAATTGATAATTTGGTTGTTAAAATCACGTTTTGTAATCAAAAATCATACCTTTCAAATAAAAAAGCTATAGATTTTGGCTTTAAATTTGTTGAAGCCATTCAGTTTATCTAATTATCAATGAAAGCTAACCTTCATCTGCTTTTAATTTTATTAACTCCAGCTTGTTTAAATGCCCAGACTAATGACAGACTCAAGCGGGAATCGGACCGTAACAGTCAGCAGCGGGAAAGTTCCCGCTCAGGTTCACGCAATTCCGGGCGAAGCAATGATAGTGATGTGGGAAGTGCTTTGGCGGCAGATGTAGCCGGCGGTTGTATTGAAGGTTGTGTAAATGGAGGATGTCTCATATTTTTCGATGCTCTCGGAGGAATTTTCAAAGGCTTGTCACAGGCCAACACCAATATTCTGGCGCGCGAAAGTGAAGTATCAAGAATTAATTCAGTCGATTTGGGATGCAACCTGGGATATGAGAACCCGAACAGCACCTTGTTAATGCCATCTGTTAAATTAAGAGGAGGCCTTTTATCCACCAGCTTAAGAGTATTTTCGAATACTGAAAAGCACAGTACCGGTAAAAATAACTACACCACCATAAACTGGCAGATTTTACAATTCAACCTCGCAGTTGAAAAGGATATAAATGTAAACCTGGGAACCGGTATTCTCTACGAAACCTATGGACGTAAAATCTTTAACGAGTTTGGGTTAGGATTCGAGATTTATCCCCGCAGATTATATATTCCCATTGAAATGCGATTTACTCCCGATTATGCCACGGGCGAAACCATGCTTTTCGAAATCAATACCGGGATTGGATACAACATTCAGGAGTGGAAAAATACCAAGATGCGTTTGCAGCTCAATTATACCTATGGCAGATATTACGAGGCTGTGGATGTAAACGGGCTGTCGGTCGGATTGGTATTTTTATTCGATACAGGAACCTCCAGAATTATCCCTGAAGAGGCTCCTTAATATTTACCAGTTTTCCGAATGAATCCGCTCGCTGATGTCGATGGGTTTTTGCATGAGAACACGGGCATCCGGTAATTTATAACCAACCGGTATGATGGCTGCGATCTCCAGATCTTTAGGAATTCCAAACTTTTCCTTAACACTTTCGGAACGCTGCGGAATAAATGTAACCCCAAAAACATCATGTTCAGCAAGGCTTAGCAGGAAATTTTCGATACAAGCCCAGGCAGAAGCCAGACAATTCAGGTCGTAAACAGAATGGGCCTTTTTCACTGAGGTTTTAGGCTTGAAAATTACCATAACAATCACAGGAGCCTCAAGAATCATTTTCTTTTGCTTGGGAATGGCATCGAGATACATTGCCTTTTTAATTTCGTCTTCGTTCTCAAAAAGCTTTTCAAGCGCTGCAAGGTCAATATTTTGATCCATCTTCTCGGCTTGTAATATTTTGGCTTTTGATTCAAGACTTTTGATGATCAGGAAATTCCAGTCGCGCATATGGTTGTAGCTGGGCGCTTTAAAAGCATTTTCTATGGCATATGTTATCACCTCTTCAGGAATATCCTTGTTAAGGAAATCCCTTATAGTGCGACGTTTTTCAATAGCTTCCTTTAATTCCATCGTTAAATAATTTTGGAATGCATAACAATAAAGATGCAAAAATTAAAATAAAAACGACATTCCTGTGTCAAAATCATTTTGTTAGTAAAATTAATCTCCTTCTTAATTTTGTATATTTGTTACCAAATAGTTGAAGGATGACGACGATAGAATTGAAAAGGATTTTAATACATAGAATATCAGAGATTAACGATGAACCGTTTTTGGCAGCAATTAAAACAATTCTTGATACCAAATCGCAATCTCAGATTCTGAATCTTACTCAAAATCAACGCTGTGAAATTATTGAGTCCAAAAAGGAATTTGAGCAAGGACTTGTTATTGAGCAATCTGAATTGGATAAGGAATTCAATCAATGGTTAAACGCAAAATAGTCTGGTCGAAAAGAGCGAGTAAAAAACTCTTTGAGATTCTTGAATTCTATACAGATAGAAACAAAAGCCCTAAATATTCTGCTAAACTTTATAAAAAGATTGTAAAAGAACTTTCTTTATTAAATAAGCATCCGGAAATAGGGGTAAATACTGATTTGGAAAACATTAGGGGTTTGATTATAGGTAATTTTATTATTTTCTATGAAATTACTTTCGAAGACATTCTTGTCCATACAATTTGGGACTGCAGGCAAGATCCTGATGAGTTAAAAATAAAATAACAGCTGTTGAATTTCAGTCTAAGTGGAGAATGTCGAACAATCGCAATCTTATAATATAAACTACTTGCCTATTAACAAAAGCTGAATCGTTAATCTTGCAGTGAACTATATTTTTTTTATTCTGTTTATCTGCTGATAGAAAATTGACATGGATTTAGAAATAA
>JAJYAG010000119.1 GCA_021779665.1 Bacteroidota bacterium | reverse complement strand
AGGACTTTTGCTTACTGACGGCAAACAGCAGGTAGATAATTACACTTTTATAGATCACGCGGTACCTAATTGTACAAGTAATCAGTTGTACAAAGGCGTGTTGGACGATCAGTCGACTGGTTCGTTTACAGGCAAAATTATGGTTCGCAAGGATGCTCAGAAAACCCTGGCCTATCAGCGGAACAGCAACCTCCTGATGACTAACGAAGCCCGGGCCAATGGTAAACCGCAGCTCGAAATTTATGCCGACGATGTAAAATGCTCCCATGGTGCTACCGTCGGACAAATTGATGAAAATGCTTTGTTTTATCTGCGTTCCAGAGGAATTGGCGAGCGTGAATCGAGGTTGTTGCTGATGTATGCCTTTGCCCATGAGGTAATTAAGAAAATACAGGTGGATCCGTTGCAGATCCGTATCGGAGAACTCGTTGATAAACGATTAAGGGGCGAGTTGTCGCGCTGCAATAACTGCGCAATGTATTGTAAATAAATAAGAGCTTTCAATGAATTTCGATATACAAAAAATCCGCGCCGATTTTCCTGTCCTTTCTCAAACTGTGTATGGGAAACCGCTTATCTATTTCGATAACGGAGCCACTACTCAAAAACCTCAGGTAGTAATTGACAAGGTAACCCGGCTTTTTGCGGAGCAATACAGCAGCATCCATCGCGGTGTGCATTATCTGAGCGAGCAATCAACAGAGATGTACGAAAATGCCCGGAACATCATTCAGAAATATATCAACGCCAGGTTTTCGCAGGAGATTATTTTTACGAGCGGGGCAACCGGATCTATTAATGCGGTTGCTTTTTCCTTTGGTGAAAAATATGTAAATGAAGGAGACGAAATCATTATTTCCGGAATGGAGCATCACTCCAATATTGTTCCCTGGCAAATGATGTGCGAACGAAAAAAAGCTCAACTGAAAGTAATTCCTTTTTCCCAGGAAGGTGAACTCAGGCTCGATGTCTTTAAAACCATGATTAGCAGTCGGACGAAACTAGTTGCGGTAAATCATGTTTCCAATACATTAGGAACAATCAATCCTGTTAAAGAAATTATCGAGATTGCCCACGCTGCTTCTGTACCTGTTTTAATCGACGGCGCCCAGGCAATTCAGCATGCACGTGTTGATGTGCAGGATCTGGATTGCGATTTCTACGTTTTCTCAGGTCATAAAGTTTATGGACCTACCGGAATTGGCGTGTTATATGGGAAGGAACAGTGGCTGAATGATCTGCCTCCTTATCAGGGTGGCGGCGATATGGTGGATTGTGTAACCTTTGAGCATACTACTTACAATGCACTACCCTTTAAATTCGAGGCCGGAACTTCTAATTTTGTTTCGGCAATAGGTTTAGGTACAGCTCTGGATTATCTTCAGTCGCTCGGGTTGGAAAAAATTGCCACTTACGAGCATCAGCTTCTACTTTACGCCACTGAAAAACTAAAGGCAATTGATGGGCTCAGGATCTATGGAAATGCAAGGGATAAGATTTCAATTATATCCTTCCTTGTCGATAACATACATCCTTACGATATGGGAATGATCCTTGACAAGATGGGGATTGCCGTTCGTACAGGTTCGCATTGCACCCAGCCTTTGCTGGAGCAATATAGTATCGAGGGTACTATCCGGGCTTCGATGGTGTTCTATAATACTTTTGAGGAAGTGGATTATTTCGTAGAGGCTGTAAAGAAGGCTAAGATGATGTTGAGCTAGTCTAAGTTCGATGTAAATAAATTTGCTAATACCAGATAATAAGGTTGAAATAGCCTGGTAGGTTTCTCTACTAAGATAGATGAGATGAAAATAAGGTTCTTTTTTTAGAAAACCTTATTTCTGAAATTGTATTTTGACCTTACTACAAATGATTGAGATATTATTTAACCTTATTCCCTTATTTTAATTTTCTCTTTCGGCTGCATAGCTCAAAGCTGCATATATATCCTCTTCTGTAAGTTCTGTAAAGTCATTAAGAATATCCTGAATGGTCATGCCCGAAGCTGACCATCCCAGAATATCTCCAACGGTTATTCTCATTCCCCTGATACAAGGTTTGCCACCTCTTTTCCCAGGTTCTATTGTAATTATTAGCTTATAATCAACCATTGCGCAAATTTTACATAAAAAATAGTAAATATCATGGGATAGTTATTCTGCTTAATAAAACATTTTCTTATCATCCTATTGCTATATGTTATAAAAAGTTATACTTTTGCATCGATTTTTGATTCGAAAAGTTCCAGGGGACAAAAGTCCCCTGTTTTTTTAATATATGATAGACAGAGCAAAAGTTAATTATTTTTTAGTTGAAATTCTCGAGGAAACAGATCTTTTCCTTGTAGACCTGACTGTTAAGCCTTCAAATAAGATTTTGATCGAGATCGACAGTGTTAAAGGCGTTTCGATTGATGAATGTGCTATGGTTAGTACCGCCCTCGAAGCTAAACTTAATCGTAATATTGAAGATTTTGAACTCGAAGTTTCGTCTCCGGGTTTAGGCCAGCCTTTTAAAGTTCCTCAACAATATCAGAAAAATATTGGTAGCCAGGTTTCGGTGCTTTTGAAGGATGGAACAAAATATACCGGTAAACTTCTGAGTGCTGACAGTTCGGAAGTAAAAGTTGAAGTAAAGGAAAAAATGAAAGTGGAAGGCAAAAAGAAACCAGAACTGGTAATTGCCGAAAAGGAAATATTAATTAACGATATAAAGATTATCAAGGCGATAATAAATTTTTAAAGAGTCAAAATTTGGGATTATGGAAAACCTTAATTTAATCGACACATTCTCGGAGTTCAAAGAACTCAAAAGTATCGACAGGGCAACAATGATGAGTGTTCTTGAAGATGTTTTTCGTAATATGTTGATTAAGAGATATAACACCGATAAGAACTTCGACATCATTATCAACATCGATAAAGGTGACTTTGAAATCTGGCGAAACCGCGAAATTGTAGAGGATAGTGAAATTTCTGATCCAAATCTGCAGATTCCTATCTCGGAAGCATTGAAAATTGATCCCGATTATGCAGTTGGAGAAGATGTTACCGACGAAGTAAAACTGGCCGATTTTGGTCGCCGTGCTATCCTGGCGCTTCGCCAGAATCTAACCTCCCGTATTATGGAGCTTGAAAAAGGTAACATTTACGGGAAATATAAAGATCGTATCGGCGAAATTATTACCGGTGAAGTTTACCAGGTTTGGAAAAGAGAAATTCTTATTCTGGACGATGATGGTAACGAGCTTATCCTTCCTAAAAATGAGCAAATTCCTTCTGATCATTTCCGTAAGGGTGATAATATCAGGGCCATTGTGCTTCGTGTTGAGATGCGCAATAACAATCCGCTCATTATTCTTTCGCGTACTTCGCCAATATTCCTCGAAAGACTTTTCGAACTCGAAGTACCCGAAATTTTTGATGGTTTAATTACCATTAAGAAAATTGTGCGTGTGCCTGGTGAAAGAGCTAAAGTTGCAGTTGAATCGTACGACGAACGTATCGACCCGGTTGGTGCCTGCGTTGGTATGAAAGGTTCCCGTATTCATGGTATTGTTCGTGAGCTGCGTAACGAAAATATCGATGTTATCAACTTTACCAATAACAATCAGTTGTTCATCTCCCGTGCCTTAAGTCCTGCAAAAATTTCATCCATCAAAATTAACGAAGGCGCAAAACGTGCCGAAGTTTATCTGAAGCCGAATGAAGTTTCGCTTGCAATTGGTAAAGGCGGTTTGAACATCAAACTTGCCAGCCAGCTTACAGGTTACGAAATTGATGTGTATCGCGAAACAGACGAAGAAGAGGAGGATGACGTTAATCTCGACGAATTTGTAGACGAAATCGAAGGATGGGTCATCGATGAGCTCAAAGCTGTTGGCTGCGATACTGCCAGAAGCGTTTTACGCTTAAGTGCTGAAGAGCTCCTTAAGAGAACTGATCTGGAAGAAGAAACTATTCGCGATGTACTTAAAATTCTGCGTTCCGAATTTGAATAAGTATATTGATATATATTAATTTAGCGCAGCATTAACAAAAGGCTTAACAAACGTACAGGATTAATTTATGACAGATAAAAAAGAACTGAGACTCAGTAAATTAGCTAGGGAATTCAACGTCGGGATTTCTACTATTGTTGACTTTCTTAAAAAGAAGGGGCATACAGTAGATCCAAACCCAAACACAAAAGTCGCTCCCGAGCTTTACGATGTCCTGTCAAAAGAATACAGCTCCGATATCAATGCTAAAAAAGAATCGGAAAAAGTGAACCTGCGCTCTCTTCGTGAGAAGAAAGAAACTGTTACTATTGAAGAAACATCTGCTCAATCGGAAGAAGAAGAAGTAATTGAAAAGGAACTTTTTATAAAGGATACCAGCACCGGGAAAAAAGGCCCTCTTTTGGTTGAACCGAAACGTGATATTAAGGAGCCTGAAGTTAAGGTTATTGGTAAAATCGATCTTGATTCGTTAAAGCCCAAAGCAAAACCTGTTGAGAAAGCTCCTGAAAAGCCGGTTGAAAAACCTGTTGAGAAACCAGTTGAAGTACATATCGAAAAACCCGTTGAAAAGGTTCCTGAAAAGCCGGTTGAAAAACCTGTAGTTCTGGAAACTCCAAAACCCAAAGAGCCTGAAGTTATAGAACCAGTAATTGAAAAAGCTCCTGAAAAGCCTGTTGTTGTTCAGGAAGAAAAACCCATTGTTCCACCGGTCAAGGAAGAACCTAAAATTGTTGAGAGTGTACCTGAGGTGGTTGCAAGTAATGATACCGATGTTGCTCAGGATAATGAAGTAATTACAGCTAAAGCTGAATTCGAATCTGATATCCGTGTTGTTGGGAAAATTGATCTTGATTCTATTAATCTTAGAACAAGACCCCCCAAGAAAACCAAAGAGCAACGCGATGAGGAACGCAGAGAAAAGCATCAGCAGCAAAGGCCTCAGCAGCAGGCTCATGAACGCAGACCCGAAGGCGGTCAGCGCCAGCAGGAACCTCGTAATCAGGAGCAAAGAAACGATCAAAAGCCTCGTGAACATCATCGCCATGATCGTCAGGACAGAGAGCGTCCTGAAAGACAGGATCAGAGAAGGCAAGCAGGAAACGTTAATGAACCAGGAAGACAGGACGATCAGGTAATCCGGGCTGAAGCTCAAAGGTTATCAGGGCCGACTGTTGTAGGAAAAATTGATCTTCCTTCGGCCGACGATCGTAAAAAGCCAGTTGCTTCATCGGATGTTTACGATGCTAAAAAGAAGAAACGTAAACGTATTCGTAAAGATAATGAAAGAGTTGCTGTTCCTCCTAAAGATCAGAAACCGCAAGGACAACAGCAGCAAGGTGAAAATAAACCAAGATTCGGAGGAAATAGCCAGAAACCTCAGGATCGTAACAATAAAGCTCGCAGGCCTATTCGTCAGGAAGTCAGCGAGGAAGATGTACAAAAGCAAATTAAAGATACTCTTGCAAGGTTGACCTCCAAGGGTAAGTCAAAGGCCTCCAAATATCGCCGCGAAAAACGTGATATTGTAAGCCATCGTATGCAGGAGGAACTCGAACAGACTGAACGCGATAAAAATATTTTAAAGGTTACTGAATTTGTTTCGGTAAACGAACTGGCTTCGATGATGGAAGTGCCCGTTACTGCAGTTATTTCTACCTGCATGAACATGGGTCTTTTCGTATCCATCAACCAGCGTCTTGATGCCGAAACCATGGCACTCGTTGCCGATGAATTTAATTTCAAGGTTGAGTTCATCAGCGTTGAGGTTCAGGAAGCCATCCGGGTTGAAGAAGATACTCCGGACGATCTGTTACCTCGTCCTCCAATCGTTACCGTAATGGGTCACGTTGACCATGGTAAAACCAAACTGCTCGACTATATCCGTAGCGCCAACGTTATTGCGGGTGAAGCCGGTGGTATTACCCAGCACATTGGAGCTTATGCAGTAGAACTTGAAAATGGACGAAAAATAACATTCCTCGATACACCTGGTCACGAAGCATTTACTGCCATGCGTGCCCGTGGTGCTGCTATTACCGACGTTGCAATTATTGTGGTTGCTGCCGATGACGGGGTTATGCCTCAGACAAAAGAAGCTATCAACCATGTATCAGCTGCCGGTGTGCCTATCGTGTTTGCCATCAATAAGGTTGATAAACCCGAAGCTAATCCTGAAAAAATTAAGGAGGAACTCGCTAATCTCAACTATCTGGTTGAAGATTGGGGTGGTAAATATCAATCGCAGGAAATATCTGCCAAGAGCGGTTTGAACATAGATCTTTTACTTGAAAAAGTACTGCTTGAAGCCGAGCTTCTGGATTTGAAGGCAAATCCTGATAAACGCGCTTTTGGTACTGTTGTAGAATCTTCTCTCGACCGTGGCCGGGGATTTATTGCCACCGTCCTTGTACAGGGCGGAACTTTACGTACAGGCGATGTAATTCTTGCCGGAAGTTATTTTGGACACATCAAAGCGATGTACAACGAACGTAACCAGAAGATTGATGCTGCCGGACCGGCAATGCCAGTTCTGATTCTGGGTCTCGACGGTGCTCCTCAGGCGGGTGACACATTTAATGTACTCGAAGATATCAAAGAGGCCAAGGATATTGCCTCAAAACGCGAAATGTTACAGCGTGAACAGGGTTTACGTACCAAGAAGCATATTACCCTCGACGAAATTGGTCGTCGTATTGCTATTGGTAACTTCCAGGAGTTGAATATTATTGTGAAAGGTGACGTGGATGGTTCTGTTGAAGCATTGTCCGACTCACTTATTAAACTTTCAACCCAGGAAATTCAAGTGAATGTAATTCATAAAGCTGTAGGTCAGATTTCGGAATCGGATGTTGTTCTTGCAACAGCTTCAAATGCCATTATCGTGGGCTTCCAGGTGCGTCCATCAGTAAATGCACGCAAACTTGCCGAAAAGGAACAAATCGATATTCGTTTCTACTCCATCATTTACGATGCTATCGAAGAAATTCGTGCAGCTATGGAAGGTATGCTCTCTCCTGAAATCAAGGAGGAAATTACCGGTATGGCCGAAGTTCGTGAGGCATTCAAAATTACCAAAGTTGGTACCGTTGCAGGTTGCTTCGTGAAAGAAGGAAAGCTGCTCCGTTCGTCGAAAGTTCGAATCATCCGCGATGGTATTGTAATCTACACCGGCGAACTCGGATCTCTGAAACGTTTCAAAGATGATGTTAAAGAGGTTTCGAACGGCTATGAATGCGGTTTGAATATACACAACTTCAATGATATCAGGGTAGGTGATATGATAGAAGGATTCACTGAATTTGAAGTGAAGAAGAAACTTTAATTTAGTCGTAAGATATTAGTAGTAAGTCGTAAGACTGAAAAGGCCGGTGAGAACCGGCTTTTTTTATGGTATATTTTTAATATGCTCGGGTGTAAGTAATTCAGCTATACATCAGATAATTAGGTTGAAGATATTCCGGATGCCTTCTCTGCTAAGGTTTGGAAAAATAAAATAAGGTTCTTTTTTGGAAACTTTATTTCTAGTGTATTGTAAATAATCTAAGATCGGACTTGCGTTATTTCTTAACCACAACAATTGTCTGGAACATTGCCAGGTATCTGTTAAAAGGAGTCAGCATAGTTTCGAACCATCTGAAAGGGCGGAACATCCATCCCGCAAGGGGCGACTTATAGGTAAGTCCGCCAGAGATGAGGTAAGCGAAAGGGGTATGGTGTTTAATTTTTTCCTTTGAGAAGGAAGAAAATTCCAATTTAAATTTAGCGTAATCGCGTATAAAAATAATCCAGGGTAAAGCTCCGTTGGCACCCGAAAGCGGACCACTTGTCGGAAAACTCCAGCTTTCAGTTTTGGGATCGAAGTTTTCGTGATGAAAATTCTGAAAGATAAACCTTGAAAAAGAGGTATTGGCCGGTTCAATCATAATTATTTTACCTCCGGGCTTTAATACTCTTTGAGCTTCACGGAAAAAACTTTTGCAATCGGGGATGTGATGCAAAACATCAATCATTAGAATAGCCGAAAGCTCATTGTCGCCGAAAGGCATCTGTTCACCTGAGAAAGTAAGATCGCAATGAGGGAATGGTAAAATATCAGAGGTGATTACCGTAGGATTTAATTCCTTGAGAAATCCGCCACCGGAGCCTATTTCAACAATTTTCCCTTCCGGTAAACCTTCGGTTGCTCTCAGCATAGAAGAGTACCAGTCGATATAAAGCTTTTTCAGAAACTTTTTCCGCAGTATTATATCCCTGTGTTGCAGGGTTGTAGATGGCGCGTCTAGATCCTGAGCTTTCTTTTCCTTTAAAAACGAAAGAAGTTTCAAATCTGATATGATTATGTATTAAGGTCGTGAAATCGACCGCATAAAAATAAAAAAAGCGGAGATAACCCCGCTATAGTTTTTTTTATTTTGAAGAATTTAAGCTCCAATCATGTCCTGGTATGCTTTGGCATCTAGCAAATCGTTGAGTTCTTCAGGTTTTTCGAAAACAACTTTCACCATCCAGCCTTCGCCATATGGATCCTTGTTAACCAGTTCAGGATTATCTTCGAGTTTGGAATTTACTTCCACAATTCTGCCTGAAACCGGCATAAACAGGTCCGAAACAGTTTTTACTGCTTCAACAGTTCCAAATACTTCTTCCTTTTCAAGGTTTTCGTCCAGAGTCTCAATTTCGATGAAAACAATATCTCCAAGTTCGCCCTGAGCATAGTCGGTAATTCCTACATAGCCTTCTTTACCTTCTATACGGATCCATTCATGATCTTTGGTATACTTTAAATTCTGTGGGATATTCATATCAAGAATTTTTTATGTTTTATTCTGTGTTAAACGAGACGTCAAAAATAACCAAATTTATTCAATGGAAAAACTGCTATTGAACAAGTGTGAACCGAACGCTGAATCCAATATTTGTATTAGCAGTAGGGTAGGAGATGGATGTAAATGGCTTATTTACAATCCGGTCGTAGAAAAACCGGAGGTTAAAACTTTCCGACAAATTATAATCGGCCGAGAATTTAACTGTAACTACATTCTGGCCCTGAGCCGCCTGGGGAGCTCCTTCGAGTTTGCGGATAATAACTTTGTTGTCACGAATGGAAACATCGGCAGCAAGGTTAAGATCACTTTTAAACGATTTCTGTCCATCGCCCGATTTTATTATAAACTGAACGTCTTTGAATTTATAGCCGGTGCCGATTATGATATCGTTGTTACTGGTTTCTGTAACCTGGTAGCTCGAAAGGCTCAGGTTAACATTCCTGTTCCGGCGAAGCTCAAAACGGGTCGAAAGCGAATTTTTCCAGGCAACATCAACGTTTACTAAAGGAGAAAAGTCTTCACGGATTGAAACTGAATTAATTTCAATAGGACCCAGAAAGTTGTTCTGCAAGTCGCGTAAATTACTCAGGCCTGTTTCAATATCAGCATCCCTGAAGAAATCAGAGTTCGAAAGGTAATTTCCTATGTTATAGGTCGATTTGTAAGTGTGCCGCAGATTAACCGAGCGGGCATATTTCTTCACAAATTCAAGGCGGGAAAGACCATCAAATGTTATTGTCCAGTTAGGACGCATATCCCAGAAAGAAGGAATGCTTTTAAGTTTTACATTTTGTGGACTAGTTCCTCCATAGGCTGCCAAAAATGCAGAAATTAAAACCTGCTGTGCATTTTCATTGTATCCATCGGCAACTCCGTCCACAAGTTTAGGGTCGTAGCCATTATCGAGGTTATGTCTTTCCTGAGCCAGACGGCTGATAATGCGATACCGGTTTTCTTTGAATTTCTCAAAAGCGGGAGAATATTCATAGTTTTTGCTTGTAAGTCTTTCGAACGCGCTACCCAGTGAAATGATTGTCATGCTGAAATTACCGTTGCGGGTATATCCGCGCGTGTCATCGGGGAATGCGTGTGTTAACGAATCGGCAATCCAATAAGAACTTTCATTGCGGGAATAAGTACGAAGCCCGTTAAGTTCAATCTTAAAGCCCTGATAAGGTTCAAAAACGATACGGCCCTGGAAGGTCTCATTATGCGTCATTATGAAAGGTGAGTTCTGGTAAGGACTTGTTGTTACCCAACCATATTCCGTTGCAGCTTTGCGTGCAAAATCCCTGTCCTGATAACCCAGAATAAACGGCAACCCGGGTGCGTACATATCTCCGTCACTTACCATCCCCAGAATTTTAGTGTTCCTGTTGTATCCGGGCAGTATAGATCCCTGGGTTTGGGAATATGTGAGTGAAATGTTTTTAATCCCCAGCAATATGCGGGTGGTGTTTTCAAGAATTAAAACAAAAGGACTTGGGTTTACTTCAACTGTTCCTTCTACCAACACTCGTGCATTATTCATGCTGCTGTCGGGCGTGAATTCAATCTTATTTTCATTCACAATGGTCGTTTTTCCCTTTACTTCTTTGTTATCCTTATCAAAAAATTTAACAACTACCTCGTCGGTTGATAATTTATGAAACACAATTTTTGGCTCGCCGGCTGTTAAAACCATGCTGCTCCGCTCGTAAATCACCTTTTTGGTTTTCTTTTTCTGTTCCTGTTTACGGTTGACAGGCTGAAGCAATCTTTTAAAATATGGAACTTTGTTGTATAAAGTCGACATATTCATCTGACCGCTAATTTGAAATGTATTGGAGTTCTTTATCGTGTTGCCAATGTTGTACTCGTTTTGAGGTGCAACATCCCATCCGTACGAAGCTGTATACCTCACATTTGAAGAAGTCCAGTCGAGCCACGGGAATTTATTTAACGGCAGGTTGTACGATACATTGATGTCATGGAAATACTGAGTGGTTCTGCCCATACTCATAATTTCGCGCCACACATATTCCTTCCATAAATCGTATTCTTCTTTATGGTAACGGTTAACAACATTTATGGATGTGGGCTCATCAATGCGGGCGATGTTTGAAGCAGTAAAATCAATTCTGATGGAGCGGGTAAGATCGTAGCTGAATTCATAATTCCTGTTCCATAAAAAGTCCTTGCTTACAGTTGGAATAACCGTACCACCGTAGTTATTAATGTCGCGGTTGAGCATTTCGCGGTAATAGCGGCTTATTTCGGTATTGAACCCTAGTGTTGTAGGTCCCAGGTTGAAGTTGAAATCTTTAACGAGGCGCAGGAAACGGTTATTCAGAATTTTGACTTTTTGGAATGGCTGGATTGTTTTAGGACGCGCTGTGTAATTGTACATGATGCTTCCATGGTACCGCTTGTCGATATACCTCTGTGTGTTGATATTAAAGCTGTACGTTTCGTTAAAAGCATAATTTAACGACCAGTTGGCTATATCATAGAAGTGAGGTTTTCCATCCATTTTATTGATCCTTACGTTTGTAAAGTTCAAACTCCTCCGGCGTGTATAATCACGCGAAATCTTAATAATGCTATCCCGTTCTGCTTTATTACGGGCATTGTCCAAAGCAGCCTGGAGCGGTATGTCAGGATCGGTGGGGTTGTATTCGGGGTCGGTAAACGATTCGGAAAAACCTACATACATAGGAAGCTGAACACCCGATTTCTCAGGGAAGAATTTGCCTAATTCAAGGTTCGACGATATGTCGTACGAATTAATTTCCACCTTACTGCGTTCGTTCACTTTCTGATCGATGCTTCCGAATCCAGGCTTTAAAGTACTTCCTGCAATACTCACTGTGCCAAGGTCGGCAAGTTTGGTAATCATACGTGCATTTGCTGCCCAGCCTCCCTTTTCGTTGAAATTTGTTAAACGCAATTCGTTCACCCAAACCTCCGCACTTCTTGTCTGGCCTTCTGCATCTGGCTTTTTCGGATAACGGACACCGATCATCATTGTGCGGATATTGCTCAGGTTAGGATTTCCGCAGATATAGTATTTGTAAGGTCGCCCGTCGATTGTATATGGGAAAACGGTCGTATAGGTAATATTTGAATTGGAGCCTCGCATCATATCGTTGCGTGCCTGTTTCAGACGTTGAAGATCTTCAAACGCAAAATCGATACGGTTTTCTTCGGGCCACACGGCCCGCCGGTCATCGTCGTCTTCGTCTACATAATCGCTCTTATGCGGAGTAAGTTTTAAAGGAACTTCAATTTCGTAATAGTTATTTCTGTAATCAGACCCCATCCTGATAAAAACTGTCATTTCATTGTCATTCAGCTCTGTTCCGGGGATCCTTTCAGCGTGTACTTCCATTTGCAGGCGTTTGTATTGACGAATATCCAGGTTTATGGTTTTATAAGCTGCACGGGCATCGCCATTTACGAGGTCCTGAACTTTCAGCACCATCGACTGCTCATTTAACTGGGTAAGCTGTGGATTTTGAGGATCGATTACACGGTCAATACCCGGAGGAAGCACATAGTTTACAGGTTTTTTGGTTGAGTTTTCCTCTATATTTACCGATGCAATTTCGAATGTTCCATCCGATTCCTCAGGAATAGAAACTCCTTCACCGCCCTGACGCATCGAAAGATTGTATTTTCTCCATTCGCCACGTACCAGTTCAAGTTTGGCAAAACGCAAAATAACAGAGTCTTCAAATCCTTTTAAAAACATACGCATAAAACGAATCGATTTGAAGTCCTGGATAGAACCAACTACTTTTTCAGGTTCTGAAATTGGAATACGGAATTGCAGCCAGCGTACTGTTGTGGTTTTTTGTCCTGCTTCAGTTTCTTCAGGTATATCATAGCTTACAATGTCGGTAATGTAGTTTTTCCCCACTTCTTTCAAAGCATCACGTGAAATATCCACAGCATATTGATAATAGCTTTCATTTTCGCTAAGCGTGTTATCCCTGTTGATATCTTCGGAGTTTGGCAGGCTGGTTCCTGAAGCTGTAGCATCGGTATTTGCCTCAAGAGCCGGCGAGTTGCCTTCGTAACCATTATAGCGCTTGTAACGTTCCAGAATTCCGAGTTCCTGATCATCATAGTCGTCGCCGCGATAATAATGGAAATTGTCATTCGACGGGTCGTTAAGAATCTGGTCAAGGGCAACCTGATCAGTAACTCTGTTTTTTACCGAATCGAGAAAACCTGTAAAGAATTTTTTCTCATCGGTATCCGACAGTCCGTCTAAACCAATGTCCTGAAATTTTCGGCTTGCTGGATCGTTATCGAAAGCATTGGTGAGGGATTGCGATGTAATATCAGGAACACGACCCCATTTGGTTGAATCTACATTCTGTACAAGCTCATTTTTCGGGAACCCGTTTTCAAAGCTTTTGCGACCGTCTTTTAATACGTCTTCCGAAACATTCCCCAGGTTGAAATATAATTTTCCATGGTTATTGCTTACAGAATCTGAAACGTAGGGATCCATTACCCAGAATTCGATAAATTGCACATTCGCGGCTTCAAAGTCATTGGTAAGTACTTCGCGCATCATGCCACCCCAGCGTTCTTCAGGTCTTAATAATTTGCCATTCTGATCAAGGTTCAGATCGTAATTGTAAGGTCCCCTTTCTTTAGGATAATAAGCCACATTTAAAATCTGTAGTGTGGATGGCAGATTGCTTGGATTGGAGACATTCTTGAAAATTTCCTTTTCCTGAACTTCCCGCACAAATGGACTGGATTTAGCTATTTTATTGTTTTTAATATGTCTCGGAGTCGCTGAGGTGTTTCGCAGAAATAACGGGTCGATAACATACCAGGCGAGCTTGGCACGATTATGTCCGTATTTCAAATCGTTTGTGGTTGAAGCTTCAGGGAATAAATCGTTTTGCCCTTGTGGTGTACTGGCCAGTGACCATGCCGGGTACGACTTCATTTCATAGGAGGTTTCGCTTCCTTCAAAATCGTCGATGTAGGCAGCTCCTGATTTGGTTATATGTTTTGAATGGCCAGGAATTAAATGCGCAAACTCACCCTCAAACGTAAAGGAGGATGGTTCTTTGGTTTGAATCAAGGGTAGTTTGTCGATAAGCGTTGTGAGAAGCTGCGACTTGGCTGTGTAGGTGCCGTTCAATCCCCAGATTGTATTTGAAATTGGCTCGTCGCCAATATTTACTTTTTGGGTGAGGGGCCGCTCGGAAAGATGTAAAACGGTTCCTCCAATTATAAAATTGTCGTTTATTTTATAGTCAAGGTGGGTGCCAAGCAGGGTCTTTGTTTGGATATTGAATAGCGAATTACTTTCGAGTGATATTTTTATCGGTGTTCCTGATTCCAATAGTCCCTGATTGATGATTTTAACGCGGCCTAACATGTAGTCAACCGTATAGTCGATGTTTTCGGCAAGTTTCATTCCTCCTGCCGTAACCACTACTGAGCCTTGAGGTACGTTTGGCGCATTTAATGATATTTCGGAGCTGGACGAAGATTGATACCGACCGCGAATTTTGAACTTGTTACGTTCAGCCTCTAACCTTGCTTTTGTTTGGGTGGAGTCGTAAAGGACATTGAAAGTATATTTTTGGCGTACCGAGGGAGCTACATTCTTACCTGCCAGGTAATTGTCAAGCGTGCGCCCAAATGGTTCCAGGGTAGTGAAGAAAATGCGTCCGTTGGACTCGTTGATAGTGATTCCGGGCACATAATCGAAAACACCATCGGGAATGGGGTCATTTTGACTGTTTAGTGTATCCATCTTCAGAGCACGGATCAGAATTTCGCCTTTAGTTTCCTTCTCGGGAATGTAATTGATCGCATTTCCGGTTTTGTCATCCTGATATAGCACATGAAGCTCGAAATCTTCCTTGGTAACCTGGTATGCTCCAATGGCATAAACGTTTTTCATCATCAGGTCCCAGATAGGCAGCTTGGGTGTGAGATTTGTGGGCTTAATAAGCTTTAGTACCAATGCCTGTGGAGCTGTTACACCTGATGTTGATAATTCTCCTACTCTGTAGGTTTTACCCATATAGTTATATTCGAATGCCACGGCTAGCACTTCATCCGAATTTAAAGCTGTATTCAAAGAGATATATCCAAGCTTTTCATTCAGCGTATATTCTCTTTCGGTGAGTCGCCGGGCATTTTCAACTTTTTCAAAATCCTGTCCAAGGTAAAACCCACTCAGGGAACCAAGTCTGTTGCTAACTACATTTATTTCACGTGCCGAATAATTATTGATCACCGCATTGTATAAGCCGTTTCGTTCGTTATAAGGCAGTGTTATATTGCCATTTGCAGGTTGAAATTCGGGAATGGTGTTATGCACAATATTTTCACCAAGGTCCATAAAAGCTACAATGTTTCTGGTGTTTTCGTAGTTGCTGCTTTTATTGGTAACGTAAACTTCAATTTTTGTAATGGTAACACCTGAATTGATGGTGGGTAATGACTTTAAACCACTTTCGTAGTTATTTCGGAAGTATTGGGCCAGAAAGAAGTGCTTGTTGGCATCGTACTGGTCAATTGGGAGTTCAAATTCTTCCTGTTGGGCACCACCTTTAACCTCAATTACACTCGATTCACCTTTTTGCTGCGAAATAACAGTGGTCATATAGAGTTTTCCAAACTGCATTTCGGTTTTTAACCCGAATAAACTCTGACTACCTGTAATTAAGGATCCGGTAAGCGGAAGAGAAACGTTACCTGCCTCAATCTTCTTTATAATTTCATCTTCTTTACCGTTGTACTCCAGTTTGGTCTTGTTTTCAAAATCGAAAGTAGCCTCGGTATTATAATTGACTCCCAGCTTCATTTTGTCGCCGATAGATCCGGTGACATTCATCTGAATTTTTTCCTGGAAATCGAAGGTGGTGGTTTTTCTAAGTCTTTCGCTAATATTGGGGTTATTGATTTTTGAGGTATTCAAGCCGAAAATCAATTCGGCCGAACCTTGAGGGACTATATTGATAGTGCTGGTCCCAAAGATCTTATCAAAAGCTTCACCACCGATATTAATGCTTTTTAATAGTGGCGACCGCCTGTCTACGGTTTCACTTTTACTTCTTTGTTTCCAGTAATCCTGCTTCGATGATTGAAATTCATAAGCCTTATATTCATTCAAACTCATGGAAAAAGGCGGTGTATAATCCAGTTTGCCTATTTTTTCCGAAAATTTATATTCGTTTGTTTTGGCATCGTATTCTACCGATCGGGAAATGTTTGGTGGGGTTTGCAGAAAGAGTAAAGGTTCTTTCTGGTAAGTTGAATAGGGAAGTCTGTTGTTTCTGATATTATATCGTTTTTCGAGCTGGGTTCTTGATGTGGAATCCTTTGAGGTTTCAGAAGCGTTGTTGGTTTGAGAAAATGAATTGACAATTGGGATTGCTGCAAGTAAAAATGCGCAAACAATTTTTGAGTATATAGAAAAAAAATTGTCCAATTTCTATTCAGAAAGGTTTATAAGTTTTTTAAAGCTTGTTTTACCAAATCTTCCACACTGTGCTGTGTTCCGGTTGATATAATTTTTTCCAGCACCTTCTCGACCGCCGATTTGGAAAAACCCAATGTAACTAATGCATTTAACGCTTCGTCTTTGGTTCTATTGTCTTTAATAAGGAAATTTTCATCACCAATCAGATCCGATCCAAGTTTATCTTTCAGGTCTACAATAATCCTCTGAGCAGTTTTAAGGCCAATTCCTTTTATATTTTTCAGCATGTTTACGTTTGCATCGGCTATTGCCTTTTGAATTTCAGCCGGATTCATGGATGAGAGCATCATCCTCGCAGTGTTGGCTCCAACTCCCGAAACGGTAATTAACAATCTGAAAATTTCTCTTTCTTTCTTTGTGTAAAATCCAAAAAGAAGATGAGCATCTTCCCTGATTACCTGATGGATGAATAAATTGCAGTTTTCTTTGTTGGCGAGGGCGTTTAGCTCGCTGTAAGTGTGAAGTGATATCTGGATGATGTAACCAATCCCACTCACTTTTATAACAGCAAAGGCGGGAGTCAGGTCATGTAGTTTACCTTCAATAAATTCGTACATAAGGTTTTTTATGTTTCAAGTAGCTAAAATACTAAAAATATGGTTATGGCTAGCTTTGCAGCTGAAAAAGAGCATAACATGACATTTAAATTCTAAATGGGGTGAAGGTTTTTAGTTATTTTTTATTTTTAGCAAACTAATATCTTAATCATGAGAAAAGAACCTCTTTTTTATGGCCTGGGTTGTTTGATGTTGCTTTTCAGTTGTAATAATCCATCCGGGAGTTCTAAGGAACATTCAGCATTAGAATTGGTAACAAAGGCCGGTGAAAATTATTCGCTTGGTAAATTGAGAAATGGACACGTTTCCAATAATAACGGAGTTATTGCAATCTCGGATTCGGTTTTTAAATATGTTTTGGAAACAAAGGGCATTGTTTATGGAAGAATTGACGCTGATACCCTAACAGATGCAGTTCTGCCCGTTAAGGTCTTCCATGGAGTAGCCCCGGTGAGAGTGGAGCATATTGTTTTATTGAAATCGGAAAAGGGGTTTAATCATGCAGCGACCATGAATAAAATTTTTAAGGTGAGGAGAGTTGAAAATAATTCCATTGTTGCGGAATATACTGATTTGCCTTTTGATTCACCAATTTATGGCTGCACTGAGTGTATCCGGGTATATAGATATAAATTGGAAGGCAAGGATTTGGTAAAAACAGATTCTATAAAGTATTCCGATAAATAGGAGGATGTCTCAAGAATAATTTTGACTTTTTAATAATGATGCTAGGAAACGAACTCGGTTTTAACGAAAAAACTATCCTTTTAATAAAAATCGTTGGTTCTAATTGTTATAATGTTTCCTAAAAGGATTTCTCTATTTGGAACAGTTTCATTATGCCTCAAACCTATTATCTTCGTTGCATATTCTTTAACTCAACTATAGTATTCATTTTGCTACCTTTTGTAATTCGCACTTATAGTAAATTTGATAGTATATGTCTCCTTTAACTACATTATTTTGCGAATATTTATAGCAATGGTTTAACCATCAATTATCTGATATTTAGTATTGTTTTAATTTCTCCTTATCTTTTTCATGATTGAAGGTTCAATCAAAGCTTTTTCTTAGTACATACCTTTAACTAAGTTTTTACTACCATTCCCTCAAAACATACTGCCGTTCACTTATTGATAGGTACCATTTGCCCGGTTGGCAGAGTTTGGCTAATTATTTATTTACTAAATAAATTACTTTTGGCAAGAGTACATTTAAGCTAACTAAAGGATGTTAATGTCTGCTTAGGCAGGTTTTCCATATATAACACTTGGTCAAAGGATTTAAAAAGCTAACTTAATATATATAGTAAATGAAAACTACTAAATCTAATACAAGATTCATTTTACATATTTTGTTTTCATTATTATTTTTAGATTTTTCAATAAACCTAAATGGACAAGCTCCTTGTGTAACATATGTTTATCCATCTTCAATGAATTTTCAGAGTTCATCTGGTCAAACTAATGTTATAGGGCTTGGACTCAGCAGTCCGGATTGTTCATATGGGTATTCTGTTGAATCAGGGGCAAGCTCCTGGATAACCGTTACAAAATATAGTAATTATCAATTAAACGTTACTTGTACCACTAATTCAACTAATTCTCCAAGAACAGGACGTATTTACATTGATAATGCAAGGTACACGGTAACAGTAACTCAGGATTGTTTCGCTCCAACTCAACCAGGTTCAATAAGTGGGACAACCACGGTTTGCGCCAATGTTTCAACATCATACTCCATAGCTCCTGTATCTGGAGCAACAAGTTACAACTGGAGCGTGTCAAATGGAACTATTGTAAGCGGACAGGGAACGACTAATGCCCAGGTGAGTTTTAACAATAATGGATCGGCTACTGTTTCGGTTACAGCTAATAGTTCATGTGGAAGCAGTCCTGCAAGGACTTTAAATGTAAACTCAATTATAGTACCCACACCAGGAGCTATATCAGGTGCAACTACAGCCTGCGCTCAGACATCAACCTCTTATAGCATTTCAGCGGTAAGCGGCGCCGACAGTTATACCTGGACATTGCCATCGGGAGCCAGTGGCTCGAGCACGAGCAACAGCATCAATGTAACAATGGGAGCCAGTAGTGGATACATAAGCGTAAAAGCAAATCAAGGGAGTTGTGTTAGTTCGGTATCCCAATCATATATTACTGTGCCCTCGGCTGTTGCCTACACAGTTAGGATAGGTTCTGAGGGCAATACGATATGCGAAGGTCAAACCACGAGCATCACTTTGGATGGTTCATATTCTGATTTAAATTATAAGGTATATTTAAATGACTCACCATTGGAGTTTACTGTTAAGCAAGGTACTGGTGGCGGACTGACCTTTCCCGGTTTAAGTGCCGGAGGGAACTATACGGTGAAAGCAATTGATCCTGCATCAGGATGTGCTATGCCGATGAACGGCAGTGTAAATGTAACCGTCAACCCCAGGCCATTGTCAGCCGGGGCAATCACCGGGACATTTTCGGTTATCCCAGGGCAGACAGGTGTTACTTACAGCGTACCGGCTATCACCCATGCCACAGGTTATGTGTGGAGCCTTCCTTCGGGAGCGACAATCACATCAGGTACGAATACCAATTCAATAACCGTAAATTACAGTTGCAGCGCTTCCTCAGGCAATGTGAGCGTTTATGGAACCAACAGTTGCGGCAATGGCAATTCGAGCAGCCAGTCTGTTACTGTTACAGGAGTTGGAACCCCCGGGTCGATCATAGGAGCAACTACAGTATGCGCGCAAACTTCAAGTACTTATAGCATATCGGCAGTAAGCGGGGCCGACAGCTACACCTGGACATTACCGTCAGGGGCAAGTGGTTCGAGCACTAGCAACAGCATAAATGTTACTCTTGGAGCGAGTAGCGATAATATATCCGTAATTGCGAATAAAGGGAGTTGCAGCAGCCCGTCATCTCAATTATATATTACTGTGCCCTCGGCAGTTGCCTACACGGTAGGAGGTGGGGGAACTATATGTGATGGACAAACCACTAATGTAACTTTAAACGGATCGCACAGTTCCTTGACCTATAAGGTGTATTTAAACGATTCGCCATTAGAATCAACCACTCAGACCGGTACTGGCAGCGGTCTTACCTTTACAGGACTTGGAGCTGCAGGGACCTACACAGTAAAAGCAATATCCTCGGGATGTACAATATTAATGAGCGGAAGCGCGAACATTACAGTTAATCCAAAGCCATTATCAGCCGGAACCA
>JAJYAG010000118.1 GCA_021779665.1 Bacteroidota bacterium | reverse complement strand
TGTAAACTTCAGCAAGACCGATCCCAATGCTGAGCTCACCGAAATTAACGTGCGCGAATGTGTTTTCTTTCCTGAAATAAAAGGTTTGCAGTACATTACCGTTGATGGCTTCACCATGATGCATGCTGCTGCCAACTGGACCTGCTTCAGGGCTTTTCAGCGGGCTTTGGCCGGCACTTATTACGGTAAACACTGGATCATCGAAAACTGCATCATCTCCGATGCCCGTTGTACCGGCATTGTTTGTGGAAACGATCCGTCGCACGAAGATGAAGGCTTTGATGCTGAAGCAGCCGGATATCACATTATCCGCAACAATGAAATTCGTGATTGCGGTCAGGCCGGAATT
Organism: Bacteroidota bacterium; assembly: GCA_021779665.1. Lineage (GTDB taxonomy): Bacteria > Bacteroidota > Bacteroidia > Bacteroidales > JAAUTT01 > JAAUTT01. The sequence goes on along the minus strand of JAJYAG010000118.1, from coordinate 20,006 downwards.
CACGGCTTCAAAGGCTGGACGGGCAGTATCATCGAAGGAAACCTTATTGAAAACATCAGCGCCAAAAAGGAGTTCGGCGGTTACGAAACAGGCGGTATCAAGCTTCACGATGCTGTGGATGTGGTGGTGAAAAACAACATCATCCGTAAGGTTTATGTGGGAGGACCGGGTCAGTACGCGGGCATATGGATCGACTGGGGTGCGCAGGGTACCCGCGTTACCGGCAATGTGGTGTACGATATGGAAGCTGCGGCCTTGTTTCTGCAAAACGCCCATGGACCGGTACTTGTGGATAACAACATCTTTAAGGGCGAAATACGCTCATCCATGGAAAACTGTGTGTATGTGCATAATCTTTTTATCGACTGCACCTGGAGTTACAGGACCGAGAAATTCTCACCTGTTTACTGGAAGCCGCATACTGCTGTTGCAGTGAAAACGGAGCCGCTGAGCTTTAAGAACGACAAAAACTATAACAACATTTACATTGGAAACGGAACGGATAAGATTACACAAAATCCGGGTTTCGCCATCGACTGGAATGTTTACTATGAAGGTGCCCTTAAGAGTTCCTTTGCCGACAAAAACAGTTATTCCGACACAGCCTTCAAGGCTGAAGCTGTAATCAAAACCTTACCGAAAGGTGTCGAAGTGTCTTTCAGCAGTAAAAAAGAGGCTTTGGAGATGAAGTATCCTGCAATCACCCATGCTTTCATTGGGAAATTCGATCCAACATTGCAGGGTCTGGAGCATCACGATGGCAGTCCGTTGAATGTGGATACCGATATATTGGGTATTTCCCGGACCGACAAACCTGCTCCGGGACCTCTGCAGGACCTGAAAGCCGGCCGTAATATCCTCCTGCTTTTTGGGCCCAAAATGTAAATAAGAACTTTATCATGAAAAAACTATACATTCTGCTCCTGGTGCTTATTTATCAATTGATTACCATTGGATTATATGCCTCGGGTAAATCGTACGATATTACCCGCTACGGTGCAAAGGGCGATGAAAAAACCGTAAACACTAAATTCATTCAAAAAGCAATTGACGATTGCAGCAAAAATGGTGGCGGCATTGTGGTGATCCCAAAAGGGAAGTTCTTTACCGGAACTGTTTTGCTGAAGGATAACGTGACTTTATCGATGGAAGAAGGTGCTTCTCTGCTTGGAAGTACCGATATAAACGACTATCAGCTTGTAGATCCGTTTCGCACCGGAAATGGCGCACCCATGGGGTATTGCTTTATCGGTGCGGTAAACGCCAAAAATGTGGGTATCACAGGGAAGGGAACCATCGATGGTCGTGGTAACGATCTTCTTGCCTTAGCCGGGAAAAGCAAGCGACCTTTCCTGGTGAGGTTTGTTAAAAGCACCGGAATAACGCTCGAGGGTATTCATCTTACTGGTTCTGCAGCTTGGACCTGTCACTTTTTTGCCTGTAAAAACGTTGGCATCAGCAAAGTTTCTATCTACAGCCGCGGACTGGGGAATAACGACGGGTTCGATATCGACTGCACACAGGATGTACGCATTGCCGACTGCGATATCAATACCGGCGACGACGGTCTTTGTTTCAAAACTACCTGGAGCCGCATGGCCTGCAGGAATATTGAAGTTACAGGGTTAAAAATTACAAGCAACCATGGCGGGATAAAATTTGGAACCGAGTCGATGGCTCCGTTTGAAAATATAAAAATCTCGGATTGCTATATTTACGATACCAACAATGGCGGCATCAAGATGAATACCGTGGACGGTGCACAGATACGCAACGTTCAGATTTCGGATATCACTATGGATAATGTGCGTACTCCCATATTGTTAAGGCTGGGCTCAAGACTGAATGTTTTCAGGAAAGAATCCGATACAAAGCAAACTACAGGGTGCATCGAAAATGTGACCATCCGCAATGTTAAGGCCAAAGCTGCGAAGGTTGCCCAGATAAAACCGCCCTCGGGAATTCTAATTACCGGGGTACCTGGTTTCGCAATACAAAACCTCACGCTCGAAAATATCGAGATTAGCCTTGCCGGAGGTGGTACCATTGAACACTCAAGAGTAATTGTACCCGAAGCCGAAAACGAATATCCGGAGGTGCGGACTTTCGGGCCAACCATTCCGGCTTATGGTTTATGGGCCCGCCATGTGGACGGGTTAACTCTGAAAAATATTACCCTGAAGCTTGACAGTGCCGACATGCGCCCTGCTTTTATTGTGGACGACGGAAAAAAGGTAACCATCGAAAATTCCCAAATGACTGTAAGTGATGGTGCCCCTGCAATTATTCGTCTCGAAAATGTTTCCGGTGCAATAGTTAGAGGAAACACTGCAAACGGGAATGCCAAAGCTTTTGTGCGTCTTGAAGGACCGGAAACACAAGGCATAAAAATTACGGAGAACAGTACCCGCGGCATAGAAAAACTGACCGATCAGCCCAAAGAGGTGAGGAGCGATGCTGTACCTCCCGATACTGTTTCGCTGGCTACGGCGCCTGCGATTTTGCCTGGCAATGGACTGAAGCAGTACGATTTTTTCTATGCCGGCGAGCAGAAAAACAGGAATATGTATATCGTTCGCGACGGACGTGTGGCATGGTCGTACATCGATACCGCCGGAAGAGGCGAAATAAGTGATGCTGTGCTGACTTCGGATGGTAAAGTGGTTTTCGCACACCAGCATGGGTTAACGGTAATTACTTCGGACAAAAAAGTGCTGTGGCATTACGATTGCCCTGCAGGCGAAGAAATCCATACGGCGCAGCCTATAGGTAAAAACCATGTGATATTTATCCAGAATGCCGATACCGCAAAGGTGCGGGTTGTAAATATTAAAACCGGTAAGTTTGTGAAGGAATTCACCATACCTGTTGGTGACTCCGGACGTCCGCATGGTCAGTTCCGCCATGCCCGACTTACCACGGCGGGAACTTATCTGGTAGCCCACATGGATATGAATAAAATCAACGAATACGACTTCAACGGAAAAATTGTCCGTTCTCTTGATTTTCCGTCACCATGGTCGGCCGTACAACTTAAAAACGGCAATATTCTGGCTTGCTGCAACAAAAACATAGTGCGCGAAATTACTGCCACAGGTCAGCCTGTGTGGGAACTTAAGCCGGCCGATTTGCCCGAATATACCTTTTTTGGTATCCAAACTGCTTATCGGCTCCCCAATGGCAACACCATTGTAAATAACTGGTTTAACCAGTGGAAGAAGTTGTACATAGCACCTTCTAATCTTCCGGTGCAGTTTCTGGAAGTTACACCCGATAAGAAAGTCGTTTGGGCACTAAAAGCCTGGGAAGCGCCTGTAAACCTCGGTCCATCTACTATACTTCAAATTCTTGGTACAAAAGAAAAACCTGAAGATGTTCATTTCGGAACTATTCGTTAAACTTTATTCTATGAACAAAAGACTCCTTAATTTGCACGTGCTCACAATAACATTCCTGTTCTTTCTGATGTTTGATGCCGCCGCGCAGCAACCGGCATTCGAGAGTATAAAGAAAAGCATCAAACCTGCTGTTAAGAACGGAGGATTGTCTATCGACAGCTTATTTCTCTGGTGCCCGTCGGTTATAAAAGTCGGCGACACTTACCACATGTTTGCTTCGGCATGGCCGGCAAAATATGGCATGGCCGGGTGGACCCAATATTCCCGGTGCATCAGGGCAACGTCAAAAAACCTGTTCGGACCTTACGTTTACCAGGAAACAGTGCTCGAAAAGCGCGATGGATTTTGGGATAGCGAGCGGGTGCACAATGTTAAGATTGTAAAGTCAGGCTCAAAGTTTATCCTTTACTACATTTCCACAGCCAACGAAACAGGGTACGCCGAAGCAACCTCCATAACCGGTCCCTGGAAAAGAAGTGAGAAGATGGTTTCGTTTAGCAATCCGGCTCCGCTTGTAAAAACTGATGGCAGTGTTTATATGCTGGGAAGGCTTTCTGTTAAGATTGGAGAAGCCCAGGTGCGCACCGCACGCGCTTGCACAGCGCCTTCGTACCAGGGACCATACACTTTGGTTTCCGATACCGTGAACCTTTTCCCGAATAATTATGAACTGGAGGATCCCACAATCTGGTGGACCAATAATCAATACAATGTTATTTGCACCGATTTTGCCGGAAAGGCCACCGGAATTAACAAGGCTGGTGTTCAATATTACTCTGCCGACGGAATTCATTATCATCTGCTTACCAAAGAACCGGTAAATACAAGCAGTATTGCTTTTGATGATGGGTCTGTTACTAAATTTAAAAGAGTGGAGCGGCCTTTTGTGTATGTCGACGAAAAAGGTAAAGTGGTGGCCTATTTCCTGGCCTGTATGCCCGACTCGGGTCCCGGGGTGATTGTTGTCCATCCGGTTGACAATTATTATCCGGGGAAATAGATACGATCAGCAGAACCAGATATTTCAAACACTACTAACTTAAATATTTAACCATGAATAAATCAGCAGGCTTTCTTGGCGGAATTACTTTTGCTTTTATGCTTTTTGCCCACACAACAAATCTTTCGGCTCAGATTGGCGACGGGTGGGTTCAATACTTTCCGGAAAGAAAAGTTCATCTTGCCGATCCAAAGGAGAAACATACCACGTTCACAGTGGCACCTCAGGTAGTTCATGGCAATCCGCCTTTTGCAAGCTATACCTTCGACTCCGTAAAAAATACCGAGACTTTCAGGCTTTTCGAAAACCGTTCCAACCGATCAGAAATAAGGCTTCTGAACGATTATGAATTCGGATCGAGGCAATTTGAAGGCTATGTTACCTTTTATGCACCGTTGAATGATGAAAGTCTGATGCAGATCTGGGGAAGCGAAACAGGTGCCACGGAGATGATGATCCGCGGATATGCTGAAAATGGTGGCAGCATTGGCATTAATCATAAATATGGAACACCCAGGGTGATGACCAACTGCTATGGCCGCGAAATAAAGGTCAATGTGATTCATCTTCAGGAAGATGTTGGCAATAAGATTATTATTTACCTCGATAATGTGAATGTGCTTGAATATGATGACAACGAGAAGCCAACCAACAATAATAAAATGAACTATCATAAATACGGCTGCTATGGCACTATTAAAACCGGGCATGAAAATCCGGTTGTTCAATGGCGTAATGTGCGGCATTTTAAAGATGGAAATGAAAGTTCCTCCAGGTCGCTTGCAATTAAAGGAAAGCTTTTGCTTGAAGACGACCTCAGTCAACCGGCTGAATATACCAAAGAGTTTCAACCATTGAAAGATGGCTGGAAAGTAAAAGCCTGGCATGCCGCTTTCAAACACACTGAAGAAGGTTTGGAGAGCATCTGGGAAACGGGCCATAACCCGGTGATTGCTTATGAATGTTCGCTGCAGAATGTGATTGTTGAAGTCGACTTCCGGTTTCTAAAAAACGGACTGCCCGAAAACAATGCCTATTGCCGTGTGAACTTTACAAACAAAGAACTCGATCCCAAGGCATATTTACTTTCCACCTGGATGAATGCCAGTGTAAAGAGCCGCCCTGCCGGAATTAACCTCGAATACGAAAAGTGGGAAACCCAGGGCAATACTGCAGTATCAACAAAACCCGGAAAATTTGAACCCGACACCTGGTATACAGTCCGACTGGAAGTTGTTGGCGACTCGGCGCAGGTTACATGCAATGGCATGACAGCCGCCGGAACACATCCAAAGTTCCGGCTGCCTAAAACCCAGTTGGTGATTGGAGTGGGCAAAAGTCCGCACCAGATAAGGCGGGTACGAGTTTACGAAGCACTGCCGAATCTCTTGTAATGTGCGATATTACAATGCATTCACAGGTTTGTACCTGTTAAAAACAGTATAAGAAAGACAATGTAATGCTGAATACCATAGGCTGAAGCTTTCAGCTATCAGGAAAAGTATTGGTATTCTGTAGGCACGGTTTTTGCGTTGCCTCATCCGGTTTAACCAACTAACAACCAAACCAATGCTGACTGAAATCCTTGAAACCCACAAAGGCCGGTTACTTGCAGCCAACAGTTACCTTTGCCCTTACCTGGACCGTATGATTCATCTTTTCCGCCAAATGGAAGAGAACGCCCATCCCGAATTTCTGGAATCGGTTAAACACTCGGCCTACTCCAAAGGCGATTACCTGATACAGGAAGGGAAACCCTGTCGTTACCTGTGGCTTATCGAGGCCGGACAGTTGCGCGTGTTCAGGCGCAAGGGCAGTGACGAGCCCACCATGTATTTCTATTTTCCCGGAGAGCCGGTGATGATGTATTCGGTTTTTACACCACTTACCATTGCCCGTGCCAATGTGCAGTTTGTGACCAACGGCACTGTTTACTCCATTCCCTGCAATATACTTGAAAAGCTAAGAGCTGCCTTTCCGGGTTTTGCAGCCATGGAGATGCAAGCCCTGGAATGCCGCAACCAGATGCTTGAAGACCGCGTATGGAACCTGCTCTTTACCGTTGCCCACGAGCGCTACCAGCACCTGCAGGAACATCATCAGCTTTACCTGCAAACCCTGCCACTCACCCATATTGCATCCTATATGGGAGTGCAACTGGAAACGCTGAGCAGGGTGAGGGGGAAAAGGAGGATTTGAAACAATAGTAAAAAACTTTAAAAACAAAGTTAACTCCCATAGTTCTGCCCAATTCACAAGGAAATAATACTGAACATAAAATTTGAAAATTTACCTAAGGGAAACGCCTTTTAATTTTAAGTATAAATTATACTCAATTTATTATTGCGGTTTTAATTTATTTTCTAATTTTGTATGAATTATACTCAAATAAAAAGTTGAAAGTTAAACTTAAAAATATCGCACAGGTTCAGTCGGGAATTTTCATTAAAACGGATATTTCAGGTGACGTAATCTATTTACAGGCTAAATATTTTGATGAACAAGGGAAGGTAAATACTTTATTACATCCTGATCTAAAGCTGCAGGGCAAAATCGAAAAGCATCTTCTTCATGAAGGGGACTTATTGTTTGCAGCAAAAGGAACAAAGAATTTCGCAGTAAAATATGATGGTACTATTGGCCTGGCTGTTGCTTCTTCTACCTTCCTGGTCATCCGGATTAATTCACAATATCAAATGCACGTGTTACCTGAATTCCTGCAATGGTTTATTAATCTTCCTGTTTCATTACAAACACTTAAGAGTGGTGCTATTGGAACCGATCTGCCATCTATATCCAAAGTAGTTCTCGAAAATTTGGAAATCTATATTCCATCGATAGAAAAGCAAAGTATAATCATGAAAATTAGTGAACTCCACAACCAGGAAGTTGCATTAAAACGACAATTAGAATACCTTCGGGGAATTGAAATACAGCAAAAATTATTAAAAGCAGCTAAAAACCACATTCATGGCGAATAAAATAACACAGAGGGAGATTAACAATGTTGTGTGGAAGGCATGCGATACCTTCAGAGGGATAATCGATCCCAGCCAATACAAGGATTATATACTCACTATGCTTTTCTTAAAGTATGTGAGCGATGTTCACAAAGACAGATACAAGGATTATCTTAAAAAGTATAGTAACGATCACGATCGTGCAAAGCGCGCCATGAAGCATGAGCGTTTTGTGGTTCCCGAACACTGTTCGTTTGATTACCTGTATACCCACCGGAATGAAGCCAATATTGGCGAACTTATCAATATTGCCCTGAATGATCTGGAAGAAGCCAACCGTGAGAAGCTGAGCAGCGAAGATGGTTCCGGGATTTTCCGCAACATTGACTTTAACAGCAGTAATCTGGGTGATGTAAAGGACAAAAATACCCGACTGAAACATCTTTTGATTGATTTTAGCGACGACATTCTTGATTTAAGCCCATCACATCTTGAAGGGAGCGATATCATCGGCGATGCATACGAATACCTGATTGCCAATTTTGCCAGCGATGCGGGTAAAAAAGCAGGGGAGTTTTACACACCATCCGAAGTATCTACTTTGCTGGCTAAACTTACCAAGTCGAAGCCCGGAGCACGTATTTGCGATCCAACCTGTGGTTCCGGTTCGTTGCTTATAAAAGCTGGTAGGGAAGTAGGTTCCGAGAACTTTTCGTTGTACGGACAGGAAGCTAATGGAAGCACCTGGGCGTTGGCCGTAATGAATATGTTTCTTCACGGGTTCGATAATTCTACTATCCGCTGGGGCGATACCATCCGCAACCCCAAGCTGAAGGAAGGCGATGCCTTAATGAAGTTCGATACGGTGGTGGCAAATCCGCCGTTTAGTCTCGACAAGTGGGGAATGGTGGAAGAAAAAGAAAAAGGCCGGGAAAAGTCGAGCACCAGTTACGATCCTGAAAGTGATAAATACAACCGCTTCTGGCGGGGCATTCCTCCAAAAAGTAAGGGCGACTGGGCTTTTATCAGCCACATGATTGAAACCGCTTACGAAGGCCATGGCAAAGTGGGCGTAGTGGTGCCTCATGGGGTATTGTTCCGCGGTGCCTCCGAAGGTAAAATCCGGCAAAAAACCATAGAAGAGAATATATTGGACGCAGTAATTGGCTTACCTGCCAACTTATTCTTTGGTACAGGAATCCCTGCTGCCATCCTTATTTTTAACAAGGGACGCAATCAAACCAAAGATGTACTGTTTATTGACGCCAGCCAGCATTTCGAATCGGCCAAAAACCAGAATAAGTTACGGTCAGCCGACATAGAGCGTATTGTGGATACTTACAGGAGTTTTACCGAAAGAAAGCTAAAGCCCGGAATAGTAGAAGATAAATTCAGTTATGTGGCTACTTTCGACGAAATCCGCGAGAACGATTTTAACCTCAATATCCCCCGTTATGTGGATACCTTTGAGGAAGAGGCTGAGGTAGACATAGCCCAGGTACAGATGGAGATTGGGAAACTGGAAGAGGAGTTAAAAACCGTTCAAATGGAAATGCAAAAATATTTAACCGAATTAGGAATTTAATTCTGCACATCATGCCCTACAGAGAAAACTTACAGAAAGCCTCCGCGCTTAAACAGGAATTGGATGGTTACCGACCCTTAACACCTGAAGTTGAACAGCGCATTATGCAAAAATTCCGACTCGACTGGAATTATCATTCATCCCACATTGAAGGGAATGCCCTTACCTATGGCGAAACCAAAGCCCTCATTCTATTTGGGCAAACGGCACAGGCAAAGCCATTAAAAGATCACCTCGAAATGACCGGGCATAATGAGGCAATAAAGTACATTGAAGAAATAGTAAGGCAGGAAAGGCCATTAACAGAATCCTTTATAAGGGAAATGCATACCCTGATACTTAAAGAACCATATGAAGTAGATGCTATTACACCTGATGGACAACCCACAAAAAGAACCATCTCAATTGGTAGCTATAAAACAGTGCCCAATCATGTAAAAACAAGAACAGACGAGATATTTTATTTTGCCACACCCGAAGAAACTCCGGCTAAAATGGCCGATTTGATGGAATGGTTTAATCAAAAGAAGGATAATTCGGAAATACATCCAGTTCTTTTGGCTACTGAGTTTCATTACAGGTTTATACGCATCCATCCGTTTGATGATGGGAATGGCCGCCTGGCCCGTTTGCTTATGAATTTTATTTTATTGCAAAAAGGATATCCCCCTGCAATAATAAAAACCGAAGATAAGAGCAACTATTTTGCAGCCCTGCAGCAAGCTGATGCCGGACAACTCGAGTACTTTTTTAATTACATCTGTCAGCAGGTAAATTATTCGTTAGAGTTGATGATTAAAGGGGCAAAAGGAGAAAGTATAGAAGATCCAGACGATCTGGACAAAGAGCTTGCTTTATTGAAACAAGAAATTGAGGGTATTTCAACAGATGAGGTTAAAGAAACAAGAAACTCCGAAACAGTGAAGGAAGTAGTTGAAAAAAACTTAGTTCCTCTATACGATAAGCTAAGTTCAAAACTTTCCGAAATTAGACCTATGTATACATCATCAATTGTAGATGTGGTTAGTGAAGGTCATAGATTTAATGAAAACAAGTGGTTTTCAGAGTTTATTGATGCATTAAATGCAAAACCAAATGAATTTAGAAGAATGTCGATTCATTTTGGCTTCCGAGCATTTAAAAAAGCTGGGATAAATGCTTTCGATGATTTTTTTGACATCAATGTTGAGTTTAACGAATTTAAATACATTATAAGTATAGAACGAAATCAGATTTATACTGAGAAACTTTACCGAATAAACCTCTCAGAGAGTGAAATGGATGAAGTCGTTAAAAAAATTGTCAGGGAAAGAATTAGTTATATTAAGTCTCGATTGGAGAAAATAAGTAATAAAGGATGAACAACCAAAACAAACCTGGCTTTAAACATACTTCGCTTGGCTGGATTCCGGAGGATTGGGAATTCGCAGAATTGAAAAAAGTTTGTTATAAGATTACAGACGGAACACATGATACACCAATACCAATAAATGAAGGAGTACCTTTTCTAACTGCAATGCATGTTAAGGATAATTTTATAGATTTTGACAATTGTTATTTTCTTTCTGTCGAAAATCATAATGAAATATATAAAAGATGTAATCCTGAAAAAAATGATGTTTTATTAGTTAATATTGGTGCTGGAGTAGCAACAACAGCATTAGTAAATGTAGATTTTGAATTTAGTTTAAAAAATGTAGCACTATTAAAACCAATCAAGGAAAAAACATTGGGATCATATTTGAATTATTACCAATCAAATATTAAACCGAAACTTACTCAATCTCTTTTAAATGGAGGAGCTCAACCATTTCTATCTTTAAAACAAATAGAGAAATTAAAGATAGCTCTTCCCCCACTCCCCGAACAAACCCGCATTGCCCAACTCCTCTCCACCTGGGATCGTGCCATCGAAACCACCCAAAAACTAATAGCCCAAAAAGAACTCAGCAAAAAGTGGCTGATGCAAATGTTGCTTACCGGCAAAAAGAGGCTGAAGGGGTTTAGTGGAGAATGGAGAAAGTTAGGGTCGGGTGAAGTATTTAAAAGCGTATCTGTTAAAGGTTTTGAAAATGAAGAATTACTTTCTGCCTCACAAGATAAAGGCATTGTACCGAGAGATATGTTAGAAGGCCGTGTCACAATGCCTTCGGGTGATCTATGTTCCTTCAAATTAGTTGAAAAAGGCAATTTTGTTATAAGTTTGCGTTCCTTTCAGGGTGGATTGGAATATTCCAATTATAGAGGTGTTGTAAGCCCAGCCTATACTGTATTAAAACCTATCAAACAAATCAATGATGAGTTTTATAAACAGTACTTTAAATCGTACGATTTTATAGGTCATTTATCAATTGCTGTTATTGGTATTCGGGATGGGAAACAAATTAGTTATGAAGACTTTTGCACAGTAAAAATTCCTTGCCCTAAAAAAGAAGAGCAATGCGCCATAGCCCAAGTCCTTCAAACCGCTGATACTGAAATTAAAATACTTAAAGCCAAACTCGATAAGTTTAAAGAGCAAAAGAAGGGATTGATGCAGGTATTGCTAACGGGGAAGAAACGATTAATCCAACAATCTTAAAATGGATAAACCAGAATCATATAAATATCATAGATTTCTCGACGAAGCTGGCGATACAACCTTCTTTGGTAAAGGTAAAATTCCCATCATAGGAAATGAAGGGGTTTCCAAATCTTTTATCCTGGGAATGCTTAAAGTTAACGAACCCTTGCATTTAGTCCGAGAAAAAGTGACGGCTCTGCAAAATCATATTTCCACGGATCCCTATTTTGAAGGTATTCCCTCCATAGAAAAGATGAAAGCCAAATTTGGGTATTATCTGCATGCAAAAGATGATATTGCTGAAGTACGAAAAATGGCCTTTGACCTGATTAAGACAATAGATTGCAGTTTTGAATGCATTGTTGCCCGAAAATTATATGATTTATATGAGAAAAAGCACCATAACAAAGAGTCGGAGTTTTATGCCGATCTGTTGTCTCATCTTTTAAAAAACAAATTCAGAAAATACGACAAACTGGTACTAAACATTGCAGAAAGGAAAAAATGTACTACTCATACCAACCTCGATTTTGGTTTACAAAAAGCTTTAGCCAGAGATCATGCCAGAAATCCTGGTAAAGAACAAAAGTGTAAAGTTGTCTTTAATATTCAACAACCTACAAATGAGCCCTTATTGAATATTGCCGATTATTTTTGCTGGTCGGTACAGAGAGTTTTTGAAAGAGGGGAAACAAGATATTACAATTCTGTTTCGGATAAAATTTCACTTGTCATTGATTTGTATGATGCAGAAAAATATAAAAACTTTAAGAACTATTATAGTGGAAAGAATAAGTTGACTTCAGGTAATATGATAAAATAAAAAAACCCGTAGATGCACTAAGAAGGATACCCTTCCACGGCGTGGAGCCGACCTTCATGCACAACAGGCGGGTACAAATATAAAACAAAAATGAAAGCAAATCAATATATTATAAAGAATTTATTGTAGGGGTACTGCCTAAATATATATTTGATATGAATACACCTTCCTTCAAAGAAGATCATATAAGCCAGATCCCCGCTCTTCAGTTTCTGCAGAATCTGGGTTATACCTACATTACGCCTGCCGAAGCGCTTGCCTTGCGGGGTGGTAAAACTACCAATGTACTGCTCGACGATATTCTGCGCAAACAGCTAAAGGAAATTAACTCCGTTCGGGTTAGTTCTGCTAAAACAACCGTTTTCAGCGATTCAAATATCGAGGCAGGTATTGTGGCTTTAAAGGATCTCCCTATGAACGAAGGCTATATAACTGCCAGCGAAAAGCTTTACAACCTGCTTACACTGGGGAAATCGCTTGAGCAGAGTATCGATGGCGACAAAAAAAGCTTTACCCTGCAATACATCGATTGGAAAAGGCCTGAAAACAATGTTTACCATGTTACCGACGAATACAATGTTATGCGTAGCGGCAGCCGGGAGCATTACCGGCCTGATATTGTATTGTTTGTAAATGGCATTCCGGTTTGTATTATCGAATGCAAACGCCCCGATATCAAAGAGCCCATTGCCCAGGCTATATCGCAACATTTAAGAAGTCAACAGGAAGACGGGATTCGATCATTATACGTTTATAACCAGATTGCATTGAGCATTGCCACCTGTGCTGCCTCGTTCGGCACCAACGGAACTCCCGAGAAATTCTGGAGTCAGTGGATTGAAAAGTTTGAAACCAATGAAGCTCAGAAATTATACGAAGAGAAACTTCTTGGACTAAAAAACATTCATTTACGGGAAGAAACCAAAAATAAACTGTTCTCCGACCGTTTCCGGTATGCCAGGCATCACTTCGATATGCTGGAAAAAGAAAAGATTCTCCCCACCCTCCAGGACGAATATCTGTTTTGTCTTTGCAAGCCCGAGCGGCTGCTGGATTTGATCTATAACTTCATTCTGTTTGACAATGGCGAAAAGAAAATTACCCGCTACCAGCAATTCTTTGCCATAAAAAAGACAATGGCCCGCTTAAAAAATGTGGAAGCCGGAAAACGAAAAGGCGGTGTAATATGGCATACCCAGGGCAGTGGCAAGTCGTTAACCATGGTGATGTTGGCTCAGGCTATCGCTTTGGAGAAGTCCATTGTTAATCCCAAAATTATTTTAGTAACCGACAGGGTTGACCTGGATGATCAGATTACAAAAACCTTCAGGAAGTGTGGCATGTTTGTGGAGAATGCCAATACAGGACAGCGGTTAGTAGAACTGCTGGAAAGTAAAGGCGATGCCGTTGTCACTACCATCATAAACAAATTTGAAGCAGCCGTTAAGAAGATAAGTAAGCCGCTGGAATCGCACGATATATTTGTGTTGATAGACGAAGGTCACCGGACTCAGTATGGTAGTTTTAACATCCAGATGCAGAAGACACTCCCTAACGCCTGTTTTATTGCCATGACTGGTACTCCGCTGATGAAAAAGGAAAAGAGTACCGCAGCCAAATTCGGAGGCATTATTGATACCTATACAGTTGATCAGGCTGTAAAAGATAAGGCTGTTGTTCCCTTGTTGTACGAAGGCAGGCATGCGATTCAAAGAGTAAACGCCAATCCGGTCGACACCTTTTTTTCCATGATATCCGAACCTCTGAACGATTATCAGAAGGCAGACCTGAAGCGGAAATTCAGCAGGGCCGACCAGCTAAACATTGCCGACCAGAAGATTTATGCCATAAGCTGGGATATCAGTCTTCATTTCAGGGATAACTGGCAACACCAAACCCCTTTTAAAGGACAATTGGTTTGTCAGAGCAAGGATGCTGCCATACGCTATAAAAATTATCTGGATGAAATAGGCATTGTATCCTCAGAGGTACTTATTTCCGCTCCTGACGAAAGAGAAGGCGAAGATAGTGCCTATACCAGATCAACCGACCGCATTAAAATCTTTTGGGATAAAATGATGAACGAGCATGGCAATGCAAAAAAGTACGAAAAAAACATCATTACCCGGTTTAAGTACCAGCCCACGCCCGAAATCATTATTGTTGTAGATAAGTTAATCACCGGGTTCGACGAGCCTAAAAATACCGTTATGTACCTTACCCGTAATTTAAAAGGTCATACATTGTTACAGGCAATTGCTAGGGTAAATAGGGTATGCCCCGATAAAGATTATGGATATATCATTGATTATTATGGAGTACTTGGAGAACTGGATTCTGCCCTTGAAATGTATTCGTCGTTCGAAGGGTTCGAAGAGACTGACTTGCTTGGAACACTTACCAGCATGGAAGATGAAATTAAAAAGCTTCCTCAAAAGTATTCTGAGCTTTGGGATATCTTTAAAATTATACCGAACAAACGCGACGCCGAAGCTTATTCCCAATTATTGAGGGATGAAGCTATCCGCGTAGTTTTTTACGACAAGCTTGCTGGCTTTGCTAAGATTCTAAAATTAGCTTTATCGTCAGTTCAATTTCACAAAACAACCGACGAAAAAACAATTGAACGGTATAAAAACGACCTGGCCATGTTTTTAAAGCTTCGGTCTACAGTAATTCAGCGGTATTCCGATACCATAGATTACAAGCAATACGAAGGACAGATTCAAAAGCTTATTGATACGCATATCCAAACCGACGAGGTAAAAACAATAACCGAGCTGGTAAACATTTTTGATAAAGAGAAATTCCGCGAAGAAGTTGAAAAGACATTGGGTGATGCGGCCAAGGCAGATAAAATAGCATCGCGAACTGCAAAACACATCAGCGAAAAAATGGAAGAAGATCCTGCTTTCTATAAAAAATTCTCCGAAATGTTGAAGGATGCCATTCGTGAATATGAAGAACATAGGATTTCCGAAACAATCTATCTGAAAAGAGTACAAGACATCATGAATTCGGTTTTGAGCCGGACGGATTCCGAAATGCCGGCTGAATTGAGGAGCCACGATGTTGCCCGGGCATTTTACGGACTAACAGTCGAGCTACTTTCGAATAAGCTAAGCGACCGGGGAATAGCCAAAACTATTTCAACGGCATGTTCTCTTAAAATTGATGAGATCATCCGTAATCTGGTATTGGACGGGAACAAGCCCATTGTCGACTGGAATATAAAGACAAGCATTACAGGTAAAATTCTGATTGAAATAGGCGATTATCTGATTGACGAGGTTCGGGACAAATACAATCTCGAACTTTCGTTTGATGAAATGGACGAGTTGGCCGAAAAATGTATTGAAGTTGCAAAAGTTAGATACAAGGGATGAAGTCTGTTATTCAGTTTGGTTCAAGAACAATAGAATATGAGTTAACGTTTTCCGAAAGAAAGACTTTAGGAATAACTGTAAATCCCGACTTGACGGTTGTGATTAAGGCTCCCGTTGATACACCTATAGGGAAAATAGAAGAAAAAATAAAGAAACGGGCACCATGGATCATTAAACAGCAAAGCCATTTTCTTGCTTATTACCCCAAAACAGTACCAAAGAAATATGTAAGCGGTGAAACACATCTTTACCTGGGTCGGCAATATCGGTTAAAAGTAGCAACAGACAACGAAAATGAAGTTAAGTTAAAAGGGAAATACATCCTGGTTAATTTTAACCTAAAATCCACTCCCGAAGATTTGCTTAAAAGCTGGTATCTGGAGAATGCCCGCATAAAATTCGAAATGTATGCGGCACCCTGGATTGAAAATTTTAAAAAGTATAATGTAGCCCCAACCAATATTGTTTTGCTCGAAATGCCAACCCGTTGGGGAAGTTGCACTCCCAAAGGCAAAATAATCCTAAATCCTGAATTGATTAAAGCACCCAAAGGCTGCATCGAATATGTAATTGTCCACGAACTTTGCCATTTGGTTTATCACGACCACACCCAAAAATTCCTCGACCTGCAAGCCAAAGAAATGCCCGATTGGGAGAAATGGAAATTGAAATTGGAAATGCTGTTGGCTTGAAGATTTAAACGGATTTTTCTAAATCATGGTAATCGCCAAATAAGAAAAGGTGGCTATTTGACACTTGTTTTTGAAAAATTACTTCTGAAATCCTGCCATTCCATGTTCTCCTCGAGACTCAACATTTTAAATATTTGAAATCCAAATTCAGCCAATTGATCGCTTGCCAAATTAAATGTTGAACGATTAAGTTTGATTTTTATAGTTTCTGGGTTAATCTCTTCATGATCAAAAATTGAGTTAAAAATCTGCCATTTTTTTACTTCAATTTTTTCTTTTTTTATCATAGAGCTTGAATGTGTAATTGCATGTCTTACAAGTGCTATTAATTTCCAAAAATCCGTAAAATTCAAGACTTTATTGTTTTTATTTGAATATTCATTAAAGTATTTGCCACATGCTTTTTTTACCCATATAAATAAATTATCCCCATCAGGCATATTGTTTCTTTGAAGATTCATTGGATCTTTAGGCTTTAAACTATTTTTAAAATCTTCATTCCTGGATATTTTGTTAAATATGCAGTCTTTCATAAAAGTTTCCAATGCTTCAAACGATTGAGCAAAAGCAAAGCCAAATTCCTGAGAAATTATCGTTTGGATTTCCTGCTCATAATCATTTTTTAACGTTCTTACTCTTATCCCTGTGGAAAATATCTCAGAAGGGTTTGATGTCCAATCTGAAATGGCAAGTCTGCTACCATGCAATAAGAAATCATCGTCAATATTCTCCAAATTAACAATAGTAGTAATCGAATCTGTTAAAATTTTATCAATACGAAAGGCGTAATGCCTTAACGTAAGTAATCTTGTGTAATAGTTTTTTAAGTAATCAGTATAGTGATTCATAACGGTTATAATTAATAATGATTGTACAAAGCGGGTATAATAAAAACAATTGGAATAAAAATATGTTATAAAAAACGCTAATTTTCAATCATTTGCTACTTGAGAATACCGTTATTAACAGCATCAACATCCTCCTCTCATTTTTTGACATATATCAAATGAATCCCATCCACAATATTTCAATTTTGGGTTAGCTGTTTAGGCTATAGGTTATCAGGAAATACATTTGGGATATAGGATGTGATGGTAAAATATATTTTCCTACAGCCTTATTCTTAAATCCCTAAAACCTAATTTCCTAACTTCCTAAACCCCTACAGCCTTACATTTTACTATTTACCTAAAATTATCAAAAAATGGCAAGAATTGGAAAGAACATTGTAACCACCGGTTTGCGTGGTAAACTGGGCGATTTGATTGTATTCCGCAACCGTGGAGGAAAGACTATTGTAGCTTCGGCACCTGAGAAAAACAAACATGAGCTCTCGGAAGCGCAGAAAAAGCACCGTCATCAGTTTCAGAATGCCATACTGTATGGCAAGAGCGTAGTAGCCGATCCTATCCGGAATGCTGCTTATAAAGGGGAGGCTAAAGAAGGGCAGTCGGCCTTTAACGTGGCCGTTGCCGATTTCCTCAATGCCCCCAGCTTCGACGAGGTGGATCTGAGCCGTTATACCGGGCAGCCGGGCAGCACCATCCTGATACAGGTAACCGACGATTTTAAAGTGGTGGAGGTACAGGTTGAAATATACAACGGCGACGGTACCCTGGTCGAAAGTGGTGCAGCGGCACAGCAGGCAAAATCTCTCGATTGGTTATATACAGCTACGGCAGCCAACGGCAGCCTGGACGGAGATAAAATTGTGATCAAAGCCAGCGATGTGCCCGGGAATGTAACGGATTCCGTTATCAATTTATAGGGAAATCATTACAGAGTAAACACAAAGACACAAAGTCACGAAGTGGAAACAGCACTTGCTTTGTGTCCTCGTGTTTTTGTGTTTAGTTGTTGAAGTACCCCTAATGTGTTCTTTCACCGTAGGATGAGCGTAGGAAATGCGTAGGATCTACGAAGGAAGACCGTAGGAACACCGTAAGATGTAAAAAGGAAAACTGTAACAAATATGGAAGAAAACTAAACCGGTAATAGCCTTACATTATGGTTAAAATCAGGAAAAACTTATTAATAAAAGGTCTTATCGGATCGGTCAATAAGCAGTTGGTGTTAAAGCAATATGGCAAAACAACTGTGATATCGACATATCCTGATATGAGCCATGTGATAAAAACCGAAAAGCAGAAAAAGGAGAACCACCGTTTCAGGGAGGCCGTTGCTTATGCCAAAATGCAAATGGCCGATCCGATTGCGAAAGCCGAATACCAGTCACGTGCAAAGGGACTCCAGAAAGCCTTTAACGTTGCTATTACCGATTTTTATACTCTCCCTGAAATACATAAAGTGGATCTTTCGAACTGGAACGGAAAGGAGGGCGATGTTATTTATGTCCATGCCACCGACGATTTCAGGGTGGAAAGGGTAACGGTTGAAATTGCGAATAGCACTGGGATGTTGCTGGAATCTGCCCCAGCGGTGCAAATTTCAGCAGTAAAATGGGAGTGTCTCCTTCAAAAGAATTATACCGGTGCAGGTAAGCTTTTTGTAAAAGTCAGTGCCTGGGACAGACCGGGAAATGAAGCGGTGTGGGAAGGAGAAAAAACGGCAAAGCCGCCACAGATTTAATATTATAACATGAGTTTCTAAAAATTTCTGTAACATAATTAAATAAGGCAATAAGGTTGAAATCTCTTTTAGATCTTTTGTATTAAGGTTTAAAAACAACCAGAAATAAGGTTTTCAAAAAGAAGAACCTTATTTTTCTATTCCGCAAACCTACTATATAACTAAAAAAAGCGCAATGCCTTCAATTACCAAACCCCTTTTGATCAAAGCATGGCGAAGCCTGAAATACTAATGGGCTGTTTTGAAAACCTTACTTTACTTAAGTTATCTGCCGTGATGTTTGGTTTCTAAACACGATTAACTTAGTAGAACAAATACCCGTTCCATTTTAACCTTATTATCATGTATTTTAAAGGTTTATTTACATCGAACCCACCTTATTATAATATTACCCCACACCAAAAAACTTTCTGTCGAAAGCGACCATTTAGCGTTCCCGTTGTTTTAGTTAACATACATATTAAACCACTAACGAAAGATCAGCCAGTATGGAAGCAGTAAAAGTAAGATCGGCAGCAGAAGGTGTTGTTGATGTGAATGTTAAAGAAGTGAAGGCATTCGGTACCGAAGCTGCCGATGCAAGTCTGCAACAGCTAAATATTCCGCGGCGAAATCCTACGCCGTACGATGTGGAAATTGAGATATTATACTGCGGGGTTTGTCATTCCGACTTGCATACCGCCCGTAATGAGTGGCACGGCACCATTTACCCGTGTGTGCCGGGTCATGAGATTGTTGGCCGGGTAGTGAGTGTTGGCAGTGAGGTTACTAAGTTTAAAACTGGCGATATTGCTGCAGTGGGCTGTCTGGTGGACAGCTGTCATGAGTGCCAGTATTGTAAAGAGGACCTGGAGCAGTATTGCGAAGAAGGCAGTATCCAGACCTATAATTCGCCCGACAGGCATCTTGGTTCGCATACTTTTGGCGGTTACTCCGAAAGCATTGTTGTAACGGAAAGTTTTGTGCTGAAGGTGCCGGAACATCTCGATCTGGCAGCAACAGCTCCCTTG
>JAJYAG010000117.1 GCA_021779665.1 Bacteroidota bacterium | reverse complement strand
AGTATTTAGTATTTAGTATTTAGTATTTAGTATTTAGTATTTAGTATTTAGTATTTAGTATTTAGTATTTAGTATTTAGTATTTAGTATTTAGTATTTAGTATTTAGTATTTAGATAACAGCCGTAACTCACAACCCGAAACTCGTAACCCGTAACCCGCAAATTTCTTATTAAGACCCTTTCTATATTGCAAAATATGATATTTGCTGTTATTAAATTCACAACGTTTTTTGTATTTTCGTTTGTGGCCTGAAAGCAATTACCTGTATCCTTATTAATCAGGCATATAATTACAACTATTGTTTATGAAAATTCGCGACATCGTCACAATTCTTGAAGGAACCGTAATAAACGGAAGTGAAAAGCTTGGCCATGACGTTGAGTTTGGCTTTGCTTCCGACCTCATGAGCGATGTGCTTACACTGCAAACGGAAAATCTGGTATTAATCACCGGGCTTGTAAATATTCAAACTATACGTACTGCAGAAATGGCCGACATCAGTTGTATTGTATTTGTCCGTAAAAAGAAAGCCTCGCCCGAGATTGTCGATCTTGCCAAAGAAAACAGTATGGTAATTATCGAATGTCCGTATTCCATGTTTAAAACCTGCGGATTACTTTTCAATTCGGGCTTAAATCCTGTTTACTAGGGCTATGGACTTTAAATATACCATAGAAGGAGGCGATTTTTCGCGGGCAGGTCATGCTTCAAGCGATGTTAAAAAGTTACTTAAACAACTTAACATTGACAATCAACTGATTAAACGTATAGTAGTTGCCTTGTACGAAGCCGAAGTAAATATAGTGGCACATGCCAAAAACGGTGTAATTGATGTCTCCATTTTACCGGATCAGGTTTTTATTAAGCTAACGGATCAGGGACCGGGGATAAAAGATATTAATCTGGCCATGCAGGAAGGCTATTCAACTGCTTCCCAAAAAGTCCGCGAGATGGGATTTGGTGCAGGAATGGGACTGCCAAACATGAAAAAGAATGCCGACAAACTGAATATCGAAAGTACTCCGGGGGTTGGCACTACGGTTGAATTAACAACATTTATACAATGAGCGAACCTCTGCAGGAATTTCATCATGCCCTCAAAATAAGGGAAGATGTGTGCATAGGATGCACCCACTGTATGAAGGTTTGCCCCACTGAAGCTATCCGCATCCGCAAAGGTAAAGCAGTGCTATATGCCAACCGCTGTATCGACTGTGGAGAATGTTTCAGGGCGTGCCCTGTTCTGGCCATCATTATCGAACAGGACGATTTCGATAAAATTTTCGACTACTCAGTCCGGATTGCACTGGTGCCATCGGTGTTTATCGGCCAATTTCCAAAGACGATCACCACCGAACAAATTTACAGCGAACTATTGGGATTGGGATTTACCCATATTTACGAGGTGGAGCACGCTGCCGAAATCCTGGCAGCTCGCATTAATTCATACATAGATGAGAATGAAGATAATAAACCCGTAATCTCATCCTTTTGTCCGGCAATTGTCCGATTGATTCAGGTGAAATTTCCAGCCTTGGTTGAAAACATCATGCATTTGAAAGCTCCGCTCGATATTGCAGCACTATACAACAGAAAGAAATTTCTGGAAGAAGGCTTTAAAGATGAAGAAATCGGAATTTTCTACATCACACCTTGCGCAGCCAAGATCGCAGCCGTGAAAAGTCCTGTCGGAACAGAAAAATCGGATGTGACAGGGGTAATCAATATGAATACGCTTTACAATAAGGTTTACTCGGCCATTAAGCAAAGCACAAAAGATACATGCCCTGTCCCCACCCGCAGGTTTTTATCACCTCAAAACATTATGTGGACGCTTACGCGGGGCGAGTCAGACACGGCCAAAGGGCGAAGTATCGCGGTTGACGGAGTACATAATGTGATCGAATTTCTTGAAAAACTCGAAAACGAAGACCTGCCTCATTTTGATTTCCTGGAAATGAGAGCTTGTGACGAAAGCTGTGCCGGCGGAGCATTGATTTCGGGTAACCGCTTTCTTACTGTTAGACGTTTGCATCTGAGAGCCGAAGCTGCGGCACGTAAAATTGTAAGAGGCGAAGATTATGAAGATGAAATTTTGCTTGAAAAAGAATATCTGTTGCAAAATATTGGTGTTGAAAAAGTAAAACCTCGCTCTATTGTTAAACTTGACGACGATATGAGCAAGGCGATGGCCAAAATGAAAAAAGTGCATGAACTGATGCGGCATTTACCTCAGACCGACTGTGGAATTTGCGGTTCACCTCGTTGCTCTACTCTTGCTGAGGACGTGGCGCAGGGAAGGGCTACTATTACCCAGTGCACCTTTGTGCAAAAAATTCTTGAAAAGCGAAATATATTTTCCAAAGAAGAATCGCATCAGATCATTGAAAGTATTTGGGGAACTGACAAGCTCGATAAAAAATGGCTTGTCGACCTTTAAACATAAAGTTTTTGAAAAATGAAAGTTTCTGATTTAGTAGAAAAGCTGGAGCTTGAGGTTTATTCGGGCGAAAATGGTCTCTCCAACCTGGTAACGGGCGGATATACATCCGATTTGCTGAGCGATGTAATGGGCCATGCTTCGGAAAACCAGGTGTGGATCACCTTGCAGACTCATAAAAATGTGATGGCCGTTGCATCGCTGAAAGATCTTGCCGCAGTAATTCTTGTAAAAGGATTTAAGCCCGATGCCGATATGGAAGCCGAAAGCAACACGCATAACATTCCGGTTTTAGGCACCAAACAGGAGGCTTTTGAAATAAGCGGAAAGCTTTATGGAATAATAGGTAAATTTTAAAAAATAGAATCTGTTCAGAGGAATATTAGTCATACTGAACGGAGTAGAAGGATAACTGAAAATCAGTTTTTTATGAATCACTTCCGGGCCGACCTCCACATCCACACTGTGCTTTCGCCCTGTGGCGATCTGGAAATGAGTCCGATGAACATTATAAAAACGGCAGTTGAGCAAAAACTCGACATCATCGGGATAACCGATCACAATTCGACGCTTCACGGACCGCTGATCCGAAGGCTGGGCAAAGAGAACAACATTTATGTTCTTACCGGCGCCGAGGTCACAACCCGCGAAGAAGTTCACTGCCTCACGTTCTTTGAAAATGATAAAATGCTTGGGATCTTTCAGGAATATCTGGATTTCCATCTTCCAAATATCAGAAATAAACCTTCGGTATTTGGTTACCAGGTTGTTGTGGATGAGAATGATAATATCATGAAAGAAATAAAACCGCTGTTAATAACTGGTATTAATCAGTCCATTGAAGATGTGGAAAACAAGGTGCACGAGTTGGGAGGAATTTTTATTCCCGCTCATGTTAATAAGCAGTTAAACAGCATTCTGGCAAATCTTGGATTTCTGCCTCCCGGTTTGAAAGCCGACGGCTACGAAGTTACAGGCGATGTTGCTGATTTTTTGAGCAAACATCGGGAGTTTTCAGGAGCTACAATTCTTAAAAATTCTGATGCACATCAGCTTAATTTCATTGGAAAAAACCATAATATTTTCGAAATTGAACAGCCGGACTTTGATGAAATCAAAATGGCACTTCATCACATTAATAACCGCCGCCTGACGCTCATATGAAAGAAATTTCCCTGCATATCATGGACCTGGTCCAGAATTCAATTCGGGCAAAAGCTTCGGAAATTGAAATCTGGGTTTGGGAGTCTATTCAGGAAAACCTTTTGAAAATCGAAATCAGGGACAATGGTTGTGGAATGTCAAAAGAAATACTGCAAAAGGTCACCGATCCATTTTTTACTTCGCGCACCACAAGAAAAGTTGGGCTTGGAATTCCACTGTTCAAGCAGATGGTGGAAACATGCAATGGCAGGTTTAGAATAGCGTCCGATTTAGGAATTGGGACTCAGGTAATCTCCGTTCTTGAGTTAAATAACATCGATCGTCAACCTATGGGCGATATTGCAGGAGTGATGGTTCTTCTTATTTCGGCTAACCCTGCGATCAGGTTCTTTTACACCCATAAAACTGATAGCGGACAATATCGACTAGATACCAAAGAAATTAAAGAAGCACTTGGTATAAACGGATCGTACGACCCCGGCATTTTAAAATATTTGAAAGAAATGATTTATGAAAATTTGAAGGAAATAGAGACAAGTAGCTAGTACATGAGAAACCTCACCCTAAATCCCTCTCCTGAAGGAGAGGGACTTTGAAGAGCAACTAACGTAAAGTTATGCATTCTTCCTCCCCTCTCCTTCAGGAGAGGGGTCGGGGGTGAAGTTTCAAGCTAAAAACTTACGACTTACAACTAATAACTTACGACTAAATTTAAACATATGACAAAAGTAAAATCACTGGCCGACTTGAAACGCATGCAGGAAGAACTGCAGGGCAAACTTAAAGTCAGGGAAAGAGCAACTAACCCCGAAGGACATGTTCAGGTTAAAGTTGCCATGGCTACATGTGGAATAGCTTCCGGAGCCAAAGGTGTTATGGAATTTATGATGGAAGAACTCGATAAACGCAATATCGATGCAGTGATTACCCAAACCGGCTGCATGGGTTACTGCTATGCCGAACCAACCATCGAAGTAACCATTCCCGGCAAAGAACCCGTTGTATTTGGATATGTCGACATCCGCAAAGCCGATGAAATCATCGAAAAATACATCAAAAACGGCGAGTATGTCGACGGCATCATCCCGGTAAATTATGAATCAATCGACAACAAATAGGAGGTTTATATGGCTAAATATAAAATGCACATTCTGGTTTGCGGCGGCACAGGCTGCAAATCGTCCTTAAGCGATTCTATCGTTGAAAACCTGAGGGCTGAACTGGAACACCACAACCTCGAAGACGAAGTTCAGGTGATCATGACCGGCTGCTTTGGCTTTTGCGAGCAGGGTCCCATCGTGAAAATGATGCCCGACAATACTTTTTATGTAAAAGTCCAACCCAACGACGCCCGCGAACTTATCAAAGAGCATATTGTAAAAGGCCGTAAGGTAACCCGGTTGCTTTACGAAAACCCGGTAAGCAAGGAATCGGTTCCCGACTCCAAACATATGGGTTTTTACAGAAAGCAAATCCGTGTTGCTTTGCGTAACTGCGGCTTTATAAACCCCGAAAATATTGAAGAATATATAGCCCGCGACGGATACAGCGCCATTGCCAAAGTGCTGGGCGAAATGACCCCGCAGCAGGCCATAGATATTATTAAGAAATCAGGCCTTCGCGGTCGCGGTGGTGGTGGATTTCCAACCGGATTAAAGTGGGAAATAACAAGTAAGAACCAGGCCGATCAGAAATATGTGGTTTGCAACGCTGATGAAGGCGATCCGGGAGCTTTTATGGACCGCTCTGTATTGGAAGGTGACCCTCATAGCGTTGTGGAGGCCATGGCCATCTGCGGTTATTGCATCGGTGCTACTAAAGGTTTGGTTTATATCCGTGCAGAATATCCCCTTGCAATCGAACGCTTGAAAATAGCCATTGAACAGGCACGTAACTATGGCTTGCTTGGCGAAAGCATACTCGGTACCAACTTCAGTTTCGATATCTCGCTCCGATATGGTGCCGGTGCCTTTGTTTGTGGTGAAGAAACAGCCCTGATCCATTCTATGGAAGGAAAACGTGGCGAACCAACAGTAAAACCACCATTCCCGGCAGAATCAGGTTACCTTGGAAAGCCTACCGTAGTAAACAATGTTGAAACGTATGCCAATGTTCCGGTTATCTTTAACAAGGGAGCCGAATGGTTCGCTTCCATAGGTACCGAAAAATCGAAGGGTACCAAGGTATTCGCTCTAGCCGGTAAAATCAATAACGTTGGTTTGATTGAAGTCCCCATGGGAACTTCTTTGAGAGAAGTAATCTTTGAAATTGGCGGCGGTATCAAAAACAACAAAAAGTTCAAAGCTGTCCAAACCGGTGGACCTTCCGGAGGTTGCCTCACTGAAAAGCACCTCTCCACTCCTATCGATTACGATAACCTGATTGCCAGTGGTTCCATGATGGGATCGGGTGGTATGATTGTAATGGACGAAGACGACTGCATGGTATCGGTAGCCCGCTATTATCTCGATTTTACCGTTGATGAATCATGTGGAAAGTGTTCGCCGTGCCGCATTGGCAACATGCGTCTCAAAGAAATTCTCGATAAAATTATAGTCGGAAACGGCACCATGGAAGATATTGACCGTTTGCGTAACTTAAGTGCCGTTATTAAAGACAGCTCTTTGTGCGGCTTGGGTCAGACTGCTCCGAATCCTGTTCTTTCAACCCTCGATAATTTCATGGATGAATATATTGCCCATGTAAAGGATAAAAAATGTCCTGCCGGCAGATGTAAATCGCTCATGAAATACGAGGTGATCCCCGAAAATTGCGTCGGATGTACAGCCTGTGCCCGTAATTGCCCAGTAAATGCCATCTCGGGCGAACGCAAGCAAACTCATTTTATCGATACTCAAATCTGCATTAAATGCGGTGCTTGTATCGAACGTTGTAAGTTCAACGCAATTGTAATAAATTAGGGGTTTAGGTGATAGGAGTTTAGGCTGTAGGAATACAGAATTGGCGAGCTCCTGGAGCCAAATTCCGTTAAATACATAAAGCTAAAAAAAAATGAGAGATCACACAAAACTAAGAGCGTTCGAACTGGCAGATGAAATTGCGGTTCTCACTTATAAAATGACCAAGGATTTTCCTAAAGAAGAAGTTTATGGCCTGACTTCTCAAATGAGAAGATGTGCTGTCTCCATTCCTTCTAATATTGTTGAAGGAAGCGCAAGAGAAAGTCAGCCTGAATATATTCGTTTTCTTGAAATATCCTTTGGCTCTTTAAAAGAATTACATTATCAGTTTAGTTTGGCTTCCCGACTGGGCTATTTGCTAGAAGCAGCCTATAACTCAATAAATGAAAGGTTTAATGAAACTGAAAAAGTCCTTGCAGCCTTAATAAAAACATTAAGGAATAAACTATAGCCTATAGCCTAAACACCTAATACCTTTAAAATGATCAAATTAACGATAGATAATAAAAACGTTGAGGTAACTAAGGGAACCTCGATCCTTCATGCCGCAAAAAGTGTCGGAATAAAAATCCCCACCTTATGCTATTTTAAGCTGGGCGATATGCCTATTGAAAACCGACCGGGCGGTTGCCGCGTTTGTGTGGTTGAAGTTCAGGGCCGACGAAATCTGGCCCCTGCATGTGTTACCGAAGTTACCGAAGGTATGGTGGTAAAAACCCATACCATACGGGCTCTGAATGCACGCAAAACAGTATTGGAGCTAATCCTTTCCGATCATCCCACTGATTGCCTTGTATGTGCAAAATCCGGTAATTGCGAACTTCAGACACTGGCACAGGACATGGGTATCCGCCAATTGCATTACGAAGGACAGCAGTCGCATTACCGTGAAGATACCTCGCCCTCTATTATCCGCGACATGGACAAGTGCGTTCGTTGCCGCCGCTGCGAAATGATGTGTAATGAGGTTCAGACCGTTGGTGTACTTTCGGGTATCAATCGCGGTTTTAACTCAGTGGTTTCACCTGCTTTCGAAATGAACCTCGACCATTCGGTTTGTACTTACTGCGGCCAGTGTGTGGCTGTTTGCCCCACCGGTGCTTTAACAGAAGTTGACCATACCAATGCGGTTATCCGGGCCCTTGCCGATCCTACAAAAACGGTGGTAGTACAAACTGCACCAGCCGTTCGTGCCGCTTTAGGCGAAGAATTCGGGATGAAACCGGGAACACTTGTTACTGGCAAAATGGTTGCTGCACTTCGTCAGCTTGGGTTCGATTATGTTTTTGATACCGACTTTGCTGCCGACCTCACCATTATGGAAGAAGGTACTGAACTGCTCAAACGATTAGGCGAATACCTGGCAGGCGACAAGACCAAGCTTCCTATTCTGACTTCATGCTGCCCTGCATGGGTGAAATTCTTCGAACATCAGTTCCCCGATATGATGGATATTCCATCCACTGCCAAGTCGCCACAACAAATGTTTGGCCCCATTGCCAAGGAATATTTTGCACAAAAAATAAATGTAGATCGTAAGGATATGGTGGTGGTCTCCATTATGCCCTGCCTTGCGAAGAAATATGAATGTTCCCGCGATGAGTTCAAGCACTACGACATGCCCGATGTGGACTATTCCATTTCTACCCGGGAACTTGCCAATCTCATTAAGCAAGCAAATCTCCAGTTTGAAACACTAGCAGACGAAGAATTTGATCAGCCGTTGGGTGAATCAACCGGAGCCTCGGTAATTTTTGGAACCACCGGTGGTGTTATCGAAGCAGCTGTAAGAACTGCTTATGAAGTACACACCGGTAAGAAACTTCCAAAGCTCGACTTTACTGAACTGCGCGGTATGGAAGGAATACGTTCTGCAACCATCGATTTCGACGGACTGCCCATCAGCATTGGTATCGCTCATGGATTAGGTAATGCACGTAAACTTCTGGAAGATATCCGTGCCGGCAAGTCAACCTTCCATGCGATAGAAATTATGGCTTGTCCGGGAGGATGTATCGGTGGCGGAGGTCAACCGCTTCATCATGGTGATTTAAGCATTCTCAAAGCCCGTCAGCAGGCTCTGTACCGCGAAGATGCAGGCAAACCACTGCGTAAATCGCACGAGAATCCTTTTATTATTCAGCTATATAAAGAGTTCCTCGGGAAACCTTTGGGCGAAAAATCGCATCATTTGCTGCACACAAGCTATTTCGACCGCAGCAAACTGCCGATTTATATCCAGGCGAAGGACCATGAATAGCACTTTAACTCCGCTCAATGTGACCAACAAGGTCATCCTGAGCGGAGTCGAAGGATGACAAAATGATGAATAAAACTCAAGTATTATCAAATTCAGGAGGAAAAACAATGTCCAGTATAAAAGTCGAACTCAAACAATGCGAGATCGAGAAAATCAAAGAAATATGCCAGTCGTTCAATAACGATCCCGGCGAATTAATTAATGTTTTGCATAAGGCGCAGGGACACTTTGGTTATCTGCCTGCCGAAGTACAGGAACAAATTGCCGACGAGCTGAAAATACCTGTTGCCAAGGTTTACGGTGTAGTAACGTTTTACTCATTTTTTACGATGTTGCCTAAAGGTCAGCATCCAATCTCCATTTGCACCGGTACGGCTTGTTACGTGCGTGGAGCCGAAAAAGTGCTCGATGAATTCCGCCGTATCCTTAAAATAAAAGTAGGCGATACCACTCCCGACGGTAAATTTTCGCTTAGCTGCCTGCGTTGTGTTGGTGCATGCGGATTAGCTCCGGTGGTAATGGTAGGAGAAAAAGTTTACGGCCGTGTATCGCCCGATGGCGTGAAGGATATTTTGGGAGAATATTCGAAGTAGGGACACTGAATGGAGTTCCGTAGGAACGATATTATGGTAGAGAATGAATGTCAGCGATATTTTTAAGTCCTGTAAGGACGGCATTATGGTTTTAAATTATTTTTTTTCATACGGCGAATACCTCCATAATGTCATCCCTACGGGATTCTGAGATTCTAATATGATTAAATTTCTACCATAATTTCGTCCCTTATGGGGACTAAAAGGCAATCAGTGTCCGAACTATATTGTTAAACTAAGAATCATATAATAGACGGATTAAACCGCCTCTTGAAAAGAGTAATTTTATGACCTGCTGGTCAACTTCAGAACTAATACCCTATCGTAAATCTCTCTTTATGATGAGTCGGTTCTTCCATTTCATCAATCATTGCTTTTGCATAATCTTCAACCGAGATTGTGCTTTTGCCTTCCGAGTCAACGATCAGATCGTCTTTACCTAGTCGATAATTGGCGGTGCGTTCTCCTGGTAAGAGCATTCCTGCTGGCGAGAAAAATACCCAGTCGAGTTCCTGTTCAGGTTTTAGAAAATCAAAGTAAAATGTGGCCAGAGATCTCACACCCGGCATATACTCCTCAGGTATTGCACCCGTATCCATCAATCGCACTCCGGGAGAAACAAACAAAGAACCTCCTCCTCCCACAATCAAAAGTCGATCGGCACCCGACTTTTTGACTCCTCTCAGAATTTCAGGATAAACCCTCAGGGTATCTTCATAAATATTTGGATTATTCCACCCGGGATTATACGCACTTATCACTACTTCAGCCAGGGCACAGATCTCCGCAACAGAATCAGCTGTTGATACATCTGCAGGTCTTAAAGTAAAATTCGGGTGTGTCACTTTTAATTTATCGGGATCGCGAACAACACCCGTGACCTGATGCCCTCTGCTCAAAGCTTCCTTAAGAATTGCCGATCCAACAAAGCCACTTGCTCCAATCAAAACTAACTGCTTCATAAACCATGTTTTACTATAATTAACACGAATGAAGCTAAAAAGTAAAATTTTACTGCAATTTTAATTGAAAACTATAGCTCCCGGCTTTCAGGGAAATAAACCCGTTAACAGCTTTTATGCTGTTATCCAACAGGGTGTATTGCGACGGAATATAAAACGATGCTGATGAATTTGCCGGAATTTTAACTGTATATCTCACAATATCGTTCTCCCGTAACCAGCCTGAAACAATATCGCCATACATGGATTTATGCGATGCCTCAAAAGAATCCAACCCTTTGGGAAATGTTGGTTTCAGAATAATATTCTTAAATCCGGGAGCTGCAGAATCAGGGAAAATTCCACCAAGGGCTTTGTACATCCAGGCCCCAATTTCGCCGAACATAATGTGATTAAGTGAAATATCGCTTTTTGCATCCAATGGCCAATTCTCATAGAGGGTGGTGGCTCCGTTTACAATCCACCATCCCCACGAAGGAAATGTTTCCTGCGAGGCAACTTTATAGGCTATATCCGCATATCCGTTTTCGCTTAAGGCATTTAGAATGGATTTTGTACCTAAAAGACCGACATTAATATGAAAATTCTCCTGCTCTATTTTTTTGGCCAGGTTAGCTGCAACCTTTGTCCTCAGATCATCGGGCACGAGATTCCAATACAGTGGCATGCTAAGTTCCGTTTGCGAACCTTTTCCGTAAATACCCTCCTGTAAATTCAGGTATTTGGAATTGAATGCATCCTTAATTTTCAGTGCAAGAGCAGAATACTGTTCGTAATCCTGCTTCTTTCCAAGAATTTTAGCCGCATTGGCCAGAATAACAGCATCGGTGTAGTAATATGCCGTTGAAGTGAATTCAACGGGTGGTTTGGTTGATACCGGAACCCAGTCGCCCAGTCCCCAGGTGGTTAGTCCTGTGGGATAAAGGTCAGCAATGTGATCCACGTATCGTTTGATATTATCGTAGCAGTCCGCCAACAATCTTGAATCGCCATAAAACAGATAAACGTTCCAGGGAATAATGGCAATAGTGCTTGTCCAGTCAGGACCGTTTGCCCACTGGTAGCCCCAACCGCTGGTTGGAATAATTGCTGGTAACACGCCGTTAGGCTGCTGTTCGTCGCGATGATCGGCCAGCCATTTTTCATAAATTGTTATTCCGTCGAAATTATATAACCCAGTTTCAATGGCAATATGAGCATCTCCTGTCCAGCCGTTCTTCTCTCTCTGGGGACAATCAGTCGGATACCCGAATAAATTCGACAGGTAAGAATTGTTGGTTGCCCACCACATCTGGTTTAGTGTGTTGTTCGAGCTGGTTACTTTTCCCACTGCCGGAACATCGCTATGCATAAAATATCCGCAAAGGTTATCAACAGTGAGATTTACCGGCTTGTTACAGGTAACTTCCACATATTGGAAACCTTTGTACCCGAATCGTGGTTTAAATGTCTCTCTTCCCTTTCCGTTAAGAATATAAACATCAGTCTGAAAGGGATCTTTGTCGTCAGTAGGACGATAATGCACATCGATGTTGGATAAATCGACACGCCCATTTTCATAAACCCGTTCACCATGCTTCAACCTGAAAACAGTGCCCACTTCACCTTCCACGGTAAATTCACTCACACCCGAAATATTACGACCGAAGTTAAACACATAAGTGCTGTCGTTAATCTTCTGGATACTTTTAGAAGGAATCTTTTCAACATCTCTTATGGGATGCAGATTTTGAGCCACTACCAACGGTGATGGGGCCGCACGCACTTCGGCATTCTTCCACTTGGAATCGTCGAAACCAGGCTTATTCCAGCCAAGAGTTTCTAACCGCGCGTCGACATGCTCGGCAGTATAAATGCTGTTAAAGATTATTGAACCGGTTGAAGTTTTCCAGTCGGTACCAGTCGAAATGGTTTCCACCGAGCCATCATCGTAGGTTATTCTTAAATCGAGACAAAAAACCGGCCTGTTGCGCCAGGGAGCCTGATGAAAAAACCATACTGCAGTGGACTGATGATTATACCATCCGTTTCCAAGCATAACACCAAGGGCATTGTTCCCGCTCTGTAGCTGAGAAGTAATATCATATGTAATATAAAGATTCCGTCTGTCGAATCTGGTGTAGACAGGATCCAGGCGATGATCTCCTATTTTCAATCCATTAACAAACAGTTCATACAATCCTCCGGCGGCAATATAGGCTCGGGCCGATTTCACCTTCTTATTTACCGCAAATTCTTTCCGGAAATAAGGCGCCGGCTTAAGATCACGGTTAACGCCATCCGAAATCCAGTTGCCACGCCAGTTTGCCTGTTGCATCATTCCTGTTTCAAATGAGGTTACAGGCGATTTCACTGGTTTTCCTTTCATGTCCCAGCACTCAACATTCCAGTAATACCGGGTAAATGGCTTTAACTGGCTGCCCGAATAAGGAACAAGCATCTCATCCGATTTAACCTTTCCCGTATTCCAAACTTTGCCAATTCCATTCACTACTTCAAATGAATCGGTGCTTACCAGAATTCTGTATGCCTTTTGAACTGCTCCATTCCTGTTATCATCCATACGCCATGAAAGACGCGGAAACGAAGCATCAATTCCCAAAGGTATCCTGAGGTATTCGCACTTCAAATCGGTTATCTTAATTGCAAAGTCCGATTGGGAAAAGCTCTGTATGTTGAGAAAAAATACAACAGCCAAAGCGGTAATAATGGTTTTCATGGTAGTAAAGTTTCTCTAAAATAGGAAAAATGATACAACTATACTGAAGAATTTATCCTTTCAATTTTTAAGGGTTTCCAATCTTGTGAAAATTTCGAGCATTGCAGCCTGGTCGATTAAAGATTTTGCTTTATGTTTCCCAAATAAATCGTTATCGTCTTTTTCTTCCTTCCAGATTCTTTCGGCATCATCAGCAAAGAACTGAATCAGGTTTTTATCGCCGGTAACTTTGTAGAGATCGATATAACCTCTGAACATTACAGCATTAAACCAATAATGATCGGGCAGGCGGTTATTTTTCCAGAAGAAATTGCGTCCGCTTTGCGCCAATCGTTTTGCTTCTTCCAAATAAGATTTTTTTTGTGTAATCTGATATAGTAACACATTCGATTGCAGCATTGTACCAAGGTTATAAGTGTAGGCCCTTTTATCGACTTTCCCTTCCTTCACCCGTATATTATCGTAATAAATGCCTTCGGGAGACAGCAGATGTTTATTGGTCCAGTTATATATTTCCAAACCGGTGGTTAGATATTTTTTTTCACCGGTGGCTTTGTGCAATTGAAGTGCAAGTACTATTCCGGGGCCGTTTGAGCAGGTATTTTTAGTGGAATAGTCGTTTTCTCTCCAGTATAACCCTCCTCCGTAAATTGTATCATAGCCGGTCATCATAAAATTGTAAATCAGCCTGGCCAGGTCGAGGTATTCAGTCTTTTTTGTACGGTTATATGCATCGACAGCTGCAATACCTATCCATTGGTTGTCGTCGATATAACGTGTATCCTTTCCCTCGAGATTGACATAAGCCTGATATCCTGGAGCCGGAGGATTCTGGTTATAATAATAAGAGATGGTTCTTAATACAGGCGATAAATAATCTTTGCCCGGCTCAAGCACTTCCATTTCGTTAGCAGCCTGAATTAATGCACAAACAGGCCACAAAAAAGAATATGGCTTCTCGTTTTTGGCAGTATCGGTGGTTTCAATAAATAAATTGGGGCGATTGGATGCAAAATAGCGGTAAATATTGTTATGAGTCTTCTGAATACGCAATTTGTAATCGGGCTTTTGAGAATATGCCAAAGAAAAAACACCCGACAGGATTAAAAAGAATGCAACTCTCAATAAATAAAAATGATAAAACCTTGATACGGATAAACGGCTCATGTTAAGTTAATAGTAAATGAAACAATATTTGGCGTTAACTGCTGCCAACCTAAACGATGACAACATTGCAAATATAGAAATAAATCGTGATGATAACGGTTGACAGAGTTACTGCCGGGCTTACCTTAATTGTCCGATTCTGCGTGCAGCTTCGCCTGCTGCATCCGTACCAAGGAAAACCGCGAGACCTTTCTCAAGGCCTTTTACAATTTCGGAAGCATCACTCATAGAAAGTGATTCTTCCGTTTTCCCTAATTTTTCTGCTATGCGCTTTAGCACCGATTGAGCTACAATAGCTCCTACCAAAGGCTGAAGTTCAGTAAAAAGTTTTTGGGTGTATAAGTTGGTATAGTTTTTCATTTTAAGGCTTCCTTTTCGAACGATTTTATTAAACTAAACTGATACAATGCTGCCAAACCAATGAGCAGGTATCCGGAATGCCATGCCAGATCGATAAAATTGCCACTGCCATACATTTCCTGCCAGCTCAGGTACGAAAATATCAGGTCAGCTAAAGTAAAGCAAATAAAGCCAATTGACAAATATTTCCAGGGTCGGGAAATTGATCCTGAACCAAATAAGCTGGTAATGTACATAAGGATAACAGCAGGAATAACCACCAATATATCGGCAATGGGGTAAAACAGGTAAAAAAACTTCGAAAGCGCATCGGTTTCTGTATCCTGCAATATGGGCAAAAACAAATACCACGAAACCAACGGAATAAAAATTAGCAATATAACCACCATGATAAGATAAAGTTTGGCACTACCCATAGGGAGACCGCTGTTTTTATAATTCCACAGCATCATAACCAAACCAATAAACAAAGGAATATATCCTCCACACCAAAAATAATCGGCAATAGAAGGATAGTTTACATTCATATCCATTTTATAACCTATCTCGAGTATACTATAGAGCATTTCTGCAACAGCTTCCAGGGTTATTCCCAGAAAGATCATAAACCATGCGATTTTGGATGAGTCGGTTTTCTTAAATGCTCTGAAAGCCATAAACAGGCAGGCTGACGAAATGAAGCTGCAAATGACCGGCAGGCTGTCGCTGAATATGGTTAAAAACTGTTCACCTCCTAAGCGAAAAGCATAAACGATAATGTTGATGAAAATGAGGATTCCTGAAAATATCCAAAGAGATTTTGTCTTATTCATTGGTTTTTTTATAGGTTTTGTTAATTGCTTAATAAATTTAACAAAAAATTTTCATTGCGGGTTTTATTAGCAGAAAAAATTTTATTCAATGTCTATGATACCTCCTCAGCCGCCTATTTATCTTTTTGGGTTAAGAATTGATGAACCGGTAACGTCTCTCACCGCTTTATTAATATCCGCAGTTTGCTTATTTGCTTTCATAAAGCTGGGAAAACTCCGGCAACCAGGGAACAGAACATTGCAGTACCTGCGGTACTATTTTCTGGTAATGGCAATAGCAACAGCCAACGGTGGAATTATTGGTCATGCTTTTCTGGGTTATCTTTCTTTCGGGTGGAAACTGATCGGCTGGATTAGCAGTATGTTTTCCATTATGCTGATTGAAAGAGCTTCCATTGAATATGCAAGCCGCTTAATACCCCAAAAATTTTCAAAATGGCTCAGGTGGATCAATATTGTTGAACTGGCTGTGTTCATTTCCATTACTATGGTTACGCTAAATTTTTTCTTTGTGGAAGTGCATACATTTTATGGTTTACTGATAGTTGTTGCCAGTCTTCACTTTTACGTTTACCGTAAAGTTAAATCGCAAGGCAGCAGGCTGTTTTTAAATGCAGTTGGTTTTGCTGCCATATCGGCGTTGATTTTTATGAATCGAATCGGTCTCTCGGCGTGGTTCAACCATAACGATATCAGTCATATACTCCTTACAATTGCCGCATGGTATTTTTACAAAGGATCCCGTAAAATAGGTGAAGAACAAACGGTAAACATTTAATTATTAGCCGCAAGCCTTGAAAAGCAAGCCTGCAGTAAACACTTTATTGACTTTTAAATCATAATTGGTTACCTTTCACTCATTAAAAAAATATTATGATCCGTTACTATTTCTTAACCATAATTCTGTTCATGATCCGGGTTCCAATGAATGCATCTGATATCGCGGCCTTTCTTCCTGACCAAAGTAACGAATGGACTAAAGCCGGCAACGATACTTACTATAATAACGAAACTCTTTACGATTATATAGATGGCGCCGCAGAACTATATTTGTCCTACGGATTTCATACAGTTATAAGTCGGCGATATACGGCACCCGGCGAAATGGATATTGTTGCCGAAGTTTTCGATATGAAAGGGTCGCGCGATGCTTTTGGGGCATTTACAAACATGCGCGAAAAAAATCAGCACGAATTTGGACAGGGATCTCAACAAATAGATGGCTCCCTTATCTTCTGGAAGGATCACTATTTCATTTCGGTTTCGACCAATAAAACCACCGAAAAGAGCGTCGCGGCTATCAGAAAAATTGCCGATTATATTGATAAAACAATCCCCGATCAGGGGAAAACCCCGGCAGTTTTGAATCTTTTACCCGATAAAGACCTTGTTCCTGAAGGATATTGCTATTTTCATCATTATATCTGGCTAAATTCTTACTATTTTATTGCCAATTACAATATCCTTGATGTATCGGAAACCACCGATGCAGTAATTGCTAAATACGGACCTGCCGATAACCGGTTGTATATGCTGCTGATTCAATATCCCGATGAAAGTTCGGCTAAAACTGCCTATAACAAATTTATTGCCGACTTTGCACCTGAACTTAAAACCAAAGATGCAATCAAACTGAAGGAAAATACATGGCATACAGCCTCTCTTCAGGGAAATATTTTTGCAGCTGTTTTCAACTCAAAAACCAAAGATGCAGCGATATCTCTTTTAAATGCAGTGAAAGAATAAAATCAACCACACTAACTTAAAAACAAATAATATGTTGGAAAAGAAAATCACCCGGCGTGCAATGCTGAAAAACACCTCCACGTTTGCTGTTGGTAGTGCTTTGTTTCTTAACTCGACTGCCGAGGCCTGGGGCAACTCCAAAGCAGCAAAAACGAGAGTGGTTCTCATTCGCGATGAAAGAATTCCCGATTATGAAACCCAACCCGATGGCGCCGTTCTCAACGAAATGCTTAACAAAGCTTTATGCGCTCTTTTGAACGAAAAAAACCCGGCTAATGCCTGGAAAAAAATCATAAAACCTACTGATGTGGTAGGAATTAAAACCAACGTGTGGAACAATCTTCCAACTCCGGCAGGACTTGAAAATGCAATTAAATCGGAGGTAATGAAAGCCGGAGTTTCTGCTGATAATATAGCCATAACCGATCGCGCGGTAAAAAGTGATCCTGTATTTCAGAAATCAACAGCGCTGATCAATACGCGCCCAATGCGCACACATGCATGGTCGGGCGTGGGAACATTATTAAAGAATTATATCACCTTTGCCGAAAACTTACCCGCTTATCATCCAGACTCGTGCGCCGATCTTGCAAAGCTTTGGGAATTACCATCAGTTAAGGGAAAAACTAGATTAAATGTTCTTGTAATGCTAACACCTCAGTTCAACAGCGTTGGACCTCACTCTTTCAGCACCGATTATGTATGGAGTTACAAAGGATTAATTGTGGGATTCGATCCTGTTGCTTGCGATTCGGTGGGATTGCGCATTATCCAGGCAAAACGCAACAGTTATTTCAAGGAAGACCGACCATTAAATCCTCCTGCAAAACACATAGAACTGGCTGATACCCGTCATCATTTGGGCACTGCCGATCCTGCAAAAATTGAGCTCATCAAACTAGGATGGGATAAAGATATATTGGTGTAAGGCATTTAGAACAGACTGTCTCAAAAATAGGATTGATTGAAGTTGAAGTCTTTTCAACCTTTTGAGACAGCCTCTTTTAACTATCAATACTATGAAAAACATTTGGTTATCACTTCTGATTCTGTTTTTTATCAGTTGCTCAAAAGAAGAAAGTCACCGTTTCATTACTAATGGTTTCTATATTGGTTATTTTGAATATCAGGGATTGAAATATTACAGTTCGATAATTATTGATGAGAAAGGATATTCAGAAGGAGCTTCCGGCGGGGTTATCTATCAAAAAAATATACCATGCTTAACCGAAGGAAGATTTTTAATCTACGGTGATAAACTCATTTTCAATCCACAAAAATATCTCATGGACGAATCGGAAGTCTGGAAGCGCAATCCTGACCTGATTCTGAATGGTGCTTTTAACATTATGTTTTTGAAGAGCGATTCCATCTCATTTTCCAGAGGAACAGGAGATAAAAAGATAGTATATTTATTACGCCGTTATATCGGAAGAACTGAAGAATACATTAATTAATACTTAACCGTTAACTACAAACAACACAAACATGAAAAAGCTATTACTTAAACTCAGCATTCTTTTAATTGCTACCACTTCATTTGCCCAGTCGGGATTCAACGGGCTGGATATGAATATGGGCAACCTTTACCGTATGTCGAACGCCCAGACCCGATCTATCAGTCCCGAAAACTTTACCGGTGAAAAAGGGAAAGGTGGTATGGCCACACTCGAAGACAAGGATAAGCCAAACAGAGCCAACGCCGCTCACGAAGCAAGAGATCTTGGTCAAGGCTGGAAAGTTAACCCTTTTATCAAAATAAAGTCGGGCGAAACTTTCACTTTAGCTGAAATTAACGGTCCGGGAGCAATTCAGCACATCTGGATGACTCCAACCGGCAACTGGCGGTTTTCGATTATACGCATTTACTGGGATGGAGAAGAAACCCCATCGGTTGAATGTCCTGTAGGCGATTTTTTTGGAATGGGCTGGAACAAATACGCCCCCTTGAGTTCTCTTGCCATTTGCGTGAATCCGGGAAGTGCCTTTAACTGCTACTGGCCTATGCCTTTCCGCAAAAAATGCAAGATCACCATGGAAAACATCAACGACAAAGATGAAATGCGCCTTTATTATCAGGTTGACTATACTTTAACTGAAGTGCCTAACGATGCAGCATATTTCCATGCTCAATTCAGACGTTCAAACCCCAACAGCAGCTCTCTTTACACAATTGTTGACGATATCAAAGGAAAAGGTCACTTTGTAGGGCTCTACCTTGCCTGGGGTGTTAACAACAACGGCTGGTGGGGCGAAGGTGAGATAAAATTCTATATGGATGGAGACGATAAATTCCCAACCATATGCGGAACTGGCACCGAGGATTATTTCTGCGGATCGTACAACTTCGACCGCGAAGGCCAATACAAGGAGTTTTGCACGCCTTACTCGGGTTTATGCCAGGTTATCCGACCCGATGGCGCCTACAACTCTCAGCAGCGCTTTGGCTTGTATCGCTGGCACATCATGGATCCTATCCGGTTCGAAAAAAGTCTGAAGATTACCATTCAGGATCTCGGCTGGAGACACAGTGCGCGATATCTGCCACAACAATCGGATATATCTTCGGTTTGTTTCTGGTATCAGGCCGATCCGCACAACAAGTTTCCTAAATTACCCGACTGGCAGGGATTGGAAGTAATTTAACACAAACTCCTGAGAAAAATTCCGGCAGATCTATTAAGCTCGTCGGGATTTTTCTCATTTAAGAACCTAAGGAATAAGCTTTTACTTTTTACTTTCCTTCTTCTTGTCAGTCTTTTTCGAATGCCTTAACTGTTTTGCCTCAATATAGAATATAATTTCTTCTGAAATATTCTTGGTCTGGTCTCCTACCCTTTCCAGTTTTCTGATTACTGACAACAAATCGAGCGCATGCATCACATCTTCCGGTTCCTTTTTAATGAGCGAAGCAATAATCTTATTGGCATTTTTATTTACATGGTCAAGCTTTTCATCTTTTTGAAATATACCCATAGCCTTCTCGTTATTTTCATTTTTGAAGGCCTCCAGGGCATCATTCAGCATTTCAAGGCTTACCTCGAACATGGATGGAATTTTGGCATCGTTCAGTGATGAGGCATGAAATGGTTTTTCAGTGTTCTTTACCAGCTTCACAATGCTACGCGCATAATCCCCTATCCGCTCCAGATTATAGTTTATTTTCAGAACAGCAAGCACAAACCGGAGATCGTTAGCCAGAGGATTGAACAATGCTAAAATATTCTCGCAATCCATATTTATTTTAAGCTCAAAAGCGTCAACACGCTTTTCATTCAGCATTACTTCCTCAACTTTTGCCTTGTCGAAGTTATGAATGGCACTTTGGGCAGATTCTAGCTGACTTAGCACCAGCTTCCACATTTCCTGAATATCGGTTCTGAGCT
>JAJYAG010000116.1 GCA_021779665.1 Bacteroidota bacterium | reverse complement strand
AGGCCTGAAGAAATCATTGGCCATGGATATTCTCAGAGGATCGCCCACCCTGTAACCTTTGCGGCCAATACCGTGCGAATCGCCGTAAATCATATAGCGGGTATAGGTAATAAAATCGAGGTCTTTACTTTTACCGATGTAACCGCCATTGTAATCGGGAATATAGTTGGAAGTTACATATTGGTTTGGCGATACATATTTCTTGATCATCCGTGCCTGCTCATCCAGGAAAGATGCTGTTTCGTAAGCTACAAAGCGATAGTGGTCCAGGCGTTGGTTGTAGTTCATTCCCCACTGGCGGTGCTGGGGCAGATTAATCTGATCGAAGTTGTTGTACAGCTGGCTCCAGAAAGCTGTTCCCCATACGGTGTTTAATTTATCGATGGTGCCATAGCGGTTTTTAAGCCATTCGCGAAAAAGCTGGGCGGCTTCCGGATTATAATCGAAAAAACGGCGGGGTTCATTATCCACCTGCCAGCCAATAATTCTGGGATCGTTGCCGTAACGTTTTGCGAGAAGTTCTATCATTTTCAGAGAATACTGCCTGAAAATTGTGCTGGAGAACGATGCATGCTGACGGCCGCCATGATCCATGCGGGTGCCACTCTCGTCAAGATCAAGAATTTCGGGATGTTTACGTACCAGCCAAACCGGAGGTGTTGCGGTTGAGGTACACATAATCACTTTGATGTTGTATTTGGCAGCAAGCGCCACCGCCTTATCGAGCCAGGCAAAATCGTATTTTCCTTCTTCCGGCTCAAGCTGAGCCCAGGCAAACTCGGCATAATGGGTATATTCGAAACCCATGGCAGCAATGTTCTTTAAATCTCTGTCCCACTGCGACGAATCCCAGTGCTCTGGATAATAATATACACCTGTTGTGATTAGCTGATTATCGGGAAAAAAGTTTCCTTTTTGCTGGGCATTTAGCGTGAGGGAGGCTAATGCCAATAAACATGATATTATAAGTTTCCGCATAATTAAAAGTTTAAGTAGTTGAGATTCTTAATTCTTGTAAAAATAGGCGAATTATTATTAAGTGTAGTAAAGGCGTTTAAAAATTATTAACAAAGTCGAAAGTCGACAGACCACTGTCCACAGCAAAATACCTGTAATTACCCTTTATTGCTTTATATGCTTAGTGCAATTTGAATTTCCTTGTAAAAAGATTTTTAAGATACCCTTATGGATGATGGCCGACTTCTATGTAATTGCTCTTCAAAGTCCCTCTCCAAGTGGAGAAGGACTTTGGGTGAGGCTTCCGGTTTTTTCTCTGTGCTTCCTCTGTGGTTCTCCGTGAAACCGTCTGTTAGGAAGACTGAGAAAATCTATACTTTCGGCAATTTCCAGGGTTCACGGTACTGAAGGCTGGCCAGCTTATTGGCTGCTTCTTCGTTGAACTTCATGGCCTTTTCGTCCCAGGTAATTTTTTGACCTACGCGATAGGCAATATTTCCCATTTCGGAAACAATGGCCACTTTGGATCCTACTTCTACCGGAGCATTTAATTTATCGCCTGTGCGGATGGCTGCCATGAAGTTGGCTATATGATCGTCCATGCCGCCTACAGGAGGTTGCATTGGAACAGCCTCAATCCAGTTCGATTTGTCTTTGTTTTTCATTTCGGGTATTACCTTCCATCCCTTACGCGATGCCAATAGTGTTCCGCGGGTACCGATGTATGCAACTCCATGCTCCATTTCATAAGGACCTACGCCTGGTATCATACCACATTCCCAGATCATGGTATGCGTTGGGAAAGTATATATTGCCTGCTGAATGTCCGGGGTTTCTATGGCTCCGGGTTTGTGAGCGAAGATTCCTCCTCCGGGAGAAATGGAAGTCGGGTAACCTGCATTCATGCCATATAGGGCAAAATCGAGGAGATGAACGCCCCAGTCGGTCATGGCGCCGCCTGCATATTCCCAATACCAACGGAAATTATAGTGGAAACGGTTTTCGTTAAAAGGTCTTAATGGTGCCGGCCCCAGCCACATGTCATAATCAACATAGTCGGGCGCAGTGCCATCGGTTTTAGGATCAACAGGATAATCCATTCCTTTATAAATCCATGCTTTTACAAGATTCACATCGCCAAGTTTTCCCGACTTAACATAATCGGACGCATCGAACCAGTGTTTAGAGCTGCGTTGCCACATTCCCACCTGAATTTTGAGTTTTCGGTATTTTTTGGCTATTTCCTCCATTAACAGGCATTCCTCAATGCTGTGGCCCATCGGTTTTTCCACGTAAACATGCTTCCCTGCTTCAAGGGCCATTATCATCATTACTACATGCCAGTGGTCGGGCGTGGCAATAATAACGGCATCAATATCTTTATTTTCAAGCACTTTTCTGAAGTCGGTATATTCCTGAGGTCTCTTGCCTGTAAGTTTCTGAGCAGTATCGGCGGTAAATTTCAGGATGTTTTTATCGATATCGCATACTGCAACACATTCAGCCAGCTTATCCTTTACAAATACTTTGAGGTTGCTAAGACCCATGTTACGGCAGCCTATCAGGGCGTAGTTGATTTTTGAGTTTGCACCAATACAGCCAGCATTTGTGGCAAGTGCTGAAGACAGGAGAACTCCGCCGGTAACCAGACCGGTATTCTTTATAAATTCTCTTCTTCCAACATTTTTCGATTCGTGTTTTTCCATGTTTATTAAGACTAAGGTATGTTGTTAAATTAAAATTAGTATGGTTTTAAAGTAAATCCAAATTCATAG
Organism: Bacteroidota bacterium; assembly: GCA_021779665.1. Classification (GTDB taxonomy): domain Bacteria; phylum Bacteroidota; class Bacteroidia; order Bacteroidales; family JAAUTT01; genus JAAUTT01. The sequence continues at coordinate 17,901 of JAJYAG010000116.1, read as the reverse complement.
TTCCGGTCATTAAGCTGGTACTCCGGATGAACACGTGGCGTCCAGCTGTCGTCGCCGCCAACACCCATCTGTTGAAGATCAATGTAAACATAAGTCAGATCTCCGCGAACAAGCTCATGCAATGTTTTGGAGGTATTTAAAGCTTTCTGGGAATAATTCTGAACATTTATATTCAAAAGAGAATGAGCTTCGATTTTTAAACCTCTGTTTAAACCTAAAATATTCATCCATATCACATCGGTTTTGTTTCCGTTTTCCTGAGGCATAACATAGGGGAAATGCTGATCGGCAACTTTACCGGAGTAAAGTCCAAAATGAGCGCTTTCTTTGCGGTCCTGATAGCTTTCGTAAGGTCCGCGGCCTAACCATTCAATTTTATCGAAGCTTGCCGGCATGGCGAATTTAACACCTACCTTGGCAAGAGGAGGAAATTCGTTCAACAGGTTTACTTTATAGTGAACAGAAGTTGCGCCATCTGCATAGATGGTATAACTGGTGCTGAGTTCCATATTTCCACCTTTGAATTCGAGTACGGAGATTACACTCACCTTTACCGATCCATTGTCCATCTTTTCGGTTTTGATATCTTTTACAACTGTTTTGTAAGAATCGAGTCCTGCCTTCCTCCAGCGAGCTGCGTAACTGTTATCTCCGCCGCCTTCATCGTTATCGGTAGGCACGCGCCAGAAACTTGGCTTGAGTGCATGGTTAAGCATAGGCTGACCTAAATAGCTGAGACGGAGAAAACCTGTTTCTTTGTCTATGGTGACCGACATTTTCGATGAGGAAATGGTTACTCCGTCAGTTTTAACAACCTTCATACTTTCAGTTGAGGCAGGATGTTCCTCAGCAATACCAACAGGAGAAGGGATACTGAACTGTTCTTTTGCAATTTCAAAACCTTTGGGAGCCCAAGGAGTTGATTCCTTTAGTTTGAAACTCAGATTCAGGTGGTAATATTTTCCGGGGTTGTACCGGATATTGTTCAGAGGCAGATCCATTTGAGCAGAATCCTGTGGATTGATATTCAGATTCGTTACTTCACCGGATTTTACAATATTCCCATCTTCAGTTACATTCCAGCACAGGCTTACGTCTTTCAGATCCCGGAAGAAAAACCTGTTGAAAACCTTAATCTGACTTCCTGAAGGATTAGTTACAGCCACATCCTGCTGCATCTTTTTAGCCTCGTTGATTTCCGGCTGAGGGATGCGGTCGGGATTGATTAAACCGTCATTCGCATTGGCTCCGTCGCTGTAGTTCACAATTTTCCAGTATTCTTTGCCGTTTTCGTCTTTCGAACGTAATCCCTGGTCTACCCAGTCCCATGTAAAACCACCCTGTAAGCGTGGATATTTATAAAACAAATCCCAGTATTTCTTGAAGTTACCCAGACTGTTCCCCATGGAATGTGCATATTCGCAAATAATCACCGGACGTGTAGGATCAAGGTTCATCAAACGTACAATTTCCTCAATGGAAGGGTACATGGTCGAAATGATGTCGTATCGCGAAAGCACATTGGCATAAGCAGGATTTTTACTTTCGTAGTGAATGGGACGCGTGGGGTCGATCGCCTTCATGGCTTTGTACATCGCATCGAAATTGGCTCCCCAGCCGGTTTCGTTCCCCATCGACCAGCTGATGATGGATGGATGGTTTTTGTCGCGTTCAACCATGGAAACACCCCGGTTGATCCAGACTTCTTTCCAGGCTGGGTCTTCACCCAGGTAAATCTGATGATCAGCCCAAAGTTCGTGGCTTTCGATATTGGCTTCGTCCATTACATAGAGGCCAAGTTCGTCACAGAGGTCGTACCATTCAGGTACATTGGGGTAATGACAGGTGCGCACGGCATTGAAGTTATTCTGCTTCATGAGTATGATATCGGTAATCATTGACTCACGACTTATAACACGGCCTTTGTAAGGATCGAATTCATGACGGTTTGTACCCTTTATTTCAATAGGCTTTCCGTTAACCAGCAACTGGGCATTTTTGATTTCAACTTCGCGGAAGCCAATTTTTTTACTTATTACTTCGAGAACAGATCCTTTACTGTTCAAAACCTCCATGGTAAGCATATACAAGTTGGGAGTTTCGGCGGTCCATTTCAGCGGGTTGATAACATTCTGGCTGAGTGATAATACCTGCTCCTTACCGGCACCAAGCGCTTTTGCCGGAATTGTTTTCGAGAATAAAGTTTTAGAATCATTTCCTGTAATGGTGACTTTAACTGAACCTGCACCGGAGTTAACAGCAGTATTGTTTTTCAGCTTTATACTCAGTTTAAGAAGAGCATCCTGGTATTTATCATCAAGATCGGTTATTACGTGGAAATCGCGGATATGCAAAGCAGGTGTGGTGTAGAGATAAACATCCCTGTAAATGCCTCCAAAGCGCCAGAAATCCTGATCCTCAAGATAGCTGCCATCCGACCAGTTGAGTACCTGCACTGCTAGAATATTTTCCCCAGGCTTCAGGTATTTGGTGATGTTATATTCGGCAGGTGTCATGGCATCTTCATTATAACCCACTTTCTTGCCATTTACATATACAATGCCGGCGGATTGCACACCATCGAAGTGAAGGAAAACCGGAGAGTTTTTCCAGTTGTCGGGAATGGTGAAAGCAGTGCGATAAAGACCCTGAGGATTATAGTCTTTAGGAACCCTGGGCGGATCGGCCTTAAAAGGATGTTTAATGTTGGTAAACACCGGAGGATCGTATTTCCCCTGTAATTGCCAGTTTCCGGGAACTGCAATTTTATCCCAGTTGCTGTCATTGTATGCCGGAGCATAAAAATCGCCGGGCACTTCAGCAAGGTTTTTCGACCACCGGAATTTCCAGGTTCCGTTAAGCGATTTATAGAAAGATGACGCTTCTTTGCTGAAGCTCATAGCAGAGGCTGCATCAGGATAAGGCAGGAGTGTTGCATGCGGACTTTCGTTGTTTACACGGAATACGGCAGGGTTTTCCCAGTCGGGAACCTGAGCTTTTGATATTGTAAAAGAAAGAAGTATGAATAGAGCAGTTAAGACTACAAAAAATTTCATATATCAGTTATTAGTTACGGTATCAAATTTAAAGGACTTTAAACAATTTCCAAAATTGAAGGGGGGAAGCTTTGCCGGAAAGTTATGAGACAAAACATTTTCAGGCACGAGTTGTTAATTACCTAAAAATCAAATCACCATGAAGAAACAATTATCTTTTGCTGTTGTACTTTTTTCAGCTACATCCCTCCCCGCTCAGGATTTTGCTTTAAAACAACTTGAAAATTCACCCCGGCATCAGGAATGGGTCGAAGTAAAATCGGGTGATCGCACCGTCGATTGTTTTGTTGTCTATCCCCAGGTGTCGAAAAAAGCGACAGCTGTTATTGTGATTCATGAAAACAAAGGTTTGACCGACTGGGTGCGAAGTTTTTCCGATCAACTTGCCGGAGAAGGCTACCTGGTGATTGCTCCCGATTTCCTTTCGGACGTTGTTCCAGGAATAAAAAACACCGCCGCGTTTGAAAGCTCAGACAAGGCTACTAATGCCATTTACCAGTTAAAACCCGAACAGGTAACAGCCGACCTGGTGGCAGCACAATCCTACATTTTAAAAGATAAAGCCTGTAATGGGAAAGCAGCAGTAATTGGGTTTTGCTGGGGTGGAATGCAGTCGTTCCGTTATGCCACCAACAATAATGCAATTCAGGCGGTGCTTGTGTTTTATGGAAGTGCTCCCGATAAAGCTGAGGATATTAACAGAATTTCAGCGCCGGTATATGGTTTTTATGGTGAAAACGATCAGCGTATTAATGCCGGAATTACCGGGACAGAGACCCTGATGAAGCAGGAAGGCAAGACGTATGATTATAAGATTTATCCCGGAGCGGGACATGCATACATGCGCCTGGGTGAGGACCCTGCCGGAACCGATGCCAACAAGAAAGCCCGTGAGGAATCGTGGAAACGGATTAAGGAGGTTTTGGGAAAGATATAAGAGGCATTTTTGTGCAGCAGAGATTTTGCGGTGATATCAGCAGTATAGCTTTGATGGAAATTATGTCGCGCCGCAATTTAATTGCAATGCATCATTATTTCTACAAATATGCAACTTCTACGAAGTTGAAGGGATGTCTGATAATTTGCTACTACCCGCTCCTCACTTTTTATAGAATTTTGTCATTAATCTCTGTAAGTTCCAATGCTCAAGTAAAAAATGTGTCGGAAAAGTTTGGTTAGATATAGGTCACCGCTATGCGGCTGAGATGAGATCAGAACTAAATAACTACAAATAGGTTCGCTGCTCTGCAGCTTGCCCGCGACATAGCAGTGAACTTTTAACAAGTCTTTATTATAAAAAATCCATAATCGATGGCCTTAGTATTTGCCATCGACTATGGACCAATCGCCATCGACTAACTAATAATTATATCCTTTGCGTTTAAACATATAGAACCAGGCTGTTCCCCAGGCGGCATTCACGCCGGGTTCGGGGAATGCTAAAACTAATTCGTCTGCGGTCAGCTTCAGAATATCGAAGGTATAATGAAGCGGTTTACCGGAACTATTCGGTTCAAATCCCATCGGAATGGTATGGTTAGTAAAGGTTATCTTACCCAACGACCATACATTTCCATTTGGATCCTTGATCTGATTTTCAGCTCCAAGTGACATATTGAATGTTCCTGAACCTTTACCGGGTTTACTGGTGGCGCTGGCGCTGTTTACAGTAAAGTTCATTCCCTTGTTGAGGTTAAAGGTTATCTCATCCGACGGGTCGCCACCCTGACTTTTAATATCGTTAATGTTCAATGTCCACCAGCCGGGAGCAGTATTACCCAGGTAACCGCCGTTGCCCCACACTTTACCTCCGGGGATATCGTTTGCCCATACCCATGTTTTACCTGCCTCGCCATTGGTGAGCAGGTTCCATAGTGGGTCAGCAAAGTAAGCCGGATCGTTCTGCGCAATTTCGAACTCTTTGGTGATGGTGGTTTTTCCACCGGCAGCAAAGGCAGTTAACGTTGCTGTATAAGTATTGGCAACCGGAATATAAACTTTTGCTGTGTTCTGGTTCGATTGCGACCCAAAACTTGTAGTCCAGTACGAAATTACTTCAGGAGCTTTGTTTTCCAGTGTCACTTCATTACCGGTAACTGTTACGGTTATATACTTTGCAAGTTCATCTTCAGAGTACACTTTACCCAGCTCATGACGATCTTCCTTGGGCTCGCATGCTCCAAACAACAGTAAACCTCCTAAAAACAGGTATATCAGATTTTTTATTTTCATAGTCTTAAATTCTTTTAATGGTTTTAATTGAAAACAGTATCTAGTACCGGGTATCTAGTATTTAGAAATCAATTTCAACCGGCTGTTTACCAGGTACTCGGTACTCATTACTCAGTACTTATTTATCACTGCCATGCGGGATTCTGTAAAAGTTTGCCTTGCGATACACGGATCTGCGATTCGGGCAACGGGCTAAATGCACGGGCAGGGTCAAAGCTTACGGTATATTTGGTTGGTACACCGGCAGTTCTTACATCAACCGTATTGTTAGCCGAATTAATGGCAGCCTGAGCATCGCCCCAGCGCAGCAGATCGTAATAGCGTATTCCTTCAAGAGCCAGCTCACGACGGCGTTCCTGTTTCAGATTTTCGAGACTGTAAGTGAGGGCAGGAGCCTGAGCAGGTGCAAAAGCACGGGCTCTCACTCTGTCGAGATATGCCTGTGAATTGCTGCCCAATTCGGCTGCCATTAACAGAACATCCGAGAAACGGATAATAATGTCGTCCTGCATATTCCACAACTGGTTATTCTGGTTCTGGCCGCTGTACAAATGATAATACATACCCATGGTTTGACCATCGCGCGTCACAAGCACGGCATTGTACTTTTTGTTGTATAAACCAGTTTCAAAGTTGTTGTTGTCCTTGTTCCATTCGTAACCCGAAATATCAATTGCCTGATTGATAACGGTGGATTCCTTGCGTATATCTCCAGTTTCGTAAACATTCAGCAGCTGGGGATTAACATTGCCGATTCCCCATCCCGATCCGAAAGGTGGATAATCCTTACCACGAATGCTTGTATAAAGCGACATTTGATTGCTGTAAGCCAAACGTCCTGTGGTTCCCCAGATACCCTGGTTGGAGTACTTTACTGCAAATACTGTTTCGGCACTGCCATCGCCGGCGAATTTTACATTGGCAGCAAAAGGATATTTATCGTCAATGCCTTCATCGCCCAAAAAGGAGAAGGGCCAGATACTTCTGAAGTCGGGCAGCAGGGTATGACCGCTGTTGTTAATCACATCCTCGAGCCAGGTAACTACCTGCTCTTTGGTCACTGATCCGCCATCAACCAAAGGAAGGTCCGGCTTTTGGTAAAATCCGGTGTAGAACATATACACACGGGCCATCATCGATTCAGCTGCCCATTTGGTTGCACGTCCGTTTTCGGCAGGATTCATACTTGCAAAGGGTACTGCCGGTAATTTTTCAATAGCAACAGAAAGATCAGAAGCAATCTGGGCATAAATCTCATCAGCCGTCGCTTTTGGAAGGTATTCCAGTTCCGGGTTAAGATCCAGAGGAACTTCTCCAAAAACCTGGGCAAGTCTGAAATACAGGTAACCTCTCAAAAAATGAGCTTCCCCTAGTTTGGTATACTTGGTTGTTGAATCTTCGAATGCTGCTGTATTGAAGTTCTTCAGTAAAGTATTTATTCTGAAGATTCCCTGGTAGCTGCGGTCGTAAATTGCCTTGAAGATATCTTCCTTGGGGTTGATAAACTGGTCGATCGCATTGGCTTCGATATCGTTGGTACCGCCACCGGCAAATGCGTCGTCCGATTTTAAGTTTGCAATCAGAATCGGATGGCCTATTCCTTCGTCCAGGGCAAGGGTTGAATAAGCTCCAATTAAGGCTTCGTCTACATCCCTGGCATTACGGTAATAGCTCGATAAATCCTTTTCGAAAAGGTTCTTTTGATCAAAGATGTCTTCGCTGCAGCTTGCAATAAACACTGCAATCAGTGCGAAGAGTATATATTTTGCTTTTTTCATGTTCATCATAATTTAGTTTTAAAACCTAACACTTAAACCTACTAAAACTGTTCGCGCCGATGGATACAAACCTAAATCCACACCCGATGCCCATCTGTACTGGTTTCCGGAGTCGCCGTAACCAATTTCGGGGTCCATTCCGTCGTAACCTGTAAAGGTGTAGAGATTCTGACCGGTAACATACAGGCGGGTTTCAGCAAATGGCATATTCTTAAAGAGATTCTTGAAATCGTAGCCAATGGTAAGATTGCTGATGCGCAGGTAGTCGCCATCCTGGATATATAAATCCGACAGGTTCTGTGTATTGCGATGCGGCGAAGAGTTGAGGCGGGGAATTTTGTTCGATGTGCCTTCTCCGTGCCAGCGGCCGAGAATATCGGTAGTATAGTTGTTCCGGTAACTATCGGCAAACGAACGGTACGATTTTGCAATCTGCTGGCCAAAAGCACCGTTGGCAGTTGCATTCAACGACCATCCCTTGTAACCGAAATTCACCTGGAGACCAAGAATAAAATCTGGGTTGGGATTGCCAATCATCACCTTGTCGAGGTCGTCAAGTTTACCGTCTTTGTTCTGGTCTATCCAGCGTAAGTCGCCCGGGCGCTGATCGCTAAAGTAAGGTTGACCTGCATTTGTTGCACCCTGAGGAGCCACCCAGGCTTTTGCTTCTTCTTCATTCTGAATGATACCATCAGTCTGGAATCCCCAGAAATAGCCGATGGGATAGCCTACCTGAGCCCTGAAGATTTCGCCGGTACCCTGACTAAGTACGTTGCTTGGCCCGTGGATAATACCTTCGGAGTTTGCAATGCGGGTGATCTCGTTTTTATTGTATGCGAGTGAGGCCGTTGCTCCGTAGTTGAAGGTTTCCCGTTTTTCGTTCCAGCTTAACGATAATTCCACACCTGTGTTGGTAACCTGTCCGCCATTGATGGTCATGGACGAAATACCATTACTCGTGGGAATATCAGCATTTACCAGCCAGTCCTTGGTATCTTTTTTATACCAGTCGAATGTAGTTTGCAGGCGCGAATCGAGGAAGTTGGCATCGAACCCGAAGTTCAGCTGCTGAGAAGTTTCCCAGGTAATGTCGGGATTCGGAATACGGGTAGGATACGAGCCGATTTCACGCTCTGTTTTGCTACCGAAACTATAAGAGGCGTTGTAATACCCTTCGCCGTGCAGATAACTCATAGTGGAAGAGTACAGGAAGTCGCCGACATTCTGGTTACCTACCTGGCCCCAGCTTCCGCGAAGTTTGAGAAAGTTAAGATATTGAGATGCTCCCGACATAAAATTTTCGTTCGAAATTACCCAGCCTACCGATACTGACGGGAAGTATCCCCAACGGTTGTCTTCTGTAAACTTGCTCGACCCGTCGGCTCTCAACATAACTGAAAACAGGTACTTTTCTTTATAATCGTACGAAGCACGGCCAAAATACGACATCATACCCCAGCCAAAGTCGTTGCGGCCAACAAGCGATGTGTTTGCTGAAATGTCGGTTGTATTGGAAATGTAAGCATGTTCAAAGTCCTGAAAAAGCGAATTCCAGTTACCCACATTTAACTGCAGGTTACGATGGTTCTTTTCGACACTGGTACCCACCATTCCTGTGAAATTGTGATCTCCTGCCGAAAGTGTATAGGTAAGAGTATTGTCCCAGGTGGTTGTGTTTCCTGTCGACATACTCTGGGTAATCTGGTCGCCATCAGGGTTATTAACCGGTCCCAGGTTATAGTCGGGAGTCCATCTTCTTCCGGAGCCCCACCATGCATTCACCCCAAAACTGGTACGATAAGTAAGATTTTTTATCGGATTGAAGACCAGGTAAGCCGAGCCAACAATCTGGTTGCCGATGTTTTCACCATTCCGGGTGATATAATCCATTAAACCTGCAGGGTTTACGCCGTAAGTAGGATCCCAGGCAATGGGCATGGAATATTTTCCCTGTTCGTCGTAAAGAGGCAGGAACGGACTTGCCGTAAGCGCATTGTGAACGTCGTTCCAGTAAATATTCCCCTGACGGATAGAATTGTTATTAGTGCGGGTATAGGTAAGTTTTTCGCCAATGGTTAAAATGTCGCGATTGTTTTTCGACAGTAGCGTATTTTCGGTATTCAAACGCAAGTTCAAGCGTTTGTAAAACGAGTTCGACTGTTTGCCAAAAATACCTTCCTGATCGATATAGGATGCTCCAATGGAGTAGGTCGATTTCTCGGAACCACCCTGAATTCCAAGTGCATGACTTTGTACCGGAGCATTCTTCACCATCATTTCCTCAAACCAGTTGGTGCCTTTCCATTCGCCACTTTCAATTTTGTCCCAGTTGGGAACCAGTTGCGAGAAGTTATGCGGAGCCAATCCCTGGTTTACGTTTCCTTCGTCCATAATAAGGGCATACTCCTGAGCGGTGAGCAAATCGGGCTTTTTGTAAACATTTTGCCAGCCGGTGTACCCATCGTAGGTAATTACCGGCTTCATATTCTTACGGCCCTGTTTGGTGGTAACCAGAATTACACCATTGGCAGCACGCGAACCATATATGGCAGCTGATGCGGCATCCTTCAGTACATCGATGCTTTCGATATCGCTGGGGTTAAGGTAATCGATATTTCCCTGGGCAACACCATCCACAATAAATAATGGAGAAGCATCGCCGGTAGTTCCAATACCGCGGATATAAACTTTAGAGCCGGCACCCGGCTGACCGTTCGACTGGGTTATATTTACACCGGGAGTAATCCCTTTCAGTGCATCCATGGGCGAAGTGGTATTCAGTTCCTGAATCCGCTCACCCTTCACATTAAGGTTAGCACCGGTTGTCAGTTTTTTCTTCTGAACGCCATAACCAACTACAACAACTTCTTCAAGACTTTTGGTGTCGGCAGCAAGCTGAACATCGATTACATTGCGGCCCGAAACAGCTACTGTTTGACTTGCATAACCAATAAAAGAAAAAACAAGGGTAGCATTTTCGTTGGGCAAATCCAGGGCATAATTACCATCCAAATCGGTAACAACACCCTGCGTGGTACCCTGAACCACAATGTTTACACCGAGGAGGGCTTCGCCGGTTCCGGCATCGGTAACCTTACCGGTAACTCTGAAAGTTTGTTTAACGGCAGATGGAGTTACCACCGGAGTGAGAACCACCAGGTTATTGTCGAAGACTTTATATTTCACCTGGTTTGCATCGAAAATGGAGATCAGAAAATCTTCAACATTTTCGTCGTTTACAGATACATTCACTTTTCGGTTTACATCGATCTGTTCGTCGAGGTAAAAGAATTTGAATTTTGACTGTTTTTCAATCTCATCCAAAACCTGGCGGACAGTAGCATTCTTCAGATCGAGGTTTAACCGGGCCGACTGAGAATAAACTGACGCTGAAACCGTAAGTGTACCAAGCAGTACAAGCATTAAGGTAATTTTCATGACAAGTAATAATTTAGTTAATCTCCCATGGTTACGGGAGTTACATTCTGAGTTTTTTTTCATAATTTTGATTTGGTTATTAATATTACAACTCGAAGTTTTTCCGGCGGCAACCGGAAAGGCATCATGTAGGTCGGAAGATGGCAACATCTTCCGATTTTTTTATCATTCTGGTTATTTCATAGGCATAAACATTTTTAGTTAATTGTAATTAGTAATATTATATTACTGCCTTTTAACAGCAGCTTTGTCAAGGCTGATCGTAATCTGATCGTGAATTACCGTATATTTTATAGGCAGTGCAAAATGGATGATGTTTAATACATCGTGTATGGTTTCCTTTTCGAACGTGCCGTTAAAATGGTATTTTTTAATCTCCTCATTTTCAATCTCAATCTTCACCCCATACCATCTTTCAAGTTTAATGGTGAGGCTTTCAAAAGGTTCGTTCCTGAAAACCAGCTTATCGTCTTTCCAGGAAGTGAATATCTGGGTATCTATTTTTTTTGAAATTAATAACTGCTCCTTAACAGGTTGAATCGTTTCTTTCTGAATATTTTCAGTTGCTTTTTTGTCAACATCCGAGAGATGAACTTTGCCTTCATTTTTAATAAAAGTGGCTCTTTGATTTGGTTCCAGAACCGTTTGGGGGATTGATTTTCCTTCAACAGTAAGCTTTTCGATTGCCAGAGATCCCCGCTCCAGGGTAGTTTCAACCAGGCCATCATCGGGATAAGCCTTTATGTTGAAGGCGGTACCCAGCACTTTGATCCTGATTTCGCGGGTATTCACAACAAAAGGTAAATGTTTGTTGTGAGTAACATCAAAATACCCTTCGCCGGTTATGGTAACAATCCTGTCGGATTTATTGAAAGTATTGCTGAATTTTAAGTTACTCCCTCCGTTTAGCCAGACCTTAGAACCATCGGGCAGACTTACTTTTGTGCGTGAGCCCATTGGAGCTTCTATAAATGTAAAATCTGAAGTGGGTTTGTCTTTTGAAACTCCGGCGTAATAGCTCAAAGCCCCGATTCCAAGCAAAAACAATGCAAAAGCAGCGATCTTCAATAAAGGAATCAGAAATGTTTTTTTCTCTTTATTTTTAGCCTTCTCCGATAATCGGAGTTTGACCTTTTCAAGGGCATCGAAAGGATTGAAATCTTTTTCGCTGTTGGAAGCCGAAGCCAGCCAGATATCGCTCACCTCATCGAAAATCCTGCGATTATCAGGTGACCTTTCGATCCAATTTTGCAGCTGTACAGCTTCCTCACTGTCAATAGAGTTAGTAAGCCGTTTTATAATCAGATAAATCAGTTCTTCGGGCATAATGTTTTTTCTCGGGTTTTGATATGACAGTTTAGTTCGGCAAAAGGGTGACAAGAATGTTTTATTTTTTAACCAAAGTATATAAAGGCGAGCATTACAGGTAAATACTCCTGCAGCATATCTCTTAATTTAAAAACAGCACGCTGCATCTGTGTTTTAACCGTATTGAGCGAAATGCCAAGTTTGGAAGCGACTTCCTGGTATGACTTTTTTTGCATCCGGATAAGCAAAAATACCTGCCGGCATTGGTCAGGTAAAGCATCTATCGATTTTTGTATTTTATCCTCTAACTCTTGCGCTATCAGGTTCGCAATAGGGTAATCTTCAGCAAAGGGGGTAATTTCAACTAAATTCTTTTCGTAGGCTTGTATTTGTTTTTTGGAATATTGATTACGGATTTTCCAGCTTTCCAGCTGATTGATGCATTGATTATGCACAGTGCGGTAGAGATAGGCTTTCAATGAATTGGTTATTTCGACATTGTGCCGGTTTTCCCATAATCTGACAAATAAATCCTGCACAATTTCTTCGGCGGTATCCTTATTCCCCAGTATAGAAAATGCGTAAGAGCAAAGGCTTGAATAATAGCGCAAAAAAACCACCTCGAATGCCGATTGGTTATCTTTTTTAATTTTTAATACTAAATCAGCGTCCTGAAAATCGCTCATGAAAAACATTGAGTATATAAAACAATCGTTTGCAGATTATCTATATAACAACAATCATCGGACAAATTGGGAGGTGAAAATAATTCAGTGAGAAGATTGCAGTTTTTAAAAAATGTATTCTTTTTTAAAAATTAGATTTATATGTGAAATACTTCTTTCAGCTATACTTTTTAAATAAATTATTAATTGAAAGGTTCCTTTGCTCAAAAAAATTTTACATACAATAAATAATTTTTTATTTTTGTCTCGGTTAAGTTAATACTAAGGTTTTCTAATGAATTTAATTTCATTAGTTTAAAACGCTAATAGGAGAGTGTAGTGATTACACCTCCTATTCTTTTTTATAGATTAACATTCCCGGTGAACAACATTCTGTAGAAAAGGTAGAATGTTGAGATTATAAAGGGATAAAAGCAAATCAGAAACAATAAGGTTGAGACAATCCAGTCCGTTTTGCACACAATGCGAAGCAAAACTTTTTTATAGTAGGTTACCGTTAGAAAAAGCACTCTTAAAACAAGTTGAATGGAGAAGAACAGAAAAATCTGAAACCCAAATTTATTCCATTCCATAGCAGTTTTCGAATCCAGGTGCAATAAAGCAGAAAAACTCCGTGTCATGCCACACGATGGACAGTCAATTCCCAGATATTTCTGATGAACGCAGGTAATATGATCGCCTAAGGAATTTATAAAATAGCTGTAGATAAAAACTCCAGTGAGAACAGCAATAAATACAATGTTCAGAATTATATAACTTCTTCTGCTCAATTAATTTATTCTTTCAAAGCTTCTAAGTCTTTTTCGTATTTTTTATTGATTGCATCCAGTTTTTTCTTCTGATCGTCAGTAAGATTGTGCATATTCGACAACGTTTTGGCATGAACAGCAGCAAGTTTAAGAGCTATTTTCGAATAATTGATTGTTGCTTCCTGTTCGCCCTTTTTACTCTGCTTTGCCAGATCGGATGCTTGTTTAATAAGGTTCTCGTAGTCAGTTAAGAATTTATTAAATTCCTCATCCGTTAACTTTTTACCGATTTTAATATCGATATGGATGCTATCGTCAACATTTTCGAGTTGTTCAAGCACTTTTTCCATTTCTTTTCCGGCATCATCAAAGTTCTCAATTTGTTTATCTGCTTCTTTTTCAATTCGGTGTTCCAGTTTTCTGAATACTTCAGGACGGTTTTTCAGATAGGAAAGCCCCAGTCCCTGCAGAAGAGCAATACTGCTTCCTAAAATTGAAATAACAAGAGCTGCTATTATGACTCCTCTTGCGCCATTGCCTTTCACAGCCTGGTTGTATGCAATAGCACTCAGGGTTACACCCACAAGTCCCGGCACAATTGCCAGAATACCAACACATGGGATAAAACAAATCATAATTGCAATGATGCCAAGTACTAATCCTGCTATTCCGAGACCTTGTCCGGAGTTTGTTTTAAATTCTTCCATCTCAAGATGATAAAAAATGATTATGTAACCAAAGATAAGAATTTATCCAGGACCATACAGATTTGAGCTAAGATTTCTTAGAGTGATGATCGGGGATGATTTAAATTTCATAAATTAGCCCGACAAATCTAATGCGAATTCATATGCCGCCTATTTTTACTGCACTTGCAATTGGTGTTGCAGCCGGACTTATTGACGTTATTCCTATGATCATTCAAAAGCTCGACAAATCTGCCTGCTGGTCTGCCTTTGTCCATTGGGTAGTGCTGGGAACCATTATTCCGTTTGTCAGCTGGGACATTCAACCCTGGCTTAAGGGTCTCCTAATTGGGGAGCTTGTTTCGTTGCCTGTTATGATTCTTGTTTTTGCGAAGGATAAAAAGTCGGTGATTCCAATTTCAATCTTTTCAGCAATTTTGGGTATAGGCTGTGCTGTAGCCGGGTCGTTACTTATCAAATGATGGCTACTGAATTATCACCGGCCGAATTGATAGCACCCTGTGGCATTAACTGTGGTGTTTGTTTGGGCTATCTGCGCGAAAAGAATAAATGTTGCGGTTGTCGTAGCACCGGAAGCAATAAGCCAAACCATTGTTTTACCTGCAGGATAGTGTTATGCGAACATCTTAAAAATACGTCATCAGGGTTTTGTTACGATTGTATAAAATATCCCTGTCAGCGCATGAAGCAGCTCGACAAGCGTTATCGCTTAAAATATAATATGAGTATTCTGGAGAATCTGTCCTTTATAAAATCTTCAGGAGTTCAGAAATTTGCCGACGCTGAAAAGATAAAATGGCTATGCCCTCGCTGTGGCGGAAGCATTTGTGTTCACAGGGGATTTTGTTTGAAGTGCGGAGAAAAATGATAAATTTATATTGTATTGCTTTAATCTTCCGATGTTTAATTGTTAACTTTGTATCGAACAAATATTTATAACCGATCTGTTCTGTTTTTTAAGACAAAAAATAAATGATATGCAGACATATTTAGTAGAAGTTAAAGATATAACCGGGCTTAGAATTTTACAGGAATTGGAACAAGCCAAGATTATAAAGCTTATACAAACTGTTCAGAAAAAAGATCCGCAGAATCTGTCTTCCAGGTTGAGAGGGTCTTTATCCAAAGAGACCGCTCAAAATATGAAGGAAGAAATTGAACAAATGCGCAATGAATGGAAACAGCGGGATATTTAATTGATACAAATGCGGGGATCGACTATCTGGGTGAAGTAATACCAAATCCCGGGTTACTATTTATGGATAAAGTGATTGACAATGGTTATAGTATCTCTGTCATCAGCCGAATTGAATTATATTCTTATGGCAAATTAAGTGAAACTGAAAAAACAGCATTGGATATATTCACATCCCAATCTTCTGTCTTGAATATGAATGAAGATATTGTTGAGAAGACTATTGAAATTCGGAAAGCCTTTAGAACAAAATTGCCGGATGCCATAATAGCAGCCACCGCTCTAGTTTACAATCTTACTCTGGTTACGCACAATATTTCCGATTTCAGGAATATATTAGGAATTAGTTTAGTAAACCCCTATGACATTAAAGAATAGCATACATTTACACAAACTTTTCCCTCCTTTGCAATCCGGTTAATCCCCAAAGAATTGCAATGACAGATCCAATGATCATCATCAGCCGGTTTTGATACACAACGTTCATCCAAACTGTTATATTCATATCCGTAGGATTATCGAACGGATTCAGAAAAAGGTTCCACTTACTGTGATAAAGCGGTTCGTTCAGAAAAAAGAATATAAGTCCGAATATCACCATTACCACTGCCGTTCCGTTCCCATTGCGTGTTAGGGTCGAAAACAGAAAAGTAAGACAAGCCAGAAAGAACAGCGGAAACATCAGTTGGTAAACCATTTCGAAAATGGGGATCTTTACAACGGAAAACCAGGCAAAACCTGCCATCAACAGAAGCAAAACCAGCAAAAGAAGCATGGCAATTGCAAATCTGATGATATAAACCTTGTAGCGATAGTTGGGTACACCAAAAACGATTTCGAGCATCCGGGCATCCTTGTCATTCTGGATATTATAGACAACCGGATAAAACATCATGAGGATTCCCGGAAAGATTATTAAATTATAAATATCAGTTACATCGGGAATTCCGTCCGAGAATAACATAATACCAATGATGATCAGGTAAAAAATCCACGCAGCTATCAGAAAATAAATGAACTTATTGGCAAATACAATTTTGAGGTTGTAATTGATGATTTTCCAGATAAGTTTTAATCTTTCGGTTGTGTTCATAAAATATATTTGTTAAACAGAAAGGCCTCACCCCCGGCCCCTCTCCAAAAGGAGAGGGAAGAAAGAATGCACAGCCTTGTATTAGTAGCTCTTCAAAATCCCTCGCCAATTGGAGAGGGATTTTGGGAGAGGCTTCATTACTCTTAACTACTCAGCAGCCACAAATACGCATCTTCCAAATTTGCTTTTACAGCTTTGGCTCCATCAGCCGGACAGCTTTCCGAAAGACATCGTACCCTAATGTTTTCGCCATCGCGCATATGGTGGATGATTATATGGTTTTCCTTGAATGCCTCAAAAGCTTCCATATTCATATCCATTACCCAGATTTTGCCTTCAGCCAGTTGCGCCATTTGTATAGGTTCGCCCAGGTATTTCACCTGACCACCTTTTACAACTGCCACCTTATTGCAGGAGCTGGCTACATCCTCAATAATGTGGGTTGAAAAGATTACAATACGTTCTCGGCTTAACTCTACAAGCAGGTTACGGAAACGGATGCGTTCACGCGGATCCAGCCCGGCTGTAGGTTCGTCGACCACCAGAATACGCGGGAGGTGCATTAAAATCTGAGCAATTCCGATACGCTGTTTCATACCACCCGAGAAAGATCCGATTTTTTCATCTTTATGCGACAGCATATGCACCGCGCCTAATACATATTCAACCCTTGCTTCGCGTTCTTCGCGTTTATTCAGTTTCTTAAGAATACCCATATAATTGAGGAATTCCCATGCGGTAAGATTTTCGTACATGCCAAACTCTTGCGGAAGATAGCCTATGAGACCTTGCAGCTCTTCACGCTTTTCTTTAATATCGAATTCGTTGATGGTAATCTGCCCATAGCTGGGTTCCAGAATTCCGCAGATAATGCGCATCAACGTAGATTTTCCGGCACCATTCGGACCCAAAAGCCCGAACATTCCATTCTCTATTTCGAACGAAACTCCTTTCAAAGCCTTAAACGGGACCTTTTTTTTACCAATTACCGGTATCACCATTACAAACCTGTAAAAAAACTTGCGGAAACCTTTGAACCGCCCCTGGAGCCGGTTGACGTTGATTTTTTCCTTATAAAGCTTGTCGGAAGTGACTTTTATGGCAAGAATGAGATACCAGAGGAAAAGCATTGGAAGGATGAGCCCCAGCAGTCCGAACCGCATTTTAAAAATAACCATTGCCAATGCCGGAAAACCCCAGAAAGTTAGCTTGAATAACAGAAATACAAACCGGGTAAACCATTTCCTCTTTTGCTGCGATTTTAGCCAGGCTGCATATTGTTTCACAGGATTCAGTGCCCCGACTATCAACATGTACAATCCGGCAGGCAGAATAAAGAACCAGAATCCGCTCTCGAGGTAGAAGTAGATAAAATAAACTGTAAATCCGATGAGAGGCAGGTTCCAAATCAGATAATCAAAATCTTTCCAGCTTCGGAATTCCTTTTCAAGCCCCAGCCTTTGTCTTATTTTTAGTCCCGATTTCCACTCACGCATAAACCGGGTATCCCAATCGTATATTTTTACAAGGTTGCGAACACGTATCTTTAGAGGAGTAGCTTCATCTATCAAACGCTCGTTAGCTTTTCTCAAGCTGGTCTGAACAAAGAAAATGCTGGCCGGAGTTAAAACAATGAGCAAAATATAATCTATAATAGAT
>JAJYAG010000277.1 GCA_021779665.1 Bacteroidota bacterium | reverse complement strand
ACCTAAATAATTGAATGTCATTTCGAACGAAGTGAGAACTTAGGCAAAGCCGGTCTCACCGCAGGTAAATCTAAATAATTCATTCATGATGAATATTTACCGGACAACAATAAATGACAAAATTAAATTACAGTAATAATCATAATAACCATTGTCAGTATGACGAAAACGACTCATATTATTGTAAAAGAAGTATCGGTAAGTACTTTAAAAGTGAGTGGTACCGATTATATTAGCATTACCGATATTGCCAGGCAAAAGAATCCCATTGAGCCTAAGGATGTAGTAAAAAACTGGATGCGTCTCAAAAACACTTTGGAGTATTTAGGGCTTTGGGAACAGTTAAACAACCCAGCTTTTAAAGGGGTCGAATTCGACCCCATTTTGAGAGATGCCGGAAATAATGCTTTTACAATGAGTCCTTCCCGATGGGTTGAACTTACTGGTGCCATTGGTTTAATGTTTATCAATGAAAATTTACAACAGAAAGAAAGGCTTATTAAACTCAACCAGATAGCCATACAACAAATGAAGGTATTGCAGGAGGTTGAAAGCAGGAAAATATTGAAGTAACCGCACAAAAAGCAATATTTAATTTAACCACAACTTATATGACAGCAATTGAGCAAGCATTTAAAAACTATCTGAAAGCGATTTACTCACGCGATTTTAAAGCCATGTACAAGGCTCTTCACGAAGATGACATGCAAAATTTCAGGAATAAAGTGGTCGAATTTGCTCATAAAATGGATGAATTTGGAGAGACGCTGGATTTTTTAAAGAAATTAGGATTAGAATCACTCCCGGAGATCAACTCCCTGTCCACCTATGAGTTTATGACTTCTATTTTCAAATTAATTTCACGGGAGATTAGCATCGATAATCTGAATAAAATTCTATCGGAAACAAAAATCACCAAAGTCGATTCCGGAGAATATTATACTTCTGTGGAGTATGAATATCCCATCAATATGTTTGATGAGTGGGAAACTTACTCAGGAGAAGTTAAAATGGTTAAAGTAGTCGATGAATGGAAAATATTATTCAAATCGGGTTTAGAGGCAGTGTTAAGCCGCTTTCAGGAGGATATTGACAGGTATTTTGACAGAAAAAGCAGGGATAACCTCTCCAATCTGGGTTTTGAAGGCGATTTAACTACATTCAGACTGGAAGGATACAAGGACCTTGTTACCGGCAAAGTTGTAATCGAACCCCGGTTTAGAGATGCAGGGGATTTCGCCGAAGGATTAGCATACGTCCAGGTATTTTCGAAATACGGTTATATAAATACTAAAGGCGAAATTGAAATAAAGCCACAATTTTCAGATGCCAAAGATTTCTCTCAAAACCTGGCGGCTGTAAAAACCGAAACCACAGAAGAAAACCCGTTATGGGGCTTTATCAATAAAAAAGGAAAACTTGTATTTCCATATCAATTCGAAAATACACGTAATTTCAGCAAAGGACTTTGTGCCGCACAAAAAGATGAAAAATGGGGTTACATTGACACAAAAGGGAATCTGGTAATTCCGTATGAATACCATTCAGCAACCGACTTTGACAAAGGAAAGGCTATTGTAGAAAAATACACCGAAGATGGAGAACTGGAAGAATTTACTATTGATAAAAATGGTAATTTGAAGAAATTGGAATAAACGTAATCCCCAAAACAGAAGAAGATTAGAACACAAAAAACAGACACCATGGACCTAATAACCATAGATACCCCTAGATTTATTTCAATACTTACCGGAATACTATATTTATTGGTGTTTGTAGCCGGACTTTTAAGTATTGCTCGTGCGGTTGACCATCCGGATTATTTAACAAAGGCAGCACAAAAATCAGGACAGGTAAAGAGAGCAGCCTTGTTTCAGTTTTTG
The DNA here is from genome assembly GCA_021779665.1 of Bacteroidota bacterium. GTDB lineage: Bacteria > Bacteroidota > Bacteroidia > Bacteroidales > JAAUTT01 > JAAUTT01. Next base: position 3,097 of record JAJYAG010000277.1, on the reverse strand, counting down.
ATGGCAGTATTTTATTTAGGAATTGCCCTCTTACTTTTTCCGGTACTTAAAATACACAACGAAACATTAGCCCTTGGATTTCTTGGTTTTAGAACTTTAGCAGCCCTGCTGGTTGCAGCTGGTACCATAGTACTTTTATTGATATTGCGGGTAAGTAAGAAATATGCCAAACATAACTCATCAACTACATTTAATTATAAACATGCAGGTGACAGACTAAAAGCTGCCCGGGATTTTGTAAATCATGTGGCTATGATTATTACCCTATGCATAAGCAGCATAATGCTCTACTCCGTAACCCTTCAATCGCAGCTGATCCCAGACTGGCTTTCCCTATGGGGCATTGTGGGCGCAGCAATAGCAATACTGGCAAGTATTTTTGTATGGCTGAAATATGTGAAAATAAACTCGCCCACCTATATGCTTCTCAATATGCCCCTTGCTTTGCAGGAATATGCTTTTGCAGTTTGGTTATTATGAAAGGGATTTGAAACGATAATATAAATGAAGCCACAAATCCAGTCTTGGTTTCCTTCTAAACTTAAGTTATATTTTGTATGTATAAATTTCTGGTCGTCAAAAAAAAAACAATGATTTTGATTTATTTTTTAACTTCGATTAATTCAATTTTTCTGAGATAAATATCTGCTTTGTTGAAATTTCAAAACCAACCTGCTATGACAAGCTCTCCGCTTAATTATGGTCATTCAGATATTTTACAACTGGTAATGACCAATACCAAAGAAATAATTTGGGCTGTTGACCACAACTATTGTCTTTTATTTGCGAATAAAAAATTCCAGAATGCCGTTGTTGCATCTCAAGGTAAAGAAAAGTTACCAGGTGAAAATGTTTTATCAGGCCAATACCCAAAGGAGTTTTTAGAATTCTGGAAAAATAATTACACCAAGTGTTTTAATAACGAAAACATAGAAGTTATTTCTATTGTCCCAAGGCCCGAGGGCCTGCAATACGTTGAAAACTTTCTCAGTCCGCTAAAAGATGAGTATGGTCTAAATTGCGGAGCTATGGTTGTATCGCGCGATATAACAGAGAAAAAAAAGATAGAGCAAGCTTTAAAAGAAAGTGAAGAAAAATACAGGTTGCTTTTCAATATTGAATCTGATGCTCTTTTTGTTCTGAATAAGGATACATGGGCGATAGTTGACGTAAATAATTCGGCAACTCAGTTATATGGCTTTAGCCGGGAAGAGTTATTAAAAATGAAAGCCATCGAACTATCAGCCGAACCAAAAAAAAGCATCGACGCAGCAAAAAACAACACCGGATTGATTCCTTTACGATACCATCGAAAAAAAGATGGTTCCGTTTTCCCCGTGGAAATTACCTTTAATGATTTCGAATATCAGAACCATTCTCTAAGAATTGTAGCAGTCCGGGATAATACAATCCGTAACAAAGCCGAAAAAGCCCTGAGCGAAAGCGAAACCAATCTTCGAAAGGCACAAGAGTTAGCTCACATCGGTAGCTGGAAATGGGATATATCAACCGATCATGTGTATTGGTCCGAGGAGTTGTTCCGGTTACACAGCCTCCAGTCAAAACCACAGGCGCCGGCCTTTGCACATCAGGATGCATCATCTACTTCCGAAAGCAAGGAAAAGCTGAAAGAAGTTTTGGCTAAATCTTTGCAAAATGGAGAACTCTACGAGATTGAACTAGATCTTATTTCGTTACCGGACAAAAACATTAAACATGCTTTAGCCTGGGGTGAACCTGATTTCGACTCAGATGGAAAGATTATTGGTTTCCATGGAACCATCCAGGATATAACTGCTCGGAAGAACGCTGAGATAGAATTGATTCGTGCCAAAGAAAAGGCCGAAAAAAGCGAAATGGAATTAAGAAAGAAAAATAAAGCCAACGAAGAATTAACCGAAAAATTAAAACAAACAAACGAACAACTCCTAATTGCCAAAGAAAAAGCAGAAGAAAACGACCTGCTCAAAACCGCTTTTTTGCAAAACATGAGTCATGAGATCCGCACCCCTATGAATGCCATCATGGGTTTCTCCAGATTATTGATCCAACATTATAACAACAAACCCAAAATCGAAAAATTCTCCGGAATAATTAACAATAGCTGCAGAGATTTGCTCGAAATCATCAACGATATCCTCGATATATCCAAAATAGAATCAGGACAGTTGCTGGTTCATATTGAAAAAGCAAATCTAAATACCTTATTCACCGAACTCTCTCTGTTTTTTAAGGAATATCAGAAACGTATCGGTAAACAACATATAGTTTTCTCACTTAAAAACCATGCCAGTCGTCTAGGAGACGATTTCTTAACAGATATTGGCAAACTAAGGCAGATATTGATCAACCTGATTGGCAATGCTTTTAAATATACTGAAACAGGTAGTATAGCGTGCGATTGCAGATTAGATTCAAACAATTACCTTATTTTTCAGGTATCCGACACTGGTATTGGCATACCCGCAGATAAACAGGAAATAATTTTCGAACGCTTTGCTCAACTAAAAAACTGTAACAACGAAGCACATCGTGGTACAGGTTTAGGTTTGCCAATTGTTAAAGGTTTGGTAGACCTATTAGGTGGTGAGGTATGGCTCGAATCAGAATTAGGCAAAGGGAGTACGTTTAAATTTTCGATACCCTATAAAACTCCTGATTAGGTTTTCGCTTAAATTTGCTATTAATTTTAATTGGTATAACTCATTTGAGCTGCACTACTGGCCATAGTTACAGTCGGACGGTTTTTCCCTCCCACACCATAGGCGTTTTTTATTTCGGACGGTGCATTCGAGCCGTTTACAACCCTGATACCCCAGGAGCTTACTCCTGCACAAACATCCATTATCTATGCAAACGAAGCCGATGTTTTAAACGTAGCTCTTTTTGGCATTACCGCTAAACAATGGCGCGATTCGCATCCCGATTTAAAAGGTACTACCCGCGATTATCTAACCATTAACGAACTAATATATAAACGTAACCAATGGATTTAATAACCTTTGATACCCTTAGACTTATTTCAATACTTACCGGAATACTATATTTATTGGTGTTTGTAGCCGGACTCTTAAGTATTGCCCGTGCTGTTGACCAT
>JAJYAG010000276.1 GCA_021779665.1 Bacteroidota bacterium | reverse complement strand
GATCTAAAGGATATGCCACCGGATGTTTCGGGAAATGGCACAATGGGGCTTATTTCCGTAATCACCCTAACAGGCAGGGTTTCGATGAGTACTTTGGTTTCCTGATGGGGCATCTTGGTTATTACTACAATGCCATTTACAGGCATAACGATGAAGATGTTGAAACAGAGGGTTATTCAACCGACTTCTTCACACAAAAAGCAATCGGGTTTATCGAGCAAAATAAGGATAAACCATTTTTCTGCTATGTACCTTATAATGTGCCGCATTCGCCATTCCAGGTTCCCGAAAAGAATTTCAATAAATGCAAATCGAAGGGGCTCGACAATGAGCTGGCCACTATCTACGGTATGGTCGAAAATATGGATGAAAATATCGGGCTGATACTTGCAAAACTCGATCAGCTTAAGCTCAGAAAGAATACAATTGTCGTTTTTCTTTCCGATAATGGTCCGAATACGTATCGTTACAATGGCGGTATGAAAGGCAAGAAGGGCTCTGTTGACGAGGGCGGCATGCGTGTCCCGTTTTATATATCGTGGCCTGGGGTAATCCAGCCTGGTGAAACTGGTCAGCTTGCCCAAACCATCGATATGATGCCTACCCTGCTGAAGTTATGTTCTATCAGCGAAAAGCCTGCATTTCCCATGGATGGGAAAGATTTAAGCGGAGTTATCCTGAAAAAGTCAAAGCCTCAGGACCGCTATATTTTTTCGAGGCAGGGACTTTATCCGCTTAACAAAGCTGCAGGATCGGTGCGCGATACCCGTTACCGCCTCGTAGTTTCGGCAAAAGATACCCTTCTGTTCGATCTTGAAAACGACCCTTCCCAAAAAGTAAGTGTGGTAAACCAGCCTGCTGTTAAGTCCAGACTTCTTGGGGAATATTTAAAGTGGGAAAAGGAACTGGTTACGGCCTATAAACCGCAAACCACTATTGAAGCCGGTTTTGAGGAAGAAAAGAAAATCACGCTACCGGTTCAGGATGCTATTCTGTCGGGGGCAGTAAAATATTCAAGCATTCACCCCAACCAGTCGCACACCGAAAACTGGACGCAGAATGGCGATTCCATTTTCTGGAACCTGAACATGCAGCAGGCGGGTACCTATAAACTTCAGGTGCAGTATGGCTGTCCTGCAGGTGACACCGGAAGCCGGTTTCTTTTCAGGTCATCGCTCACTTCCTTGCCGTTCGTAATAAAAACACCTTTCGAATCGGTAATCCTGCCCAACCGTGATTATGTGGAAAGGTCGGAATCGGTAGAACGTACCTGGGGTTGGATGGATGCTGGAAACGTTTCGCTTGGCAAAGGAGATGAAACGCTTATACTGAAGTTAACAGAAAAAAAGTCCGGTGAAGCCGGGCTAATCAAAGCAATTCGCTTAACCAAAATTTAGATTATGTTACTGAAACGATTATTTATTACGAAATTACTGGTGCTTTCGGCTTTGGCTGCCTTTGCCGGGATCACCCCAACCAAACTCACCTGTGAGTATTTGCAGAACCCTTCAGTGGTGGATGTTCTGCAGCCCCGTCTGGGCTGGATCAACACTGCCGCTGATGGCGAACGCGGACAGTTCCAGACGGCCTGGCAAATCCGTGTGGCAACTACCGAAGCCGGACTGGAAAATCCCGATCTGTGGGACAGTCAAAAAGTTATGGGCGACCAGAATAACCGTGTGGTGTACAACGGAAAACCTTTGACTTCGCGCACCGACTGCTGGTGGCAGGTACGCGTGTGGGACAATAAAGGGAAGGTCTCTGCGTGGAGCAAACCTGCTTACTGGCGCATGGGTATTCTCAGGCCTGAAGAATGGAAAGCACAGTGGATTGGTGCTCCCTGGGAAGGAGAAGAACATTTCAAACGTCCCGATTACCCCGGCCAGAAATTCGACGATTTTGGCCCTGCAGCTCCCATGCTGCGCAAACAATTCAAGGTTGAAAAACAAATAAAGAAAGCTGTTGCTTTTGTCACCGGATTAGGTTATTTCGAATTTTATGTAAATGGCAAAAAAGCCGGCGACGATGTGCTGGTACCCAATATTACCAATTATTCCAAAAGGCCCCGGCTTGGTGAGATGTCCATCAATGTGGAAGACAACTTCAAAGGCTACAAGGTGATGTACCTCGCTTACGATGTCACTTCCATGCTTTCGAACGGCAATAATGCAATCGGTGCGGTTCTGGGCAACGGTTTTTACAACCCACGCATGTTCTGGTGCGAAGGTTACGGTACCACCCGTTTCCTTGGCCAGCTCCATATCACTTACACCGATGGCTCGGAAGAGGTGATTGCGAGCGACGATAGCTGGAAAGCAGCTAAAAGTCCCATTCTCAAAAATATGGTATACTATGGCGAAACCTACGATGCACGCCTGGAGCAGCCCGGTTGGTGCAATGCTTCCTTTGACGATGCTCAGTGGGAAAAAGCTGCCATCAGAAAAGCTCCGTACGGAAGGCTTACAGCGCAGACTTCTCCATCGGACAAAGTGATGGAGCAATTAAAACCATTGAAAATAGAAAAGCTTCCCAACGGAAATTATTTTGTTGATTTTGGAAAAGAAATCTCCGGATGGGTGCGGTTGATTGATGTAAAAGCTCCTGCCGGCCATCGGATCGATATTTCCTTCAATGCAAATCTTTACTCGGGCGATAATACCTATATTTTCAAAGGCGAAGGGCCCGAGAACTATGCTCCGCGTTTTAACTGGTTTGTTTTCAGCGGTATTGAAATCAAAAACTGGTATGGCGAACTGAAGCCCGAAAACATTATTGCCGAGTCGGTCCATACTGAAGTGCCTGTTTCGTCTTTGTTCGAGACTTCAAACACCATGTTCAACCGCATCAACGAAATTTGGCGAACCAGTCAGCAGGATAACATGCATGGTGCCATTGCCAGCGACTGCCCGCACCGCGAACGCAACGGTTATACCGGCGACGGTCAGGTAAGTTGCGTAACTGTAATGCACAACTTCGATGCACGGCCTTTCTATCAGAAATGGATTGCCGATATGCTCGAAGCGCAGGATGCAACATCAGGATATGTCCCTAACGGAGCTCCGTGGCAGCCGGGATGCGGCGGTGGTGTGGCCTGGGGTGCAGCCATCTGCATTATGCCCTGGGAATTTTACCAGCACTACGGCGCCAAAGATATGCTCGAAGATAATTACGAAGGCATGAAGGGTTACATCCTGTACATGCAAACATGGGTCGACAGCGATGGCATTATGTTCTCGAAACGTACCGGCAACGACGGCAAGGTGCTGAAATGGTTCAACCTGGGCGACTGGGTGACACCCGGCAGTCTGCCCCCTGATGAAATGGTGCATACATTTTATTTCTGGCGTTGTGCCGATATCGCCTCTCAAACGGCCAAAGCACTTGGCAAATCATCGGAAGCTGCTGAATATGCAGCCTTGGCTGAAAAAACCCGTCAGGCGTTTTACAAGAGATTTTACAACGAAGCAACTGGCTCTTACGGAAAATCAGGAGGAAATATTTTCGCACTCAAAATGGGTGTGCCTGCAAATCAGTACCAGAAAGTAGTTGAGGCTTTGAAAAAAGATATCGCCGAAAATAAAGGTCACCTCGATACCGGTATTTTTGGTACCCAGTTCTTTTTCGAAGTGCTGACCGAAAACGGGCTGCACGAGCTGGCATATGAGGCTATGAACAAACGCGATGCGCCGTCGTACGGGAAATGGCTCGAACTGGGCTCAACCACCTCACGCGAGCAGTGGAGCGAGGACGGATCGCATAACCACCCGATGTTTGGCGGCGGATTGGTTTGGTATTACCGCAAGCTGGCAGGCATGAACGTCGATACGGATGCTCCAGGGTATAAGCACATTATTTTCCGTCCGCAACCTGTTGGCGACCTTACATGGGTAAGGTATTTTAACCAGACACCCTATGGAGAAGCCGGAATTCTATGGAAGAAAGATGCTACACAGTTCTTTATGCAGGTTACGGTACCTGTGGGAAGTAACGCTACAGTTTATATTCCTGTAACAAAAGGGCAAAAAGTTAGGGAAAACGGGAAATCAGTTTCATCCAAATATGCAAAATTTTTAAGGGAAGCTGATGGCTATAGAATATTTTCGGTTACCAGCGGTAATTATAATTTTATGGTGAAATAAATTAGTCGTAAGTAGTAAGTCGTAAGTAGTAAGTAAGCTTCACCCAAAAAATGGGTCACAATGGAGATAACGTGCGGACTGTTTGTAGGCGGCTGCGAGAAGAGTCAATTATAAGTCATATTTCGACTCCGCTCAATATGACAACAATTTCAATTGTCAGACTGAGCGGAGTCGATTTCTTATCGCCGCAACAGGTTATTTAATAAAATGAAATACAAATTAATACGGCATTCTTTTAGAACTGAAAACAAACGAATGGCAAAACCAAACTTTTATGAAAGATAAAATTTCTTTATTCTTTTTTGTTTCATCCTTCATTACGGTTTCTGCTCAGACCCAAAAACCTAATGTTATTTTTATTCTTACTGATGATCATAGGTGGGATGCCCTCGGGTATGCCGGAAATAAAATAATCAGGACTCCCGAGATGGACCGTTTGGCTAAAGAAGGAGTGTATTTCAAAAACGCTTTTGTAACAACGCCCATATCTGCAGCAAGCCGTGCAAGCATTTTAACCGGAATATACGAGAGAACTCATGGTTACACCTTCGAACAGGGCCAGATTAAAGCACCTTTCATCAATAATTCATATCCGGCAATGTTGAAGAAAGCCGGCTATACAACGGCATTTTTTGGAAAATTCGGAGTCGATTACACAAACCTCGATTCTCTTTTTGATGTTTATGACAATTACGACCGAAACGGTAAATTCAAAGATTACCGGGGATATTTCTATAAAATCCTGGGCAAAGATACGGTTCATTTAACCCGGTATACCGGTCAGCAAGCTGTTGATTTCATTGATAAATGTCCCGAAGGCAAACCTTTTGTACTCTCCTTGAGCTTTAGTGCTCCTCATGCTCACGATCCCGCTCCCGGGCAGTACTTCTGGCAAAAGGAAGTGG
>JAJYAG010000115.1 GCA_021779665.1 Bacteroidota bacterium | reverse complement strand
TTTGTCGGGATATTCAAATGCCATTTCGAACCGGGCTTCATAAGCTGAAGTGCTTCTTTCCAGCCTTCTATAACCTGGTCAACGCCAAACTGAGCTGGTTCTCCGCGATCGTATGAACTGTCGAATACTTTTCCATCAATAAGCGAACCTTTATAGTGAGCAGTGATTTGGCTTTCGGCTTTTGGAGGAGTGCCTGAGCCTTCGGTTATAATTTTGTACTGAAGTCCGCTTGGGAGTTCAACTACACCAGGTTGTTTCTTATTATTTTCAAGAAAAGCTTTTCCTTTTGCTAAATTCTGATCGGCTTTTTGTTTCTGCAAAGCCATGTATGCTTTCTGAATAAGTTCATTTGCAGTCTGAGGTTTAATAAGAGTATCATTTGTGGTTAAAACATCCTCGATTGCTCTGGAAAGAACCTGTAAATTTACGTTGGTAAAACCTCCGTTTTTAAGATTGCTTCCTAAGAAACTTCCTAAAGCGTAGCTTACGCTGTCGTTATTGGTTACAAGTTTAACAGGTTTTTTCTTTTTTTGTGCATCCACTGTAAGTGTAGAAATAGCAGCAATAAGAAGGAATAAAAAAAATGTTTTGAATTTCATTTTAAAATGTTTTTAAATTTTAGAGAACCTTTTGCATTTACAGATTCCATAGTGCTTTCCTCTAATTTCTGTAACATTAAATGGTCCTTAATAATAAAGGCGCTAATATACGCCTTTTATGGATATGACCTTACCATTGAAATTAATATTTAGGGAATGAAAACTTAAGAGATGTTAAAAAATCAGAACCCAGATTTATTCAGGTTTTTTCTCATTAGTTTGATTGTTGGCATTGTAGTTTTTGAGGCATTCAAGAACTTTCGTGGTAATATCTACTTCAGTAGCGTTCATAATAAAGTTAATATCGGGATTGCAGAACTTCATAAACTTTTCAAGTTCAAGATCCTTAAAACCTGTAATCTTTGATACTATCAGGGAGTTGTATTTGTCGCCGTACAATAAAGTCTTTTGTTCCTCTTCTTTTAACTTTTCTAGTTTCCTGAGCGATTTGCCCTCTTTGCTAAGAAGCATGTATAATGCCGTAACCGGACTTCCCAAGGGTATACTCGCCTGTTCTTTTATAATAACAGGCGCATCGTTTAACCCTTGAAACACATAAGGGTTTATCACATTTTTTGGTTTCGGGGCAGGGGTATGTATTATTTTGTACTTAAATTCATCATAGGTACCCCAATCATTATTAATGGTAACAGCCTGGAGATCGTACGACCTGGGATTCATTTCAATAAAATGAACTTTCCTTTGTTTTATTAAAGCTTCGGTAAGAATGAGCTCCTTATACGAAAAGCCTATTCTCGAAATATACAGGGTGTCGCCTGATTTTGCGTTAATGCTGAAATAGCCCAGGCTGTCGCTGAAAACAGTATTTTTTGTTGTTTTATTAAAAATTGCAGCATAGCTTACCGGAGCTTTTTCTTCGGCATTTTCCAGCTTGCCCGAAAACAGAACGACGTCAGTCTGTTGAGCCTCAGCGATCTTTAATGAGCTATTAGCCAGGGTGATGGTTAATAGCAGAACCTTATAAATCCGGTTCGTATGCATTATGACTAAATATTGTAATAATAAGAGGATGCTTTTATCTCCATCCCGAAAGTGGGGCAGTCGCATGCCTTCATTTTCCTGCTTTTTTTCTTTTTAACAGGATACCTGGAGGCACTACAACCTGCGAGTAATAAAACACTCAAAATGATAACCCGGAATAATCTGATTTTTTCTTTTAATGATTGCATTGTATGGTCGGTTGCAAATAAATCAACGTAAAGGTAAAGGTTTTCACTTCATCTTTTTTGCCTTTAGGATTATTTAACAAATTTGACTTACAGATTGAAAGGAGCTTTAAGGAGTAGGTGTAAATGTTTATGAGAAAAAGCCTGTTTCAATAAAATTTGTTTATTTTAGCCTTCTTTAGTTACATTAACAATGGGGGTATGAGTTATCTTTTCAGGAAAAAATCAATAACAAAACTTATTGCGGAATCGGAACAAACTGATCAGGGGTTAAAAAGATCCTTAACAGCCTGGAGTTTAGTTGCATTGGGAATTGGAGCCATTATTGGAGCAGGGTTGTTTGTTCGTACCGCCGATGCAGCTGCAAATAATGCCGGTCCGGCCGTAACCCTTGGTTTTATGATTGCCGGTTTGGGTTGCGCATTTGCTGGCTTATGTTATGCCGAATTTGCATCGATGATACCAGTGGCAGGAAGCGCGTACACATACTCGTATGCAACCATGGGAGAATTTGTTGCCTGGATTATTGGCTGGGACCTGGTGTTGGAATATGCACTTGGGGCAGCAACTGTTAGTATTGCCTGGAGTGAATACCTTAATAAATTGCTTGGTTATTTTAATCTTCAGGTGCCATTTGAGTGGTCGCATTCGCCTTTTGAGGTACTTACCAATAGCGCCGGCGTTGTAACGGCGCATGGAATTATGAATATTCCGGCTTTATTTATTCTTATGTTATTAACCTTTCTTTTAATAAAAGGTATTCGGGAATCTTCTTTTGTAAACGGGTTAATTGTAATTGTTAAAATTGCTATTGTAGTATTATTCATTGTTATTGGCTGGTCGTATATTAATCCTTCCAATCATACTCCGTTTATTCCTGCTGCTTCCAAATATGTAGACGATCAGGGGTTTGTGCACAACTTTGGAGGGTTGGTTGGAATTCTTGCCAGTGCGGGAGTTGTATTCTTTGCATTTATTGGTTTCGATGCCGTTTCCACTGCCGCCCAAGAAGCTAAAAATCCAAAGCGCGACATGCCCATTGGAATTCTCGGCTCGCTCATTATATGTACTTTGTTGTATGTTCTTTTCTCGTATGTTTTAACCGGCGTTGCCACTACCAACGATTTTCGTACTGTGGGTAAGGAAGCATCGGTAGCTTTTGCTATTCAGACATATATGGCTGGTCATGAATGGCTGGCGAAGCTTGTAACGGTATCCATTTTAGCGGGCTTTTCTTCCGTTATTCTGGTAATGCTTTATGGTCAATCCAGAGTTTTCTATTCCATGAGTAAAGATGGACTGGTTCCACCGGTATTCTCTAAAATTCACCCTAAATACAGAACTCCCTATAAGTCGAACATGCTTTTCTTTGTTTTTGTGGGCTTGTTTGCATTGTTTGTTCCGGGCGATGTAGTAGGGGATATGACAAGTATCGGAACTTTGTTTGCCTTTATTCTGGTTTCGGCAGGGGTTTGGGTAATGCGGAGAACTAATCCGGATTTACCACGACAGTTTAAGACACCGTTTGTACCGGTGGTTCCTATTTTGGGAATAGTGGTTTGTGGCGCCATGATTTATGGTTTAGGCTGGCCTAACTGGTCGCGGTTGCTTATCTGGATGTTATTGGGTATCGTAATTTATTTTACATATAGCAAAAATCATAGTAAATTGAATAAGGATAACCAGGTGAAATAGCTTTTAAGGCAAAATCCTGAATCTGACTTCCATATAAAATTAGCCATTGCATCGCAGTGGCTAATTTATTTTCAGACCATCATAAAACAAATCTATTGAATTGGTTGTCTATGGGGTACAATATATTAACCCCCACGTTATGCAAAAGAAATTTACCCTTGTCCTTTATTTTGTTTTTATTGGAATTTATGCTCAGTCTCAGGAAAGGAGAGGAATACTGAAAGGTTCCGTGCGATCAGATAACGAAAATGTAAGTTTTGCAAGTGTGGGACTTTCGGGTACACATTTTGGGGTTGTTACCGATTCTCTGGGCAATTTTCGTATTGCTAATATTCCTCCCGGAAAGTATAAGCTGAAAGTATCCGGCATTGGATATTTCCCATACGAGAAAAATATTGAAATTAAAGCTGGCGAAACAGTTGATTTAAGCATTGTTCTGGAAGAGTCGAAAACGAACCTTAATGAGGTTGTGGTTACAGGAACCATGCGTACGGTAAGAAGATCGGAGAGCCCGGTTCCTATTGAAATTTATACCCCAAAGTTTTTCCGGTCCAATCCAACTCCCAATCTTTTCGAATCTTTATCCATAGTTAATGGCGTCAAACCGCAGGTGAATTGTAATGTATGCAACACCGGCGACATTCACATGAACGGCATGGAGGGGCCTTACACCATGATTCTCATCGACGGAATGCCGATTGTAAGTGCCTTATCTACTGTTTACGGTTTGTCAGGCATTCCTAACTCCATGGTTGAAAGGCTGGAGATTGTTAAGGGTCCGGCTTCATCTCTCTATGGCTCCGAGGCCATGGGAGGAATCATAAATGTTATTACCAAAACTCCTTCTTTAGCGCCTGTTTTCTCGGCCGACCTGATGACTACGAGCTGGAAGGAACATTCCGCTGATATTTCCTCGCGATTGAAGTTGGGAAAAGTTTACAGTCTGGTTGGTGTAAATTATTATAACTTTTGGGAACCTTATGATAAGAATGGCGATTCGTTCACAGATTTAACACAGCAAAAGCGATTTTCAATTTTTAATAAGTGGAATATTGAACGACCCGATAATAAACAGGCTTCCATAGCCATGAGGTATGTTAATGAAGACCGTTGGGGTGGTCAGACCACTTGGAATGAGAAATGGCTTGGTTCCGACTCGATTTATGGTGAAAGTATTTTCACCAGGAGGTTTGAATTGGTTGGAACCTATCAGCTTCCTTTTAGCGAAAAGATTATGACAAATTTTTCGTTCAATACCCACGACCAGAAAAGCTATTATGGAATTATTCCTTATAACGCCCGGCAAAACATAGCTTTTGGACAGATTTACTGGGATAAAAGTTTGTCGCAAAACAACATACTGCTCTTTGGATCTGCATTGAGGTATACCTGGTACGATGATAATACCCCGGCAACTGCACTGGCCGATTCTTCCCTTACAAATAGTCCGGTAAAAACAGTGTTGCCGGGAGTTTTTATTCAGGACGAAATTAAATTTTCGCGTTTATGGCACTTGCTGTTGGGGCTCAGGTACGATTACGACAAAAATCACGGGAATATAATATCGCCCAGGATGGCACTTAAAGTCACTCCTGCTGACCATCATACAATACGTTCCAGTTTTGGAACCGGATACCGGGTGGTTAATTTGTTTACCGAAGATCATGCTGCCCTTACCGGCGCCAGAGAAGTTGTAATTCTGGAGGATCTTTTACCCGAGCGCTCCTATAACGGAAATGTGAATTACACCTATAACGAATATTTTGAGCAGTCGGTACTAAATATTGACTTTTCCGCGTTTTACAGTTACTTTACCAACCAGATTGTTGGCGACTTTGATACAAATCCCAATCAGATTATATACAAAAATCTCGATGGCTACGCTGTTACAAGAGGAGTCAGCCTTGAGAACAATCTTCAGCTTGGAACCAACTGGAAGTTTATTCTCGGCATTACTTATCAGGACGTATTTCGGATGATAAAAGCCGAAAACGGCGGGTATTCGAAGATTACACAGCTGCATGCACCCAGGTGGTCGGGAAATTATACTTTAAGTTATAGTTTCCGAAACAGCTTAACGTTAGATATAACTGGTTTTTGGGATGGACCCATGCGATTGCCTGTGCTTCCCAACGATTACCGACCCGAATATTCTCCCTGGTTCACCATTGCAAATTTTCAGGCTACAAAAAAAATGGGTAAACATTTCGAAATGTATGGAGGCGTTAAAAATATTCTGGATTTTGTTCCTGAAGATCCTATTATGCGGCCTTTTGATCCTTTTGATAAGCAAGTAAACGACCCCGTGAACAATCCATACCATTACACTTTCGACCCGGGCTATAATTACGCACCCATGCAGGGTTTAAAACTTTTCTTGGGTTTCAGATATACTTTATAAGAATTCTAAAATTTAGTCCTGTGAAAAAATTACTGAATTATTTTCGAACATTTTTTTTATTTAATCCTTTTAATTACTAAACATTTATTCCTTGTAAAAACTGATTCAGGAATAAAAAGTTAGATAGTTTTATTTTATGAAACAATTGATAGTTAATCAAATATTTAACCAAGTGTATTTTTTTTTAAGAAAATGATTTACATTTGTGCGAGAATTAAAAAATAATAATTACGGCGTGAGCCATAACCATTACAACCGCAAAGAACATGAACCGCGATGATTTTGAAGACAGAGACGTGAGCCGAAGCGATCAACAAAAGCCAAACAAGCGTCCAAGGATTAAAAAAGCACCAGAACCCGACAAGAACCCATATACGGAAAGACCGCTCTATCGTAGCGACCGGGAAGAAACTCCAAATGAAGGATGGGGAAGAAGTTATCCTGACAGACCAGAAAGAACAGACAGACCGGACAGGCCTTACTCGCCTGAAAGAAGAAGTTATGGTGATTCGGGAGAAAGACCACGCAGAACTGATTGGGGTTCGAGGGACGACAGAGGCAGCAGAGGTGGAGGAGATTATGGAAACCGTTCCGACTATGGCAGCAGACCTGACAGAGGAGGACGTGATAATACCATGGATCGTCCCAGACGTCAGTGGGGAGAAAGAGATGACAGAGGACAAAGCGATCGTCCTTACCGCAGTAACAGTGGATGGGGAGAAAGAAGCGGCCGGCAGGACTCTGGTTCTGGTTGGGGAAACCGCGATCAGGATAGACCTCGTGGCGACAGACCTTATCGTAGCAACGATTCCGGTCAGGGTGGATATCCTCCTAAAAGAAACTCCCGTCCTGGAGGCGGATATCAACGCTCCGGTGGCGGATATCAACGCCAAGGTGGAGGCGGTGGATATGGTAAAGGAAGACCTCAGCAACGTTTTAATAAATTTGGGGGCAGAGGAAGAATGGATGTCGGACATATCCGTCCTGAATATCCTGCATCACTCGAAACAATTCCCGAAGGACCAATTCGTCTTAACCGCTACATAGCCAGTACAGGACTGTGTTCGCGCAGAGAGGCCGATGAGTTTATCAAGAACGGTTTAATAACCGTTAATGGAGTTGTTATTAGTGAACTTGGTTCAAAAGTTAATTATGGCGACGAAATTCTGTATAATGGCAGAAAACTCGAAACTGAAAAGAAAGTTTATATTTTGCTGAATAAACCAAAGGATTATGTGACAACTGTTGAAGATCCGAATGCTAAAAAAACCGTTATGGATCTCGTGAAGGGCGCATGTCCCGAGAGAATTTATCCGGTTGGCCGTCTGGACCGAATGACTACAGGTGTCCTCCTGCTTACAAACGATGGAGAACTTACCCGTAAGTTAACTCATCCCGAAAATGAGATGAAGAAAATTTATCATGTTCAGATCGACAAAGAACTGAATGCTATGGATTTTCAGACGATCATGACCGGAATAACCCTCGACGATGGTTTTATACGGGCTGATTCGCTGGACTTTACACACGATAACGATTTCATGAAAGTAGGTATCGAGATACATACAGGCCGCAACCGTATAGTACGCCGTATTTTCGAACATTTAGGATATAAAGTTCAGAAACTTGACCGGGTTTATTTTGCAGGGCTTACCAAAAAGGCTTTGAAAAGAGGACATTGGAGGTTTTTAACCGCCAAGGAGGTATTGTACCTGAAGATGTCGCGTCAACCAGTATAAGAACAGTTTCTTTTACTTGTAAATTTTCATAATCGTTGTATTTTTAGAACTTCAAAAATTCAGCGATTATGAAATTTTTTTTTGTGACTGTCCTTGCGCTTTTTAGCTTAGGCTGTTTTGGTCAGTCATTCAGAGTTTCCGGGCGGATAAAAGATGCCGCAACCAACGAATATCTTGCTTTTGTAAACATTGTTTATAACGACGGTAAAAATGGCGTAGTCAGCAATATCGACGGCTTTTACAATGTAGTCAGCAATTCACCCTTAAAAAATCTCACCTTCAGCCTTATTGGCTACAAAACCCAAACAATACCCGTTGATTCCGTTCATGGAAATAATTTGAATGTTTCTCTGGTTCCTCAATCCCTGGCTTTGCAGGAAGTTGTTGTTGTTCCGGGAGTTAATCCTGCCTTCAGGATCATCGACCAGGTAATTGAAAACCGGAACCGTAATAATCCTGAGAAAATGTCGTCATTCAGCTATTCGTCCTATAATAAAATGCATTTCAAAGCTGTCAGAGAAAAGCAATCTGCTGATAGTATCCTGAATCAAAGTATGAGAGAGATGCAAAAAGATTCTTCTCGTACAAAAGAGAAGTCGCATTTGTTACTTATGGAATTTATAAGCGATCGCAAATTCAAATTCCCGGATAAAAATCAGGAGAAAATTATAGCTTCGAGAGTATCGGGTTTTAAAGATCCTTCCTTTACACTGATTGCTACTCAGTTGCAGTCTTTTTCTTTTTATAACGACTTTTTCGTTCTTTTCGATCATTATTACGTGAATCCTATAAGTCCGGGAAGTAAGTCGCGGTATTCATTTCTTCTGGAAGATACTTTCCTTACCGAAACTTTAGATACCTTATTTGTAATTTCGTTTAAACCGTTGCAGGGTCGTAACTTTGATGGTTTAAAGGGAGTTTTGTATATAAATACCAATGGCTATGCTATTCAGAATGTAATTGCTGAGGCATATACCCAAAACGAATCGGTATCGGTTAAGATTCAACAGCGATACGAGCTGATTGACCGAAAAAAATGGTTCCCAACTCAACTAAATACCCAGCTTGCATTTAAAAATCTGATTAATAAAGGAGGAGGAGATATTGCTATTGTTGGGTTTGGTAAATCGTACCTTCGCGATATACGGCTTAACGACGACATGAGTTCAACACGTTTTTCGAATATTATTTTAAGTGTAGCTCCTGAAGCTTATCATCAAACCGATACGCTATGGAATCGTTATCGGCCAATTCCGTTAACCAAAGCCGATTCTCTCACCTACAGATTACTGGATAGTATAGGACGTGTGAAGAATCTGGATCAGCGTCTCGAAATCTGGGAGACTTTGTCAACAGGTTTTATACCCATAGGTTATGTAAATGTCGATTTGAGAAGGTTTCTCAATTACAACGGTAAAGAAGGCTTCAGGGTAGGACTGGGGCTTCAGACAAACAACAAATTGTCGCAACATTTCTCGGTTGGAGGTCATTATGCTTATGGAATAACTGACAAAAAGAGCAAATACGGTACTTTTCTGCATCTTTTTCCAGCTTGGGGATCGGATACCCGTTTCAGCATTCAATATGTTAACGACGTTACCGAAACCGGAGCCTACCGCTTTGTCGACGATCAGTTTCTTTTCTCCACAGAGCTTTACCGTGGCTTTTTGGTAAACCGGATGGATAAAATCCGTGGACTCGAAAGTTCAGTAACATTCCGGGCTTTAAAATATCTTAAATTCCGGCTATCCCTGGCCAATTCAACCCGATCCTTACCTGGTTATTCTTATCTGGACCCTGCTGATTCATATTTTGAAAGTTATAAGATTACTGAAGTGGGAGCGGGCGTGAAGTTTACCTTCAACGAAAAATTCGTACTCACGCCACGTGGAAGGAAAATCTCCACAGGTACAAAATATCCTGTTTTGTGGGTAAACTACAAGCAGGGATTAAGTTTTTGGCACGGAAATCTGGAATATCAAAAATATGAGGCGAGGTTGTCGAAAACCTTTACTACAAAGGCCTTTGGTAAAACCGCAGTCACTATAGTTTCCGGAAAAGCAAGCAGGTCGCTGCCAATCGGTTTGTTATACAACGGGCATGCAAATTTCAGAGGGTTTTCCCTCGATGCCGAAAATGCTTTCGGGACCATGCGTATGAACGAGTTCTATTCGTCCGAATTTGTTTCGGGCTATTTCCGGCAGAATTTTGAAAGTCTGCTTTTCCGGAAAGGAAAATTTAAGCCCGAAGTTAGTGTTGCATTCAACGCAGGTTATGGAAAAATGTTAAATCCTTTATACCATCAGGGAATTGTTTATAAAACCATGGAAAAGGGTTATTATGAAACCGGATTGATATTAAGTAAGTTGTTGAACCAACGCTTGTTTGGTTATGGATTTGCGGTATATTACAGGCTTGGACCCTATAGCTTTTCCAAAGTAAGCGACAATTTCTCCTACAAACTGGCCCTGACGTTTAATTTTCAGTAATCAAAAAAAGTTTTCGTTTAGTAGATCGTACTTAAATGTAATTAAAGCCGGCGTTTTAAACCGGTTAACTGTTTCTTATGAAAGTATTCATATGGAAATAGTAAAGAACAAGCAGATAGTTTTTGAGGAGGATGATTTTCTGTGGAAATACCTTGATCTCCATAAGTTTCTTTCTTTTATGCTGAATAAGAAACTATTTTTTAACCGACTTGATTTCCTTGAAGATCCACTTGAAGGTCTACCAGAATCCACTTTAAGTTATATGGATAAATCGGAAAACGGGGAGAAGAATTTAGAGGAATTAAATTCTTTGGAAAAGCGACGGAAAATTTCTGAAAACAAGAAGAAAGCCTTTAAGGCTAGTAAGGAGACAGAAGAATCTCAGAAAACTCAGTTTGCCAATTGCTGGTATATGGGAAAAAAAGAGTCGTTTGCCATGTGGAACATTTATTCTAATCCCGACAGTGTGGCAATTTGTTACAGGCCTCAGGAATTGCTGGATCTTGTGTTACCCTCCGCTGCAGCATTTGAAAACAGAGACTTCTCTCAGCTTATTTACGGTTATGTGGATTACGACGATTTATGGCCCTTTCAGTACAACCGGATTAATTCGCCAAAGGTTAAGTTCGCATCCTTTCGAAAGGACAGCAGTTATAAGCATGAGCAGGAATTCAGGTTTGTAAGTGTTTTAAATTCGAAACATAAAGGTAAGTATGATTACTTTGAGTTAAAACTTGATAATATTGAAACTGACTCCTTTTTAATACTGGCCAATCCTTACATGGAATACTGGAAGTTTGATAACATTATGAAGTTTATGGATACTTTAGGTTGTTGCGACCGTGTGAAACAGTCAGTTTTAAAAGTTAAGAAATAACTTTTGGCTATTGTATGTAATTGAAATAATTTAAATTAGCCAAATCGTGTTTAATATTTTTGCTAAAAAATGCACAAAATAGTTAGTGAATAGAGCAAGAAAAGCAAAAATGATTATCTTTGCGCTCGCAAAACAGAAATAAAAGGGACCCGTAGCTTAATTGGATAGAGCATCTGACTACGGATCAGAAGGTTGGGGATTCGAATTCCTCCGGGTCCGCTGAAAATAAATTAAGCCGTTGATTCTCACGAACCAACGGCTTTTTGATTTGAAATTGTGACACAATTTTAGGCACTTATAATACGGGAACTTTAGTTATATCGAACGAAATGGTTTCAAAACCATCTTTATTGTCGGATACTACAAAAAGCAAATCGTTAAAATCATTATCACTTTTTCCGTATTCCATATCTTCAAAACCCAGAACTATATGTCCGGTGTTTTTATCTCTGAATAATACATGGTATTGTCTCTGATCTTTATTTAACTGCGAATCGGTATAATGCGTTGTTCCACTATAATTTATGAATCCGTTCTGCCATCCGTTTACTATCAGAAAAAATCCGATAACAGTTCCCTTTTTAAAAGTAGTGGAATCGCCAAGCTGAAGCATGTCGCCCTGCAAAAGTGCTCCCCCTTCTTCTTTACCCGAAACATTGGGAAACAGGACATGGATATTAACATCGGAGGCTTGTTTTGGCGGATTACTCGCCGGATAGGAATACCAGCCAACTGTATTCTGGTACAAAGCTTTTTCAGCAACAAAGGTTAAGAAAACCTTGGAATCCCTGGTCAGGATTATCTTTTTCTGAATTGTGTCAGAATACAGAGATGGCAAATTGTTATTCAAATCTACTCCACTTGGGAATAGCTGCTCAATACGATTGAATAAAACAGGGCTCACCTGGGTTCGGATAATATTCTCAGGCACTTCAGGAATAGGATCTTCTTTTTCTTTCTCGCAACTAATAAGGGCGACTACAAGCACAATTATTAAAGTAAGTTTTGTTTTCATGAGTATAGGTTTTCTTTCTCATAAAAACATTGTAACCCTAATTTGGGTTCACGAAGTTACCTGATAATACACTAAAGCTTTTTCCCGAGTGATTAATGTGGGGAAAATTATGTTCAAGAATGGATAATTACATTTTTGAAATTTTACTGCTTATAAATATCCTGAATTACCAACCCTGCAAGTGTGAAACCGAATATGGCCGTGATGTGTGCTGTTGTTCCGTTTATTCTGGCTTTGGTGCTGCACCATTCATGGTTGGCTAACTCAGGATCGCCGGGTGCAAATTTTGTTTTTGGACAAAGGCATTTATCAGTACCACAGGAGTTTCCTTCACCCTTGTTTTCAAGAACTTCGTTGCTGTAAACACACATGAACTTTTTAGCCGGAAGTTCGCCCTGCCGGATTTTTTTCCGGAGCATCGAGCCCAGCGGACATCCGTCTACCTTCCAGAATTCGCCTACCTGAATGCGCGTTGGGTCCACTTTTAAAGAGGCCCCCATGGAAGAAAAGAAAACAGCATTGGTGCGGGTTGCCATGCGAATCAGGTGAATCTTGTTGCTTAAACTGTCGATACAGTCAATAATATAATCGTACTTTTCGAGTTCAAAAAAATCGTGATTGGCTTTGTTGTAAATTTTCTGTATCGCTGTAATTTCTGCATGTGGATTTATATCATTTAATCTTTCCTTGAGCGCTTCCGATTTCACCTGACCAACAGTACGCGTGGTGGCATGCAGCTGTCGGTTAATATTGGTAATACAAACTCTGTCGGAATCGACTATTGTAAGATGTCTGATGCCTGTTCTTACAAGGCTTTCAGCGCACCAACTGCCTACTCCGCCAATCCCAAAAATAATAACCTTCTTTTGGGAGATTGCGTCCATTTTTTCCTTTCCCAGTAACAGCTCGGTTCGCTGAAATATCCCACGTTCTCTTGTCATTTTTAATAAGTTAGCCTTGTTTATTGCAGGCGGCCAAAATTATAAAAAAAAGCCGGCCCATAAAATATAAGCCGGCTTTTTTAAGGGGATCTGAAATTATAATGCTTTTACGTTGCCGTCAACATCGAGTTCAACAATTGGATAACCCAGTTTTTGCAGTCCTGAGAAAATAGTTGCTTTGTCGCCAACAACCAGAATGGCCATTTTATTCACATCGAGATACTGTTTCGAGAGTTTGTTAAGATCCTCGGCCTTGATTTCTTTAAGAATTTTATTCTGCTCATCGGCAAAAGTGGCCGGAAGGTTGTATTTCAGAATTCTCGAGATAAAAATTGCTTTTTGCATGTTTGTTTCGTAGCGGCGGGCATCACTTTGTCCAATCGAGACTTTTGTGAACTCAAGCTCTGCCGGTGTAATTCCCTTGTTGGCATAAGTGCTGATTTCTTTTACAAATTCAACTACAGCGCTGTCGGATGCGTTACTTTTAATACCTGCACTTGCTATGAATTCGCCCGAATACTTGCCTGACGAAAAACCTGAACGCGCACCGTAGGTCCATGCCTTTGCTTCGCGGAGGTTGAGGTTGATACGGCTGTTAAATGCTCCGCCAAGAATGTAGTTGGCTAAACCCAGACGATAATAAGTTCCGGTAGCATCGTAGGTTAAATCAGTTAAGTAGCCAACTCTGATCTGTGATTGAGCAGCTTTGGGAACATCAATAAAGTATAAGGTCGTTTTAGCCAAAGTTTTGCCTTTGGGCTGAGCCGGGATCTGAATATCTTTTTTAGGCCATTTCTCGATAAACGAAAGAGATTTGCGGGCATCAGCTTCTTTTATATCGCCAACCACCACAATGGATGCGAGCGCCGGTGTGAAATACTTATCGTAATAAGCCTGAACATCAGCGAGGGTAATATTGGCAACAGTTCTTTCCAGACCTGAAGTTGCATAAGCTCTTACATTGTTAGTGCCATAAAGAACTTTATAAAAAACATCAGAAGCTACCTGTGCAGGTTGTGTTTTTGCGTTTCGAATGCTTTCTATTACCTGTTTTTTAATTCTTTCAAAAGCTTCCTGGGTGAATTTTGGACGAAATAATCTTTCTTCCAGTAAACTCATGGTGGCATTTATATTTTTGGTAAGGGTGGAAACTTCAAACGCGATATCGTCGTCGGAGGCATAAACACCAATAGTGCTTCCAAGCTTTTGCAGTTCTGCACTGAATTTCTCAGAAGTATAATTTTGAGTGTCTTCATTCAGCATGCGGGCTACGATGTTAGCAAGTCCGGCTTTTGCAGTATCGTTAACAGCAAATAAACCGCCTCCTTCAATGGATAACGAAAATGAAACGGTAGGTATTTCATTGTTTTGCGTACCGATGATTTTCACGCCGTTGGCCAATTTACCAGTCCAGAAAGGGGGTACCTTTACGGCCGGATTCGAGCCGCTTCCCGGTTTTTTACTACGGTCGAAATTATCTTTTGCTTTGTTGTATACCAGTCCATCGTAACCATAATCGGGTGCTTTGTAGTTGCTTTTGTCAAGCACATAATTATCAGGACCAGCGGGTTGCATATCTTTTCCTTTGATAAGAACACTTAAGATAACTGCCGATTTTCCTTTGATATATTGATTGTAAACCCGCATTACATCTTCTTTGGTAACCGCCTGAATTTCTTTCAATTCTTTCTGAATTTGATCAGGGTTGCCGCTTAAATACTGATATCGCGCCAGAGTTGATACTTTGCCGCTTACGCTGGAAAGGGTGTTGATAGACCGGGCTTCTGCCTGGCCTTTAAAACGTGCCAGATCTTCGTCCGACACACCGTTCTTTTCGAATTCAAGGAGCGATTCATCAACGAGCTTTTTAATATCGGCAAGGTTCTGATCGGGATAAGGTACTACCTGAATAGTCATTTCACCGCCTAACTCCGAAGTGGGATTACTCATGGAGGCCTGGACAGCTTTCCGGGTTTTAACAAAATTTTTGTAAAAGATTGAGTTATTTCCCTGGCCGATTATTCCTGCAAGAATATCAAGTGCTGCTTCATCTTTATGCAGGGCCGGAGCACTGGCATAAGTTATTGCAAGTAATGGCAACTTGGCATAGTTATCTGTGTACGAAATGTATCGGTCGTTTGATAAGACCGGCAGAGGAATCTGCGTGTTTTTCACTTCTTTACCTGAAGGAATTGATCCGAAATATTTTTCGACCCATGCAAGTGTTTGTTTTATATTGATATCTCCTCCAATTGAAAGCGCGGCATTATTGGGACCGTACCAGCGAAGAAAGAAATTTTTAAGGTCGTCAACGTTTACTTTCTGCAATTCCTCAACATAGCCAATGGTAAGCCATGAATATGGATGCCCATAGGGATACAGATTTTTGGACAGGTATTCGTAAACAAGTCCGTAAGGTCTGTTATCGTAGTTTTGAGCACGTTCGTTTATAACTGTTGCGCGTTGTACTTCAAATTTTTGCTGAGTCACGGCATCGAGCAAAAATCCCATACGGTCAGCTTCAAGCCACAACATTCTTTCAAGCTGATTTGCAGGAACTGTCTGGAAATAATTTGTACGGTCGCGGCTGGTACTTCCGTTAAGCGTGCCACCCGATTCTGTTACAATTTTAAAATGTTCCTCGTCGGCGACATTGTCCGAGCCCTGGAACATCATGTGTTCAAAAAAATGAGCAAACCCCGATTTGCCGACTTCTTCGCGGGCCGAACCTACATGGTAGGTGATGTCGACATGAACAAGCGGATCGGAGTGATCCTCGTGCAGAATAACTGTTAAGCCATTTGAAAGTTGGTACTTTTCGTAAGGAATCACAACTTCGTTTCCTTTGCGAGTTACTTTTTCTATTATCCTGGTTGTTGAACTTTGGGATTTAACAGGCGAAAGCGCTACCAATACAAAAATCAGCAGCAAACCTAATTTTATTTTCATAGAGTTAAAGAGTTAAATTTCCGAATAGCTGTAAAAATATAAATTAAGTTTTACAATCATTCTCCTTCGTCGGGTAAATTTGCATCCAGCATAATCAGGCCTGCAATTGCCACAATTCCGATAAAAGTGCTAAAGCCTGTTGATTTCTTCAGGTAAAAATTATCGGGCTGATCAAAAGGTAAAATACTGTAAGTGGGGATGAGTGATGAGATCCAGAACTGATCTTCGGTGTAATTCTCTAAAATGCCATTACTGTTGGTCGTGTAGTGAATTTTGGTGGTGAAATGTAGAGGAGTATTTATGGTGTCGAAAGCGTATTTTTTCATTTTAACTCCGCCATTATTAGTCATTACGGTAATGTGGGAGTAGGTGTCTTCTGGCATCAGATCAACAAATTTTGTAATTAAAAGCAGAGGCTGGACTTCGGTTGACGATTGGGACAAAACTTTGCTGAGATGATCGTATTCCGAATCTGCATCCCAAAGACTCATTTGATCTTTAAAAATTGTAATTGACGATTTAGTCCAATCGATGTAAAGGGGATCCGCAAGTTTATTATAAATGTTAATCCGGATAGGGCAGTTCTCGCCGTTAAAGCTGTAACTAATCCTAAGGGTATCGTTTTCGTGATAAAAAACTTTGCTTTCATTCTTCGGAACGCTACTGCTTAAACCCATATACTGGTAACGAATACACGAAGCGGAGATTAGCAGCACAACAATTGGTAAGGCAAAATTCAAAGGTTTCATTGCATGAGGGTTTGGTTGCAAATATCAAAAATCGAACCATACATTTCCAGAATAAAAACAGTCCTTTTCATCTTTTATTTTAAGTTGAAAAGAAGTTCTTGTTTTAGGAATCTAGCCAAAATTCCTGGGAAAGTCCGGTGTACAATTGGGTTTGCATTATCTGCAATCGATTTATGTGATACTTTTTGACTATACAAAACAGTACTTAAGTATTGGAGTAAACAGTACTTAATCATCTTATAACTCCGAACCGTTAAGGGTAAGTTTGCACTGCATCTTAAATGATTCAGATGAAAAATATTGATTTCAGCAAATTTGCAGACAAATTTATTGATGATGCTCATAACCTCCTGAACGAGCTTGAAAGTAATTTGCTGGAGCTGGAGCAGTCGCCCGAAAATATGGAGCTGATTGAAGCTGTTTTCAGGGCTATGCACACTCTTAAAGGTATAGGAGCCATGTTTGGCTTCAATATTATTTCGGAGTATACTCATCATCTTGAGACCATTTACGATAAAATCCGTGAGAGATTATTACTCATAGATCATCATATAGTAGAGACTACATTTAATTCGATCGATCATCTTCGTAATCTGCTGAGTGACCGTAATCTCGAGAATAAGGAGGTGGCACTGCGTCATGTAGCTCTTTTGAATCTTCTTTCTGAAATCATTATAAAAGAACCTGTTATTGTAGGTAATGAGACTGAGAGCATTTCTGAAAAAAACGTGAAAATCTCAAGCTGGTATATTCAGTTTGTTTGCTCTGAGGACCTTGTGAAACGGGCTGTTAATATTGAATTTATCTTCCAGGATTTGTCGAAGCTGGGAACTTATACCATTTTTAATCATTCCGACGAATATAATGATACCCTCGGGCACCTGGAAGAAATGTGGGGTATTATTCTTTCCACAGATAAGACCTCGCAGGATATTGAAGAGGTCTTTATGTTTGTGCCCGAAAATGTGAAAATAATTCCTTTAGTGGATGATATTCCTGTGCTATCTGATAACAGGAAAGCTGATTTATGTATAAACGATCTGGCCAGTGATTTTGAAATTAGTGTGCCAGAAGTTCAGATCGTCAAAACTGACAGCGTAGAAAGGGATCGGGTTACCACAATTAATAAGACACCCAGAATTTCGGTAGGAGCTGACAAGCTTGATAAACTCATGTACCTGGTGAGTGAACTTTTCACAACACGGTCAGAACTCCTTATGGCAACTAAAAGTTCTGATCTTCCCGCAATAAAACTTGCTGTTGAAAAAGTTGACAAATTATCGGGGCAATTCCGGAAAAATGCTTTAAGCATCCGGTTGGTGCCACTTCGTGAATTATCGCTCAAATTTAAACGTTTGATCCGCGACCTGAGCAAACAATTGTCAAAAGATATCGATTTTGAGGTAAAAGGAGATGATACCGAGCTTGACAAAAACCTGGTCGACAGCCTGGCTGATCCATTGATGCATCTCATTCGAAATTGTATCGATCATGGTATTGAAACACCTGAGGATCGGAAGCGTCTGAAAAAACCTTCTGCGGGAGTCATTCGCTTCACTGCTTATCAGTCGGGCAATTACATATACATTCAGGTTGGCGACGATGGAAGAGGTATTGACGTTAATACCATTCGCCAAAAAGCCATCGAGAAAAGAATTATTTCGCAGGGTTCAAATCTTAGCGATAAAGAGTTGCTCGATTTGATATTCCTTCCCGGGTTTTCAACAGCTCAAAGTCTAACCCAGGTTTCGGGAAGAGGAGTGGGGATGGATGTTGTAAAGCGCTCCATTACCGATTTAAGAGGTTCTATCGATCTTGAAACTGAAACAGGTGTTGGTACAACTTTTACCCTGAAGTTACAGCAAACTATCTCCATTATGGATACTTTACTGGTTCAGACAGGCGATTCGTATTTTACAATCATATTGGAAGAGGTTGAAATTTGTGGGTTGGAGAGCCATCAGAAGTTATGCGAAAGACAAAACTCTCACGTGGAGGTTTCTGGTGAACTTGTTCCTTATATCTCTCTGCGCGATGCTTTCGCGATTGATTGCCACATTCCCGAAACCGAGCGGATAATTATTATCAAACGTCAGAACACCCGTTTTGCAATTGTTACCGACAAAATTATCGGTCAATACCAGGCTGTAATAAAACCTCTCGATTCAGTTTTAAAAACTAAGGAATACCTGTCGGGAGCCAGCATTATGGGCGATGGAAATATTGCCTTTATGCTCGATACCTGGAAACTTTCGAAACATAGTCATAAACAAACCATAAATTCTTGATAAATGGACCGGAGTAAAAACAAACACAAAAAAGTATTCCTGTCGTTCCGGCTGGGAAAAGAAACCTTTGCCGTTTCGGTAAAGAAGGTACTGGAAGTGCTTCAAAAACAACATATAACTGAAGTTCCTGATGTGCCCTCATATATTCGGGGTGTTATCAATTTCAGAGGCGATATTCTTCCTGTATGCGATGCCCGACTCAAATTCAACATTGGTGTTCACAATGGTGACGATAAATATGTGATTATAGTTCTGGATCTTGAAAACAATAATCAACGCCTTCGTATTGGCGCTATTGCCGATGGTGTAAAAGATGTCATTTCTATTGAAGAGTCGGACATAAAGCCTGTTCCCGAGATGGGCCTTAAATATAATGCTGATTTCCTGATTGGTATGATAAAAAGCGGAGATAGCTTTATTATGATCCTGAATGTCGATAAAGTCTTTACGTCGGAGGAAGTTGATTTTCTGAAAAATACCTCTGCCGAAATATAGTAAACAAGTCAAAATAATTAATATTCAAAAAAATGAAAGTATTAGATAGTATTAAAATCAGGACCAAACTGATAGTAGGCTTCCTCATAGTGGCCGTAATAACGGGTATAATTGGTTATATGGGAATCGTCAATATGAAGAAAATTGATGCTGCCGATACTATGATGTATGAAAAGATAACTGCTCCAATGGGAAATCTTACAAAGTTTTCAGTTGCTTTTTTACGTATCAGAACAAACATTCGGGATGCAGTTTTAGAAAAAGATGCTGCTGACCGCGATAAATTCTTTAAGACTATTGAGGAGCTAAAATCCATTATGGATGAAAATACTGTTAAAATTGAGTCAACGATGCTTACCGAGGCAGGACGAACTGCTTTTAATGATTTTAAAACTGCTTTCGCTGGTTATTATGGCAGAATTCCCGATGTTGAAAATTATTTGCGACAGAACAACGAGGCGGCTGCACTTGCACTTTTAAACGGCCCTATGAAGACTGATAACGAGATTTGCCGCAATTCAATTGATAAGATTATTGACATGAAGGTTGAATTAGCCTTAAAAACCTCAGATGAAAATACTGCATTAGCAAAAAGTTCAACCAAACTTCTCATTGGTTTTATTGTTCTGTCGCTTTTGCTTTCTCTGTTATTAGGACTTACGATATCGGGTAATATTCAGAAAACGATAAAAGCAGTTGTAACCGAATCGCATCAGCTAACTGATGCTGCTCTTCAGGGTAATCTCAGCAAACGAGGTAATGCCGACGCAATTAATTTTGAATTCCGCGGTATCATTACCGGTTTTAACAGCACCCTCGATGCAGTTATCGAACCGCTCAACATTTCGGCCGATTATGTGGATAAAATTTCAAAGGGTATGATACCTCCTAAAATCACCCAGCATTACAATGGCGATTTTAGTAAAATAAAAGACAACCTGAATTTGCTTATTGATGCACTCACCCTTGTGACTGATACCACCAAGAAGGTAGCGTCGGGAAATCTCGATATCACTGTCAGCAAACGTTCGGATGAAGATGAGTTGCTTCAGGCTCTTGCCGAAATGATAAAAATTAATAAACATGTGGTTGAAGATATCAAGCGTATTGCAAACGGTGATCTTACTGTTGAACTCAAACCCCGCTCCGAAAATGATGAGTTGCTGAAAGAGCTTGCAAACATGGTTGTTCAGTTAAGAAATACGGTAGTTATTGTTAACAATACAGCTGACTATGTAGCCGAAGGTAGCCTGGCCATAAGCAGCAGTGCCCAGGAGCTTTCGGAGAGTGCAAACGAACAGGCATCTTCGGTTGAAGAAGTATCATCATCGGCCGAAGAAATGTCGTCGATTATAGAGCAGAACACTGATAATGCTCGCCAAACTGAAAAAATCTCTATAAAAGCAGCATCCGATATTTCGGAAGGAAACAAAGCGGTTGAGGTTACTATTTCAGCAATGAAGGAAATTGCACAAAAAATAGTTATTATCACTGCTATTGCAGAAAAGACCGACCTTCTGGCAATAAATGCAGCCATTGAAGCAGCAAGAGCCGGTGAACACGGAGAGGGTTTTGCTGTTGTAGCTGCCGAAGTTCGTAAATTGGCCGAAACAAGTCAGGAAGCTGCAAAAGAGATTACCAAAGTAGCTCAGAGCAGCGTTCAAATTGCTGAAAAGTCGGGTGACCTGTTGCGTCAGATCGTGCCCGATATTCAGAATACTTCCAAGCTTGTGCAGGAAATTTCGGCGGCCAGTCTGGAGCAGTCATCAGGAATTAAACAGATAAATGCTGCAATTTCGCAGATGAATAATGTTTCACAGCAAAATGCATCATAGGCC
>JAJYAG010000275.1 GCA_021779665.1 Bacteroidota bacterium | reverse complement strand
AATTACCTGCCAACGTTGCCGGAACCGAAGGCTGGCTGCTCCGTAAAGAAGGATACGGCTGGGTAGGTTTGCAGGATGCAGGTAGCGCTTCGCAGATGTCTGTAATCTGAAAACCTGAGGACTTAGATTTCTCATTCTACCTGTTTACCGCCAGGTAGATTCGAAATGACAATGAATTTGTTAAATTAAAGGAGGAGCGTTAATGGTCGGCAAAGTCGATCACTAAGGCTCCTCCTTCTTTAAATCCTAAAAGCCTTGTCCTTTCGACTGCATGTAGAAATCTACCAAGGCTTCGGAGCTTCTATTCCAAAATCTTCAGCAGTTCGTCCAGTTTTGGAGTAAGAATTATCTCAGTACGGCGGTTCTTTTGGCGAGCCTGTGGAGTCTTAGCTTTATCGATTGGCAAAAACTCACTTCTTCCTGCAGCAGTTAAACGAACAGGATCAATTTTGCTGTTTTCTGTTAGAATTCTCACAACAGCGGTAGCACGCTTGGCACTCAGGTCCCAGTTATCTTTAACGGATGCATCGGAACGGTAGGGAACATCATCGGTATGGCCTTCAATAAGTACATTGATATCAGTATTCTGTTCAAGAACTTTTGCCAGCTTTTTCAATGCATTCACACCGTTAGGCTCCACAACGTAACTACCCGATTTAAATAAGAGCTTTTCATCCAGCGAAACATACACTTTCCCGTTTTTAACATTTACTGAAAGTCCGTTATTTTCAAAACCAAGAAGAGCGTTCGAAACTTTACTTTTCAGGGCTGCTACCGCCGAATCCTTGCGATTGAGAATCGACTGAAGTTCCTTCATCTTCTGATTATTTTTATCAAGTTCAAACTGCATCACCTCAAGATTGCGCTTTTTCTCATCAAGGTTGCGCTCAGCGAGTTTCAGTTGCTCCTCACGTTTCTGCAAATCGGCCTGAGTTGTTTGAAGTTGTGATAAAAGTTTGGAGTTTTCGCGTGCACTACCCTTCACAAGGTTTTCCTGAGCACTCTGAAGCTCGTCGTACTGACTCTGAAGTCTTCTCAGATCCTTATCGGCCTGACGAAAATCAGCGTATCGTTTCAGGGAATCAGCAACAAGCTTCTTCCTCTCCGAATCACATTCCGACAATTTAGAATTCAACTCATTATTATCCACCTGAAGCTTTTCAAGTTCTGATTTCAATTTTGCTTTTTCTTCTTCTAATGCCTGGCTCTGCTTTTTCACATCCTTAAATTTTGTAATTGGCACACAGGCATTGAGCAGTAAAAAACTGAACAGTAAAAAAATTAAACTTTTCATATGGAATAATTAAACAGGTTCAACTTGGCAAATATATTGTTAAACTTCCTTTATAAACATACGCCGGGGGATATTTATTGCAATTTAGGTGAGAATCAATACGCAGAACTAATCAGATATTCCTTATAGTTTCTAAATAAGATATCCCGAAGTATTTTTTTATATCATTCAAAAATAATCAATATTAAAATTAATATCTTTGGCCCGTGAAGGTACTGATAACCATACGGAATGGATGAGGTGAAAAAAAACCTGCTTGATGCAATAAACAACACAGCCGACTTAAAAAAGCTGACACCAGACGAACTTGTTACTCTTAGTGATGAGCTCCGGCAGTTTATAATTGAGGTTGTGAGTAATAATTCGGGGCATCTGGGTGCCAGTCTGGGTGTGGTGGAACTTACAGTTGCACTTCATTATGTATTTAATACTCCCTCCGACCCTATCATCTGGGACGTAGGCCATCAGGCTTATGGACACAAAATACTTACCGGACGACGCGATCAGTTCCACACCAACAGAAAATTTGGCGGCGTAAGTGGCTTTCCTAAAATGAGCGAAAGTGAATACGACTCTTTTGGCGTAGGCCATTCTTCAACATCAATTTCTGCCGCTTTGGGAATGGCTATGGCAGCCCAGATTAATGGTGAGAAGGATAAACAGGTTGTCGCTGTAATTGGCGATGGTTCCATGACCGGAGGTATGGCATTCGAGGGTTTGAATAATGCAGGAACCTCAAAAGCAAATCTCCTGGTTATTCTGAACGACAACAACATGGCTATCGACCCCAATGTTGGAGCTCTTAAGGAATATCTTCTCGACATTACAACTTCGCGTACCTACAATAAGTTCAAAAATGATGTATGGAACGCTTTAGGAGCTATTAAACTGAAGCCCAATCCTCAACGACTCGTTCAGAAAATTGAAAATGGCATAAAATCCATTCTCCTCAAGCAAAGCAACCTTTTTGAATCGCTTAATTTCAGGTACTTTGGCCCCATTGACGGTCACGACGTGAAGCATTTGATAAAAACTTTGTCCGATTTAAAAAATATTCCGGGCCCGAAAATTTTGCACGTTTTAACCACCAAAGGTAAAGGCTACAAATTTGCCGAAGAAGACCAAACCACATGGCATGCACCGGGTTTGTTCAACATGCATACCGGAGAGATTATCCGAAATACACCGGATACACCTCAGCCCCCAAAATATCAGGATGTTTTTGGCCATACGCTTTTGGAACTGGCGGATATGAACGAAAAAATTGTTGGTATCACACCAGCAATGGCAAGCGGATGCTCCATGAAATTTATGATGGATAAATATCCCACCCGCACCTTCGATGTTGGAATTGCCGAGCAACACGCCGTCACTTTCTCAGCAGGACTTGCTGCCAAGGGAATGATACCTTTCTGCAACATATACTCCTCCTTTATGCAGCGTGCCTACGACCAGGTGATTCACGATGCTGCTTTACAAAAGCTTCAGGTTGTATTTTGCCTCGACAGGGCCGGTTTGGTTGGCGAAGACGGCCCCACCCATCACGGGGCTTACGATTTGGCTTATATGCGCTGCATCCCCGAAATTATTGTTTCGGCACCGATGAATGAGGAAGAGCTGCGTAACCTTATGTACACTGCTCAAGCTGACAATCATGGATCCTTTGTAATACGATACCCAAGAGGAAACGGTGTAATGCCCGACTGGAGAAAACCTCTAAAGAAATTGACAGTAGGAAAAGGCCGAATGGTAAAAGACGGTAAAGACATCGCCATATTAACTCTGGGAACTGTTGGTAACTTTGCAGTTGAAGCATGCAAACAACTTCAGTCCGAAATGATAGATGCCGCACATTTCGATTTCCGTTTCCTGAAACCACTGGATACAGAGCTTTTAAGTGAAGTATTGAAGCGGTTTTCTAAAATTATTACCGTTGAAGATGGCGCACTTCCAGGAGGATTTGGCTCTGCTGTAAGTGAGTTTATGATTGACAACGGATTTTCGGCTACCATAAAACGTTTGGGAATCCCCGATAAATTTGTGGAACATGGAAGTCTCACCGAACTTTATAAAGAATGTGGCTACGATACTGCCGGAATTGTAAATGCGGTTAAAATGATGGTTGGGAAAAAGATCCTGTCACAAGCCGTTTAAAGGCGCAATGCTAATCCCATGAATATTAAAACCAGGGGAATAGTATTTCATCACATCAAATACAGCGACACAAGCCTTATTGCAACAATCTATACGGAAACATCGGGCCGGAAATCATTTTTAATCAAAGGCGTTTATCGCCCTAAATCACTTATTAAGCCGGGTTTTTTCCAACCTTTGACCTTACTTCGGCTCGAAATTTCCCTTTCGGCAAAAAGAGACCTTCAGAGAATAAAAGAAATATCACCTTCTCCAGTTCTTCCTAACCTTTACAGCAATGTGAACAAGCAAGCGATGGTATTTTTTATTGCCGAAGTGCTGTATAAAACTGTTCGGGAGGAAGAACCCAATAAATCCCTTTTCGAATTTCTGGATCACTCCATTCAATACCTTGATGCCAGTGAAAACGATATCGCAAATTTTCACATTCTTTTCCTGCTGCAACTCTCAAAATTTCTGGGTTTCTTTCCGCTTGACAACTATTCGGAAACCAACAATGTTTTTGATGCGTTGAACGGAAGCTTTGTTCCTGAGACCTCCAATAATGAATATTGCTACAGCAAAAGGATTAGCTCTAAATTTCGTGCAATAATCAACCTCAGTTTTGAAAACGCACACACTTTAAGTTTAAACAGGATTGAAAGAGTAGAGCTTTTGGAGATACTGCTCGAACTCTACAGGTTACATCTTCATGGACATTTGAACATACAGTCGCTTCAGATATTGAAGGAGCTTTTCGATTAGCAGCAGAAAACCCTGTCTTTGTCGATAGTGTAAAAAACCCTATCTTTGCACCCTAAATTTTATGTTTATGGTTATTGCAGAGCAGGTAAAAGACCTTGCGGAGCGCGAGCAGGCGCTCAGGAGGCATCTTTGACATCGATCGTAAGTTAATTCAACTCGAAGAAGAAGAAGAAAAAACAAAAGATCCCAAATTCTGGGACGATCCTAAATCGGCCGAAAAACAGCTGAAACAGGTTGCCTCAATAAAAGAATGGATTACAGCATACAATAAAGTTAAATCGTCACTTGATGATTTAAATGTTGTTCTCGACTTTTTCAAGGAAGGAGAAGCCAGCGAAGAAGATGTGGACCAGCAGTTTCAGACAACACAGAAATTTACTGAAGAACTGGAATTCAAAAATATGCTTCGTTTCGAAGCCGACAAGCTTGGCGCTATCGTGAAAATCAATGCTGGTGCCGGCGGGACCGAAAGTCAGGACTGGGCCCAGATGCTTATGCGCATGTACATGCGATACGCCGAGCGTAATAATTACAAAATTAAAGAACTTGATTTTCTGAATGGCGAAGAAGCCGGTATTAAAAGCGTAACACTGGAATTTGATGGCGATTATGCTTATGGCTTTCTGAAAGGCGAGTCGGGTGTTCACCGTCTGGTGCGTATTTCCCCTTTCGACTCTAACGCCCGCCGACATACATCGTTTGCTTCGGTTTACGTATCACCGCTTGTGGACGACACCATTGAAATTGTGATAAACCCTGCCGATATTACCTTCGAAACCTATCGCTCCTCAGGAGCAGGCGGACAAAATGTAAACAAGGTTGAAACAGCAGTTCGCTTACGCCACGCTCCTACCGGCATTGTGATTGAAAACCAGGAAGACCGCTCACAGCATAAGAATAAGGAAAATGCAATGCGAATTCTGAAATCGATGCTTT
>JAJYAG010000114.1:9461-21397 GCA_021779665.1 Bacteroidota bacterium | reverse complement strand
AATAATTTTTCAATTCAAGGAACTCTTCAGCAAAGCCTTTCAGGATAATTACAGATTTGTTGTATATCAATTGAAACAAAGAATGTTAAAAAAAGTCTACAGATTTCAATAAGAGTTTTGATTATGATTAAAGAAGTTGACTTCAAAAAAAAAGAGCCTGAACATTGTCCAGACTCTTTTACTATTTTTTCCCCAAACTATACCTTATAAAATTCCCGGTACCATTGTACGAAGTTTTCTATTCCTTTCTTAACGGGAGTATAAGGTTTATAATTTAAGTCAGTTGTTAAATCAGACACATCAGCCCAGGTAGCCGGAACATCACCGGCCTGAATGGGCATCATATTTTTAATAGCCTTTTTCCCTAACGATTCTTCCAAAGCCTCAATAAAATCCAGGAGTTTCACAGGACTGCTGTTTCCTATGTTATAAATTTTATAAGGAACTTTTGAAGAAGATGGATCAGGCTGAGCGCCATTCCAATAAGGATTTCCTGCGGGAGGATTATCATTTACCCTCACCAGTCCTTCAACAATATCGTCC
Source organism: Bacteroidota bacterium (assembly GCA_021779665.1). Taxonomy (GTDB): domain Bacteria; phylum Bacteroidota; class Bacteroidia; order Bacteroidales; family JAAUTT01; genus JAAUTT01. The sequence goes on along the minus strand of JAJYAG010000114.1, from coordinate 20,854 downwards.
ACATAAGTGAAGTCGCGACGCATTTCCCCGTGATTAAAAACATCTATCGGTTTACCTTCCAGAATTGCTTTTGTAAAGATAAACAGCGCCATATCCGGCCGTCCCCAGGGACCGTAAACAGTAAAGAACCGTAATCCTGTAGTCGGGATTTTAAACAGATTGCTATAAGTATGTGCCATAAGCTCATTGGCCTTTTTACTTGCAGCATAAAGACTTACAGGGTGATCCACGTTGTTTTTGGTGGAGAAAGGCATATTTTCGTTTAACCCGTAAACGCTGGAGCTGCTGGCATAAAACAGGTGTTTAACCGGATTAAACCTGCATGCTTCCAAAATATTCAGAAAACCGGTAATATTTGCATCGATATAAGCCTGGGGATTGGTAAGACTGTAGCGAACACCGGCCTGGGCAGCAAGGTTGCAAACAGAGTCAAAACGTTCCTGACGGAACAAAGCATCAATATTTCCCTTATCCTCCAATTGCATTTTTATAAACCTGAAGTTAGGATATTTACTGCTTTGAATAATCTTATTATACTCAACGCTCTGATGATCAATTCCCAGATTGTGCAAACGACCATATTTAAGGGTAACATCGTAATAATCGTTAACTGAATCCAGACCGATTACTTCGTCACCCCTGTCGAGAAAACGTTTTGATAAATGAGAACCAATAAAACCGGCAGCTCCTGTAACTAAAATTTTCATTTGAATGTTTTTTAAAAGACTAAAATAAGATAAAGTATGTGCAACAAAAAAGCCTCATTTGATCAAGTAGATCAAATGAGGCTTATAATGAATTTATTTTTTGAGAAAATTACTTTGCATAGGAAACTGAACGAGTTTCGCGGATAACAGTAATTTTAACCTGTCCCGGATAAGTCATTTCAGTTTGAATTTTCTTGGCAATTTCGTGCGACAAGCTCTCAGCATCCTTATCGTTTACCTTTTCGCTTCCCACGATAACCCTGAGTTCGCGACCAGCCTGGATGGCATAGGTTTTAGTAACACCTGGATAGGACAAAGCTACGGCTTCTAGATCTTTCAAGCGCTTGATATAAGCTTCAACAACCTCCCGGCGGGCGCCTGGACGGGCTCCTGAGATAGCATCGCAAACCTGAACAATTGGAGCAAGCAGTGTGGTCATCTCGGTTTCGTCATGGTGAGCACCAATGGCGTTGCAAATCTCTGGTTTTTCCTTGTACTTTTCGGCGAGCTTCATACCCAGAATAGCGTGTGGTAATTCCGGTTCATCGTCGGGCACTTTACCAATATCGTGGAGTAAACCTGCACGTTTGGCCAGTTTAGGATTAAGTCCGAGTTCCGATGCCATGATAGCGCAAAGGTTAGCAACTTCGCGGGAGTGCTGCAACAGGTTCTGACCGTAAGATGAGCGATATTTCATTTTACCGATCAAACGGATGAGCTCAGGATGCAAACCGTGAATACCCAGGTCGATGGTTGTACGTTTACCAACTTCGTTTACTTCGTCTTCTACCTGTTTTTGAACTTTGGCAACAACTTCTTCGATACGGGCAGGATGGATACGTCCATCGGTAACCAGCTGATGCAAGGCCAAACGGGCAACTTCCCTGCGAACAGGATCAAAGGCTGAGAGAATAATAGCTTCAGGAGTGTCGTCAACAACAATTTCAACGCCGGTAGCAGCTTCAAGAGCTCGGATATTCCGACCTTCACGACCAATGATACGACCTTTGATTTCGTCGGATTCGATATGGAAAACTGTGACTGAGTTTTCAACCGCAGCCTCGGTGGCAACGCGTTGTATGGTTTGAACCACAATTCTCTTCGCTTCTTTGGAAGCAGTCATTTTAGCCTCTTCCATTATTTCGTTTATTACCGACATAGCCTCGGTTTTGGCTTCGGCTTTAAGAGAGTCTATCAGGTGAGCTTTGGCTTCTTCGCCAGAAAGACCCGATATGGTTTCAAGTTGTTCTACCTGTTGTTTATGGAGTCTTTCCAGTTCTTCATTTTTCCTGTCAACTACCTCCATTTGAACACTTAAATTTTCCCTGATGGTATCAATTTCCTTTTTCGATCTTTGAAATTCTTCGAATTTCTGATTAAGAGCGGTTTCCCGCTGTTTCAGTTTGTTTTCGTTAGATGCCAGTTTAGAGTTCTTCTCATTTATAACCTTTTCATGTTCGGTTTTTAACTGAAAGAACTTCTCTTTAGCCTGGAGAATTTTGTCCTTTTTAATAACTTCTGCTTCTGCCTCTGCCTCACGTATGATTTTATTCCTGCGGGCCTTTAAAATTCTGAGATAAGCGCTATAAGCAACGAAAGCTCCAATAATAAAGGCGACAACGCCAGTGATGAGTGCAAACAGTACAGGATTAATAACTCCTATTATTGTACCTATTGTCATATAATCATAAAATTAAATTTAATACATAAAAAAACCCGCATAAATTCCTTCATCTTTTAAAAACCCCGTTTTCACATGGGTGGAATTACCAGGCTGTTTCGGGCTTCCATTGTCCGCCGGAGCGAATTCCTGCCGAAGCAGGATGATGGCCTGTCCTTGACATCCCGAGATTATTCCAATTTTTGAAGTGTTGAGTTCCAAAGGATTGAAGAAACTATGCGGGCTATATCTTTCAACATATTTTAAAGAACGTCTGTTTCCTTTTTTAATAAATCGTCCAGGTGACTATCCAAATCCCGGAGCTTTTGAATCAGGTGATTTTCATCAGGCTTACTTTCCAGCTCAATCAATCTGATTACAAATTGCAATGCTGCCATCGCTAAGAAGTCCTGGGTATCTTTATCAGTATATTTGCTTTTATACTGAAATACCTTATCGTTTATGCTTTTGGCAGCCTTTCTTATCTTTTCTTCGTCTTCCCTGTCAATCTTTAATGGATAATAGCGATCAGCCACATTTACCCTGATAGAAAGCTTCTCGTCCATATTTTTCCATTTATCTGTTTAAAAGAGAAATACATTTATCTATTTCCCGCACAATTCTGTTCACCTTAATCTTAGCGTCGTGTAAATCGCTTCCACTAAGCTGAATAACCTTTGCTAATTTTAAATTTTCATACTTAACATTCAAATCGTGGCAATCAAGTTCCTTACTTTTTAAGGATTCTTTAACTGTCTCTATTTCTGTTCTTAACGCGGAGTTTTCTGCTTTCAGCTTTTCGATTACAGAAATCATCTTTTCCGCCTTGTTATTTAACGCCGATATTATACTTTCGTACTCTGACATAAATGCTAATTAATGTTGACAAATATAATAAAGCTAAATTTAATTTTAAAGCTTTACAACCATTATTAGCAGAATTTGTTACTCAAAGTTGTTAAACAAACTATTCAATTTCAGGTTCATTCGTATGAAAAAAAAATGGATACTCGCTATATTTTTCACAAAAGTCTCATTATGTAGCATTTTAGGTCAACCAGCAAGCAATTCTATGTTTATTTCACCAATGAAAATACCTTTAAACATCTCAGGAGGATTTGGTGAAATACGAACAAATCATATTCATTCGGGAATTGATTTCAGAACTGGCGGAGAAATTGGGAAAACGGTATATGCATCAGCCGGTGGTTTTATAAGTCGTATCAAAATAGAACCCGGAGGGTTTGGAAAGGCTATTTACATCGATCATCCGGAAGGGTACACCTCGGTATATGCCCATCTGGATGCACTTCGCCCTGATATTGAATCGTATGTAAAGCAAAAGCAATACGAAAACAAGTTATTCCCGCTGGATGTCTTTCCTCAAAAAACTGATTTTGTTATCAAACAGGGCGACAGTATAGCCTATTCAGGCAATTCAGGCGGATCTCAGGGACCACATCTGCACTTCGAAATACGCGAAACAGTTAAACAATCGCCAATTCAGCCGCTTTTATTCAAGCTTCCGGTAGTGGATACCAAAGCTCCATCCTTTTATGGACTTACAATTTATCCTTTATCAAAAGACAGCAGAGTTGCCGGATCAGGCCGAAAAGTAAATTACCAGATTATCCAGGCAGGAAATGATTTTAAACCCAAAGCAGGCTTGATTACAGTGCGTGGCCCTGTTGGTATTGGCGCTGAAGTTTTTGATGCAGTGGATTCAAATGCCAGTCGTACCGGATTTTACATGCTCACGCTCAAGATTGATTCAAATCTTATTTACAAGAATGAAATTGCAAGCTTTGCTTTTGGAGAATCCAGATATATCAACAGTATGATTGATTATGCCGAATACATGAAAACCCGGCGTAAAATCACCAAATTGTTCGTTGACCCAAACAACAAGCTTTCGGTTTATAAAACAATGGTAAACCGGGGAGAAATTAACCTTCAGGATACTTTAACCCACGACATTGAAATTACCGCGTCCGATGCTTATGGGAACAAATCGAACCTGAGATTCAAAATTAAAGCGCAAAGTGTTTTAACTCCATCCGACACCTTTGATGACAAATGCTTCCGGTATTTTCCCTTTCAAAAAGAAAATATTTTTTCAACTGATAGTTTCAAGCTGCTTGTCCCATCGAATGCTCTGTATAAAGACTTGTGTCTTAAATACTCAGAAAAACCAAGACGGCAAGGCTTCAATTCGAAAATTTACCAGGTAGGCGATTCCTCCACTCCTTTCCAGTTTCCTTTTGAAATAAGCATCAAACCTCAGGGATTGACACTGGCATTGATGGAAAAAGCACTGGTTGTCCGTTTGGATAATAATTACGCGAACAGTATCGGGGGTACTATCGAAAAAGGTTTTATTAAGGGTAAAACCTATATCATGGGCAGTTTTGCAGTAACATTAGACACTACCCCTCCCCGCATTTCGGTTGCACATGGATTCTCAACTTATTACCAGAGGATTAAAAAAACATACATCGCTTTTAGAATCACAGATAATCTTTCGGGAATAAGAGATTACAATGGTTATATCAATGGGGAATGGGCGTTGTTTGAATATGATGCTAAAAGAGATCTGATGATTCATCAGCTGGACGAAACCCGTTTTCAATATAACAGTAATACAACTATCAGAATAGAAGTTTCTGATAGCAAAAACAATAAAACCACGCTGGAAACCAAATACAGGCCCAATTAAAATGACCCCGGATAAGGAATATTCGGTAATTGGTCTGATGTCGGGCACCTCGCTCGACGGGGTTGATGTTGCGTTCTGTAATTTTAGCTACACTGCGCAAAGTTGGCACTATGCAGTAACCCATGCTCAAACTTACCCTTACTCTCCTGAGTGGAAAAGCAAGCTTCTGGAAGCCGAAAGATGTTCCGGGCTGGATCTTATATCGCTGCATAAGGAATATGGCGATTATCTGGGAGCATTGGTGCTGAAGTTTCTGGAAAGGTATTCCCTTAAGCCCGATTTCATTTCTTCGCACGGCCACACTATTTTTCACCAGCCCGAAAAGAGAATAACATTTCAGTTGGGCGACGGAGCCTTTATTGCAGCAAAAACCGGAATAACCACCATTTCCGATTTCCGTAATCTGGACGTGGCTCTCTGCGGCCAGGGAGCTCCGTTGGTACCCATAGGCGACGAACTGCTTTTTGGAGCATACGACCAATGCCTGAACCTTGGAGGTTTTTCGAATATTTCATTTAATGACTCAGTTTCGCGAAAAGCATTTGATATTTGCCCTGTAAACATTGTGCTAAACTATCTAATGGCCCAACATTTCGGTGCGGACTACGATAAAGATGGGAAGCAGGGCCGCGCAGGTGCTGTTAACATCCAGTTGCTGGATCAGTTGAACAATCTTGAGTTCTTCAGTCAACTTCCGCCTAAATCGTTGGGCAAAGAATGGGTTCTTGAAAATATGATTCCGTTAATTGAAGCTTCGTCAGTTCCAAACACAGATAAATTGCGAACTGTATATGAGAATATAGCCATACAGATAGCGCAAACTATTGACAGATTACCTGGAAATCAAATTCTGGTTACCGGTGGAGGTGCTTACAACAAATTTTTAATGGAACTTATCGGAGAAAAAACGTCCAAAAACATTACCGTTCCCGATCATTTAATTACAGAATTCAAAGAAGCGCTCATCTTTGCTTTTCTTGGATTGCTAAGGTATCGCAACATACCAAACTGCCTCCGTGATGTTACCGGAGCTAAACAGGACAATACAGGCGGGATAATACATAGGATTTAACCTGACCTAAAACTAATTTCTTAACTTTTCATAATAGCATTTTATGCTTCCAATTCTTTATCTAATTTTACTTTCAAAATAAAATTGAATTTACATGAGGGGTTTCTTTATTATATGCATGCTTTTTTCTGCGGCTCTGAATGCCCAGGTTGCTAGTAACGATACTGTTTTTAACCAAACCGACAAACAAGGTCTTAAACAAGGATACTGGAAAGGATATTTTGACAACAAGAAGCTGCGATATACCGGCTTTTTTAAGAATAACAAACCCGTTGGTACATTCAAGCGCTATTATCCCGATGGCCAGATAAGAGCCGTAATGGTTTACAATAAAGATGGTGCAAGGGCATTTTCAACCTTGTATTATCAGAATGGTACCAAAGCTGCCGAAGGCGTTTATGCAGGTACTCTAAAGGACAGTATCTGGAATTATTACAGTTATTACGACAAAACCCTTGCAGGAAGGGAAAGATATGTTAATGGAAAAAGAGAAGGGATTTCGGTTAACTATTATCCATCGGGTAAAAAATCGCAGGAGCTGGAATATAAAAATGACATAAAGAACGGTGTTTGGCGCCAGTTCTATGATAACGGAAGTCTCAAAATTCTCGGAGGTTATTTAAATGGAAAACGAACCGGTGACTTTTTTGTCAATTATCCCGACGGGAAGCCGGAGTGGAAAGGAAAATATGTTAATGACGCAAAAGAGGGCAAATGGACCAACTATAACCCCGATGGAACAGTATCCTCCGAAATTGAGTTTGTAAAAGGAATCGCCCGAAATTCCGAAGAGCTAAATCTGAAAGAAAGTAAGATGCTGGAGCTTATCGATAAAATAAAAGGCTCCATCCCTGAACCAGACGAAAACAGTTTTGCTCCCGGATCGGGAATGTAATATAATGCTATGATTCGTGCCCTGTTTATTCTGATTACGCTCTGCCTTGTGTGGCATGATAACCTTGAGGCACAACCACAGGAAACAGCTCCGGGTACTTACATTATTTTTTTAAAGGATAAAAAAAACAACACTTATAAGCTTAACGAGCCCGCAACCTTTTTAACACGCAGAGCTTTGGACCGGCGCACACGGCAGCATATCGCCATCGACTCTGCTGACCTACCCGTAAGTTCATTTTACCTTGACAGTTTAAGAAGAATCGGAGTTAACATTTACAATGTTTCCCGATGGCTCAACACAGTTACATTTAAAACAACTGATCAAACCCTGCTCACAAAATTAGGTACGCTCAATTTTGTAAAGACAATTGAAAAAACTCAGCCTGTCACACTTCAGACCGACGAAGCACGGGAAACCCATTTAGCCGAAGCTTACGACAGTTCAAGTTACGGCTGGGGATACCGGCAAATTCATGTTCATAATGGCGAATACCTCCATCAACAGGGTTTCAGGGGCGAAGGTATGCTTATAGCAGTGATTGATGCTGGTTTTTATAGTTACCTTACACTGCCTTCGTTTCAGAATATGCTGAAAGAGGACAGAATTAAGGGTGTACGTGACTTTGTAGACCGGGATGGCGAAGTTAACAAGGACCATACCCATGGGATGCAGGTTTTATCCATTATAGGCGGAGAGGTTGAAAATTCGTTTACAGGAACAGCTCCAAAGGCAAATTTTCTGTTGTTGCGTTCGGAAGATGCATCGGGAGAAAATATGGTTGAAGAAGATAACTGGGCGACCGCAGCTGAGTATGCCGACAGCCTTGGCGCCGATATCATCAACACTTCCTTGGGTTATACAGTCTTCGATAATCCTCTGCAAAACCATCATTATGTCGACATGAACGGAACAACCGCCAGAATCTCTATGGCTGCAGAAATTGCTTCGAAAAAAGGGATGATAATTGTAGTGAGTGCCGGAAACGAAGGAGCAGCTCCCTGGCATTACATCTCAGCTCCAGCCGATGCCAGAAATATTCTGACAATAGGTGCTGTCAATCACAGCCTGGTAAGGGCTTCGTTCAGTTCGGTGGGACCAACTGCCGATGGAAGAATTAAGCCGGATGTTATGGCCATTGGGCAGGGAACTTATCTTCAATCGGCATACAACGCTATAGCAAGCGGTAATGGCACTTCCTTTTCGGCTCCTGTAATTACAGGATTAGTTGCATGCTTATGGCAGAGCGCCCCTGAAAAAAGCAACATCGAAGTTATGAACGCCATCAGAAATAATAGTGACAGATTTCTGGATCCTGATAATAATTATGGGTATGGAATTCCGGATTTTAAAAAAGCTATGTTTTTTCTCAATCCTGCCTATGAAAGCAAAAAAGATATCCTGGTTTATCCCAATCCGTTTGTTTATAGTTTTAAAATTATGTATAAAGCCCAATCCCGAGGCGATATGCTTATTGAAATCTTCAATACTTCAGGCAAAAAAATATTCGTCAAAAATTATAAGATAACACCAGGCATGGCCGGCGAATTAAAGATTGAAGATCTGGCATACATCCCCAGAGGTGTGGTTATAATCAGGGCAACATCCGGAAACCATGTGACTTCAGTTACCGCTTTAAAACTATAAAATGGCAGGCGAAACATCAAAAATAACGCTCCTGGAGCTTAATAAACGCCTGAAAGAAGGTATACAATCGCTGTTTCCATCAGGAATATGGGTAATTGCCGAAATTTGCGACATGAACACCAACCAGAGTGGACATTGTTATCTCGAGTTAATAGAGAAAGCAGAAGGTTCCGAGAACATTCTGGCAAAATCGCGTGCTACCATCTGGTCGTTTACCTACCGTATTCTGAAGCCATATTTTGAGTCGGTTACAGGGCAGCGTTTCTCTCCGGGAATAAAAATACTGATCCTGGTTTCAGTTGAATTTCATGAACTCTATGGCTTTAGCTTAAATATTAAGGATATAGACCCGAATTATACGGTTGGAGACCTGGCCAGGCGCAAGCAGGAAATTATCAATCGCCTTGTAGACGAAGGAGTGTTCGAATTAAATAAAGAACTGCAGCTGCCGGATATTTGTCGGCGTATAGCTGTAATTTCTTCTGAAACAGCCGCTGGCTATGGCGATTTTGCGAAACAACTCAAAAACAATAACCGCGGTTTTAAATTCAAAGTAAAGCTATTCCAGGCTTTTATGCAGGGAAATGATACTGAACGATCTGTCATCCAGGCTTTGGAGCAAATTTACGAGAGCTATACAAATTTCGACGTTGTTGTCATTATCCGCGGCGGCGGATCTCAGGCTGAATTGAATTATTTCAACAATTACAATATTGCCTTCCATATCACACAGTTTCCGTTGCCTGTGCTGAGCGGAATTGGTCACGACCGCGACCAGACCATTGTGGACATGGTAGCTCATACCAGCCTGAAAACACCAACAGCAGTAGCAGAGTTCATTATCAGCATGATGACCGAAACTGCCGATTATCTGGATAGCCTGAGAGAACAGGTAATTCAACTTTCAGCCGAAATGGTTGAAAACTACAAGGACAATCTGAACCATCTGAGTACGAGCATCCGAAATCTTAACAAAATGCAGGTAAGCAGCTTACGGAACAGTTACGCTCTTTTGGAGACTCATTTCGATCAACGGTTAAAAAATCTTCTTCCAAAAAGGAAATCTGCACTTAATCATCTGCAGCACCAGTTTGTAGCAAGACTTAAATATAACCTTATGCTTCACCAGGTTCAGCTGAAAAGAACGGAGCAAAAACTACCTGCTGCAGCTAAGTCGGTGCTCAGAAACGAAAAATCGAAAGTTCAGGTGGCCGATTCGCTCATTTCAGCATACAACCCTGCAAACATTTTAAAACGAGGGTATTCTATTACCTACTATAAAGGAAAAGCTGTTTATTCACCATCGGAAGTTCAACCCGGAGAAACGATTGACACCCGGCTGAAAGACGGCTGTATTTCAAGTATTGTAAAATAGTTAATTATGGAAAAGAAAAAACTGACCTATAAAGACGCCATTTGTGAGATTGAAGAAATTATTGCCCAAATGGAAAACGAAGAAATGGATGTAGACGATTTAACCGCAAAGGTAAAGAGAGCATCCCTCCTGCTTAAATTTTGCCGCGAAAAACTTTTCGACACCGAAAACGAGGTAGAAAAGATTATCAAAGAAATTGAAAAAGATCAAAAGTAATAGGAAACCGGAAGTCTTTGGAATTGCTATTTAATCCTGTACTTTTTCCTTTGCTTTTTTTGACTCGGAAATACCTGAAAGATAGTTTCGCAGCGTAAAAATTTCATTAGCAAAACCATAATTGATAACTGCCGTTTTGTAAAATTCCCGGCTTATCTGCTTCAATTGATTCTGATTGGCTATTAAAACCTGAATAGGATCAATATCCATAATATTCATCTTACCTTCCGACTTTTTAAGAATGCGAAGATTTTCGTCGATAATACCTTTAAAAGCTTCATAAGCATTGGCAAAAGTGGAAAGCTTATATCCTACGACGCCAATTACCTTACCCGTTTCTATATTGATTAGTGGACTTCCTGAATTTCCCTGTTTTATGGAAGCTTCGAACTGAATATACTTTTTCCCGCTCTCAGTTTTTACAAAGGATGAGATAATGCCCTTCTTTAACGACATATTACTTGCATCTTCGTGAAAACCAATAATTGCAATACTGGTTCCGATATGATTCTGGTATTCGAACTCCGGAATAAGAGAAGGCACCTGATCCAAAACCAGTCCGTCAGTCGAAATTAAGGCAAAGCCTTCGTTATCGTATTCAGCAACCCTGTTCAGTCTGCTGTTTAATTCATCAAACGTAATTTTAACAGCATGAGCCACTTCGTAGCCATTTTCATGAAAAAACTGGATAACAACTTCATTGCAGCTTTTGGCTTTATAAATGCTTTCGTCGGTTACAATATAGTTCTCAATTAAAAAGCCAGTTAATGTGTTCACTTTAATACCATTTTCAGAATAAAAACAAATACTGCAAACGGAACGATAACAGAAATCCCAAACATTTCTATACATAAACACAGGTTTTAATTGGCAACAATCTCTATTTTAAAAATCAAAACTAAAGCGATTGGCAAAATATGAGATTTTGGTGAATTAACATCCAAATTCCTCTTAAAAAACTAAATTATATTTTTTCAACACGCTTTAATCGCAGCAAATTCATGGCATTTCCGCTGAAATTTTTAATATTCACCGGACATATACGGACCACTTTATCATAAAAAAGAGGAATAACAGGAGCTTCGTCAATTATAATGCGGTTCAT
>JAJYAG010000114.1:8694-9451 GCA_021779665.1 Bacteroidota bacterium | reverse complement strand
TACGATAAATCTCGTTTCGCTGAGCTTCGTCAGTTTCCAGTAACGCTTTTTCGTACAGTCTGTCGTATTCAGTATTTTTAAAATGAGTAGTATTTGGACCCGAAGGACTGTAGTTTTTACTGTAAAAGAGCGACAGGTAATTTTCGGCATCGGGGTAATCGGCAATCCATGAGCCGCGGAAGAATGGTAACTTTGAATGAGCAACCATTTCACGAAAAGTGGCGCCATTACTCACTTCTATTTGCACAGGAATACCAATGCCAGCAAGTTCGTGCTGAATGTATTCGCAAATATCAACATAATCGGCTGTCGTGGTAAGCACAACCGGCGGAAGTCCTTTTCCATTTGGAAAACCGCTCCGGGCGAGCAGTCTTCTGGCAGAGTCGGGATTATACCTGTAAGCCTCAAAATCCTTATCAAAAGCCGGAAGTCCTTTAGGAATAAAGCCGTGGTATGCCGGTGTACCCAAATTATTCCGTAAATATTTTATAAGCTCTGTACGGTCGAATCCGTAGTTCACTGCTTTACGCAAAGCTTTTTGCTGATATGGATGGCTGAGCAACGCAGGATCGAGCATAAAACCCAGATATTCTGTATTAAGATATGGCTGTGTAAAAAGTTGAAACCGTCCCTCGTATTTTGGATTGAGCATGCCACTCCTGGTAAAGAGCACATCCTTATAGGCAGTTTGAATACCCGACAGAAAATCGAGATTGCCCTTCATAAATTCAAGAAATTCCGATTGCTTTTCTGTAAT
>JAJYAG010000114.1:0-8684 GCA_021779665.1 Bacteroidota bacterium | reverse complement strand
CGAAATAGCATCCAGGTAAGGCAAACGGCGACCTGTTGAATCGAATTCAAAATAACCGGGATTCTTTTCAAGCACAAGTTTTTCGCCTTCGCGCCATATTTTAAATTTGAAAGGACCTGTACCCACAGGGTTACTGCGGAAATCGCGGCCATAATAACCTGCAACTTCCTTTGGTACCACATAACAATAAGGCATGGATAACAAACCCATAAATGAAGCAAACGGACGAATCAGCCTGATTGTAAAGACCGAATCGTTCAAAGCCCTGAAGGGCTCCCCGGCAGTATCAACCTGCGAAAACACCCATAAACCGGGCGATGCAATTTTAGGATCGAGAATACGGTTGAACGAATATACAAAATCGCGTGCCGTCACCACCCGACCCTTTCCGTCGGGAAACCTGGGATGATCGTGAAAACGGACATCGTTCCGTAAAATGAAGGTATACGTTTTACCATCGGGCGATATTTCCCAGCGTTTGGCTATGGATGGTTTAATGCGCAATGAGTCGTCCATCTCAATAAGTCCGTTATAGATCTGAGAGATAGGGCGTATTTCGTTTTCGCGGCGGGCAAAAGCAGGATCAAGGGTGGTAATGCCTTTAGACTCGTTATACCGAAAGACCTTGCGTGTTTCCTCCTTCTTTTTACTACTGCACGAAAAAGCAAGCAAACATATTATCAGAAAGCCAAAATAGCGCATAAAAACAGTTTCTTGCAAAATAACTTCAAAAATGGAAATATATTGAAGTAAGACAAGGAAAAGTTTTGACCATTAAGTTTTAAAATCCTGGCAGAAAGAATTCTACTTTGCCACAATCCGGACAGACATATAATATAAATTCTTCACGACTTTGAAATAACTCGAAAAGATCTCCGAAAACTCCAATTTTAGCTCCTTCATGAAATTTATACTTACCCTGATAACCCATGGGTACATCACAGCGAAGACAATTCATTTTCTTCATGGCATCCTGATCTTCTGTTAAAGTCGATTTAAAACCATTGAGGTTTTTACCGCACGAAGGACAATCTTCAATGGATGAGTCAACAACAGTATGGCATACGGGACAGACAACCTGAAAATCGCTATTCTCCAGAACTTTTCCATCCGGGAAGCTATATTGACAATTCCAGCATACTTCAAAGTTATCTTCTACTTCGGCTTTACATTGAGGGCATTTTTTCATGGTTCAGGTTTAATTTGGTTAGAATAAGGATTTTTCGTTACACACAAAAATAGAGTTATTATCGATTCGTGAATAAAAGTCCAGACAAAATCGATGAATAATTGAACTTAACTACAGTCCCTTACAGGTAATCCAATATATTTACCGGACAATGACGATTTTTAGTACCTTTGCAGCTCTAAAATTTATGTCATGTTCAAAAATAATTACAGGAAACCCGGATTTCAACCGAGAGAAAAAGACAACAACTTTATTTTTGGGTTACGCCCTGTAATTGAAGCCATTGAGGCGGGAAAGGACATTGACAAGATCCTGATAAAAAAAGGGCTGAGCGGTGAGCTTATCAATGAACTGTATGCTGTCATTCGGGAACATCATTCCAATTACCAGCTTGTTCCCGAGGAAAAGCTAAACTCCATCACGCGCAAAAATCATCAGGGAGTGGTAGCTTTTATCTCCCCTGTTCCACTGCAAAAAATAGAAGATATTGTTCCTGGTCTTTACGAGCAGGGGATCACTCCATTTATTGTTGCACTCGATGGCATTACCGATGTTCGCAATCTGGGTTCGATTGCCCGAACTGCAGAGTGTGCCGGAGTGAATGCCATGCTGTTACCCGAAAAAGGGTCGGCGCAGTTAAATGCCGACGCCATGAAAACCTCGTCGGGTGCTTTGAATCATTTGCCTGTTTGCAGAACCGCCATGTTCAAAAAAAGTCTTCAACTGCTCAAGGATAGTGGCATTAAACTGGTTGCCGCCACCGAAAAAGCCGAGAGTCTCTATCATAAAACAGATTATACAGGTCCCGTATGCATTGTAATGGGCTCGGAAGATTCAGGAATTGAACCGGAAATTCTGCGCATTTGCGACGATCTGGTTAAATTGCCCGTATTGGGTAAAATCAGCTCCCTGAATGTTTCCAATGCCGCAGCAGTGTTTATGTATGAGGTAGTTAAACAGCGTGGGGAGAAATGAAGTATGAGGGATGAAGTATGAGCCTGATTTTTTTCATACTTCGTACTTCATCCTTCATCCTTATTTTCAGGCTACATCCACATTCCGTTCAATTTTATTGCGAACTAAGTCCGACAATGAATCGTACGAATGATTTTCGGGATAAATAGGTTGGTGAAATTCTACTTTTATTTTCTTAAATGGCTTGGGGAAAAAGCTTCCTTTGGGCAATGCTTCAAATGCGCCACTGATGCTCACCGGCACAACCGGCACATTCAATTCCCTGCTTAAAATGGCAAAAGTCTTTTTAAAATCACCCATCTTACCATCTTTGGTACGTGTTCCTTCCGGGAAAATAATTAAGTTCCTTTTCTTGCGCAAAACCTCGGCCATTTTCTGAATCGATTCCTTCAGGTTATGGTTAAGATCCATAATAATGATGTTGTTCCGGTTAGCCAGGAATTTCACAAAGGGGTTGCGGATATGCTTTTCCTTAGCATAAAAATAAGTTTTGCGCATCAGCTTAAATTTCAGCAAAGATGCGAGAAACAGTCCGTCGAAAAAGCTTTGATGATTGGCTACAAAAATGCATGGACTGTCATCGGGAATGTTTTTATGTCCCTTAGGCCTGAAACGGAAATAAATTGAAAAGAAAACTTTTGACAACTTAAAGAAAACATTGCCGGTTATCCATGTAGAGGGGAGTTTCAGATGTATTTTCTGTTTCAGAATCTCCGACCAGTTAATCTTCTCAGCTTTCTGCTTTAATTTATGTGAATGAACGAATTCACTTAAAGCTAATATAGTCTCAAATTTAACAATATCGGTAATTTCCATCTGAATCCCGAAGGTAGACTCGATAAAAACCTGAAGGCTGACCTTATCAAGTGAATCAAGCCCTAAGTCCATTTCCAGATGGTGCGAAGGCATTACCTTCATCTTCTTTTCATTCTCGAGGTAATGCTTTATGATCTGATACTCTTCGAGCTTAACCTGCTGTTCGTTTTCATTCCGGGCCTCGGGTTCCGAAGCCATATCTTTAAGTTTAAAGCGTTGTATCTTGCCAATTCTTGTCTTTGGCAACTCCTCAGTCGACACACTGAAACTGAGTACCATTTTATAAGGTACAACGGACTGGTTATATGGTTGAAACACATTCTGGCGCAAATATTCTCTGATATTAGCAAAATCCTGTTCTCCATAAACTTTGAGATCGGGCACAATGATAGCTCTCAACCGGTCGCCATCCTGAAAAACGCCTGCTTCCTTCACCACCGGATGCACTTTCAGAAGCTGCTCCTCTATTTCAACCGGGTTGATGTTTTTACCGTTGCTTAAAACAATAATTTCCTTTTTCCGACCGGTAATAAATAGAAATCCGTCCTTATCCAAATAACCCAAATCTCCTGTATAGAGCCAGTTATCCCTGAGCACCTCCGCAGTTTCTTCAGGCTTGTTGAGATAACCTTTCATGATATTTGTACCTGAAACCACTATCTCGCCTTCGCGAATGTCAATTTTAGTGCAGAACAGGGCTTCACCGGAGATCCAACCTTTACCTTTCCGGGGCGGGCAAAAGTAATCATAGGTGCAGCTTCTGTCATACCGTATCCTTCGAGTATTTCGAAGCCAACCGCACGCATGTCGCGGTGAACGTCAACATCGAGCGCTGCACCTCCGGAAACGAGGTAGCGTATATTGCCACCGAATTTCTTCTGGACCGATGCAAAAATGAACCTGGAAAAACGCAGTGAATTAATTTTTTTTGCCAGCTTAAACAGCATTTTTGCCGCAGCCTTTTTGTTTATCTTATCAACTAACCCTCCCCGTATTGCTGTGTACAACCGGGGAACGCCAATTACAAGCGAAACTTTATTCTCGTTAAGTACCCTTAAAATATCCTCGGATGCCATGGATGGGCAAATCGCCACAGAACCGCCTGTATACAGAGGTATCACAAGAGTTCCCAATAAAGGTAAAATATGATGGAGGGGCAGCAGCATCAAAGTAGTATCATCCGCGGTATATATAGGAATTTGGTGGCTTACCGCTTCGATATTGACCTTGATATTTTCGTAGGTTAACATTACGCCCTTGGGCTTACCAGTAGTACCACTGGTATATATTATAACAGCGACATCATCAGGCTGATATTTCAAGATGACTTTATCAGGTAAAGATCCTGAAAGGACATTTTCCATTTCATCGACCACAATAACCTGTGCTTCAACAGCTGCTTCAATAAGAGAATCAAGTACCAGCCCCTTCTTTTCATTTGTTGTGAAAACAACTGAAGGACTACAGTCTTTAAAAATATAAACGAGATCGTCCTTTTTTAAAAGATAATCAACAGGAACAGGCACCATACCATTATTCCAGACTGAATAGAATGCGTAAGCCCATCCGGCACGATTATCGGAATAGATTACCGCATGTCCGGTTTTATTAATAAAAGTTGAGGAAAACAAGTTAACCTTTTGAAAAAGTTCTTTATAAGAAATTTTTCTCTCACCAACTGAAATGGCTATCCCCTCTCCCGTGTACAGCATAACTTACTTCTTTTAAAGCTGCAAAAATACGTCTTTTTTGTGATTTTTTTATACATGAAAACCTGAGGATCAAATATGGCCATATGGCGCCGTTTTTCTATATTCGTAAATTTTAAGATCCAAATATGCTCGACTTCATTTATTTAATCGG
Organism: Bacteroidota bacterium; assembly: GCA_021779665.1. Taxonomy (GTDB): domain Bacteria; phylum Bacteroidota; class Bacteroidia; order Bacteroidales; family JAAUTT01; genus JAAUTT01. Next base: position 3,841 of record JAJYAG010000114.1, on the reverse strand, counting down.
AGGTATTTTTGTAATCATCATAAGTGCCAACTGGCTGGTGGACGGTGCTTCTTCCCTGGCAAGAAAATTTGGGATCTCCGATATTGTTGTAGGTTTAACCATTGTAGCCTTCGGAACTTCAGCCCCCGAATTAACTGTAAATATCTTTTCGGCCCTAAAAGGTTCAACTGATATTGCCATCGGGAATGTATTGGGAAGCAACATCAGCAACATTTTACTCATCCTGGGAATTACATGTATAGTAAATCCTGTTGAAATACTGACCAATACCAAATGGAAAGAAATTCCTTTAAGCTTATTGGCTGTAATAGTTATAGGAATTATGAGCAACGATCTTTTTATTGATAACAGCTCATCGGGTAACCTCATTTCGCGTGCGGACGGATTAATTCTGCTGTGTTTTATGGCCATTTTTATGGTTTATACCTTCGAAATGGCAAAACGTCAGAGTAAAGATTTTCCGGTAGATAAGATCTCTACGGGAAACGCAAAAGTGTTTCCCGTATGGAAAGCATTGCTATTCATTTCATTGGGGATTACAGGGTTATTCCTAGGCGGGAAATACCTGGTGGAAGGAGCCGTATCCATAGCCAAAATTCTGGGAATGAGCGAAAAAGTTATAGGATTAACCATCATTGCCATAGGGACCTCATTACCTGAGCTGGCTACTTCTGTGGTTGCAGCATATAAAAAGAATGCCGACATTGCCGTAGGAAATATCGTGGGCTCAAACATATTCAACATTTTCTTTGTACTGGGAACTACTTCGGTAATCCGACCTCTTCCTTTCGATGTTTCCATTAATTTTGATATTATGGTTGCCATAATTGCCAGTTTGTTACTTTTCCTCACGACTATAACATTCAAAGCAAAACGAATTGACAGAATTGAAGGAGTGTTCTTTTTGGTAATTTACACCAGCTATATAGCCTACTCTATAATGAAGTAAAACAAAACGGGACTCTGTAATTTTACAAAGTCCCGTTTTTGAAAACCATTTTTCCTATCTATTTTACAATTCTTATTGTTATTACATTCAATGAGGAAGCGGGAAGATCCAGTTTAATTTTCTTTCCATTAAGGGTTACAGCTTGTTCCTGAGGTTTTATATTCACAGGGTTATCAAACGAATTGAAAGCGCCTTTATCGTCACTCTTCAGCACTGTAGCGATAGCCTTTCCATCCAGCCTTCGTGATGTTTTGATATTAAGTTCCCTGGTAGCTGCTGCATCGTTCGAGTTAACAATCTTAATGATTACCTCATTCGATTTCTTATCGAAAACCGAGGATGCATAAATTCCTCCCTGACCTGTCAACGGTTTCTCGCCCTCGGTAACTGACAGCACATCTGTACCCCGGTTTACCGAAAACATCTTCTGAACATAATAATTAGGTGTACCGTACGATTCAAGATTATTGAACCAGATCAGATCGGGGCTCCACTGCCAGGCTTCGGCATGTGCAAACAAAGGAGCATAGGAACACATCCAAACCACATCCGCATTTCGCTCCAGACCGGTCATAAATGCAGCTTCGGATATAGCACTAAGCCAGGTATTTTTGTGAGGCGGATTCCCGGTGTTTGGGATATGTGAAGCATATTCGCCGGCAAATATTTTATAACTGTTGCGGTCGTATTTGTCGTAACGGGCCGCGTTGCTGAAAAACCACTCCGGCGACCTGTAATAGTGCTCATCTACAAGCTCTTCATTTAGTTTTTTCAGTTCCACCGAGGCATAATCAAAATCGGCTCCATCGGGCGAAGGTCCGGTTCCCGAAACAAGTTTAATTTCGGGATGCTTTGCTTTTAAAGCATTGCTGAAGACTTTGTATCTTTCGATATACTGAGGTCCCCATTGTTCATTTCCGACACCTAACATTTTAAGGTTGAAAGGAGCCGGATGCCCCATATCAGCTCTAAGTTTCCCCCATTTGGAGGTTACAGGACCATTGGCAAATTCAATCAGATCGAGCGCATCCTGAATGTAAGGATCAATCTGATCAAGCGGAACCACTTCGGCAGTGTTGAACTGGCATGCCATACCACAGCTCAGAATGGGAAGCGGTTCGGCACCAATATCCTCAGCCAGCAGAAAATACTCATAAAAACCTAATCCATAGCTCTGAAAATAATCGGGTGCATTTTTATGAGGAAATTCAGTATTCCAGCGGTTAACAATCAACTCACGATCTTCAACATTCCCAACCGTCTTTTTCCATTGATACCTGGTAGTAAGTTCGCGACCTTCGACAATACAACCGCCGGGAAAACGGATAAAGCCAGGTTTCAGGTCAGCAAGCAGCTGAACCAGGTCGGCTCTCAAACCACCGGGACGATTCTTCCAGGTATCATCCGGGAAAAGCGATATCATATCCAGATCTACTGATCCTTTTCCTTCGAACCAAATGTTAAGAGAAGCTTTTGGATCGGTAGCTGCTGCAGTTAAATCAACCTCGTATTTTTTCCAGTCACCATCATCGGGAACCAGTGTTGCAGCTCCTATTGATTTCCCATCGGCTCTTACAAGCTCAATACGCAATTTCACATCCCCCGATTTCTGACCTGCCCAGACCGAAAAATGGTATTTCATTCCCTGCTTTATTCCCATTCCGCGAAAACCAGCATTTGAAAGGCAATAAGTACCATTCGAATTATCAAACGAAACATGAGCAAACCTGGGATTTGAAGGACTGGTACCTGCGCGGTTGTTGATTAAAGCCGAACCTGCCTGTTTCGTCTTTCTTATTTCTTTCCATCCCATCAAAGGTTGAAAAAATTCGAAAGAACGGTTTTTTACCAACTCAGCATAAATGCCTCCATCGGCTGCAAAATTAATATCCTCGAAAAAAATACCCCACATGGTGGATTGAACAGGATAAAGAGGTTTGTCGGCATTTACCGATATAATCTTACTTTCCTGAGCCACAGCGGCAACAAAAAAGAAAGATAAAAGCAACTGCAGTAACAGATTTCTTCTCATGAGTAATTTTTTATTTAAGTAGTATTAATTAAGTGTAAACTTAACATTTTATTAAAAACAAATGTAAATAATTCAAAAGTTTAGAATTAAAGAAATATTTTTGTTTGAATAAAAATTTGAAAATCTTGGCAATGTTTCAGAACTTGCAATTGTTTACCATCGCTTCTTTAATTAACACAAATACTAATTCTTTATTTATCTAACATGCTAATTACTTATAAATTAAAGCAAAAAATTCTATTAGTTTTTGCAATCGTTTGCGGAGGATATATTCAGGCTCAAATCCCAGCTCAGCCTGGCCGTCCTCAATATTTACTAAACGAACCCATTGACATCAGCGGCGACTTCCACGATTTTACAAATACCTATTATCTGGCCGACAGTCTTGCGTCGTTCAATCCTAAAACCGGACAAGGAGAATTAAAATACCGTCGTTATAATTATTCAACACGTCAGGCCTTTAACAACATGCTGGGAGGACTGAACAGGGTGAATCAGAACGAGTTTCCATCCATTGAATATGCTGCTGCACCCGTGTATCCTTTTTCGGTTGAATTTGTTTCTCCGCGAACCATAAGAATCAGAGCTAAAAGCGGTATACAGGCCCGTCCCGAGGAACCATCGCTGATGCTTGTCGGCGGCAAAGCTCCTGTTGACAATACCTGGAAATATACCCCGGTGGAAGGCGGACACAAATATTCGAATACCTTTGGATCGGTTGTTATCAAAGTAAATCCTTGGAAGGTTGAAATTTTTGACGCAGCAGGGAAGCTCCTTACAAGTACCAACCACGCCAGCGACAATAATACCTCATTTACTCCCTTAACACCATTCTGTTTTGTAAGAAGGACTTCGGACTA
>JAJYAG010000274.1 GCA_021779665.1 Bacteroidota bacterium | reverse complement strand
CACTGGTAACCTTTATTCCATATGTAGGTCCTATTGTGGGCGGTTTGCTACCTGTTACCATGGCACTTATTACCGAAGATTCTTTTGGTCCAGCCCTCGGGGTTATTATTGTGATTTCGGTAGCCCAGATTTTCGACAACTATGTTATAACTCCTTTGTTTATAGGTGGCAGTGTTAATATAAGTCCTTTTTTCACCATTTTCATCCTTATTGTTGGCGGAATGGTTTGGGGTATTGCCGGTGTGATACTTTTCATACCTCTGCTGGGAATGGTTAAAATAATCTTCGATAATTATGAAGGGTTACAGCCCTTTTCTTATCTGATAGGCGATCAGAAAAGCAATTCTGCACATAAAGATGTCTGGGAGAAGATAAAGCGAAAGTTTAAAAAGAAGTGACAGACACTAATCTGGCATAAACAATAAAACACATGTACGATTATACCGTAATAATGCTTCTTTTTATTGTTGCCACTACTGTTGCAGTAGCTGTTCAATATATAAAAGTGCCTTATACTGTGGCTTTGGTAATAGTAGGACTGGTTCTTGGCTTTTTTCATGCATTGGATGCACCTGTATTAACAAAAGAAATTCTATTTGGCATTTTCTTACCAGGATTGTTATTCGAAGCCTCCTACCACATCGATTTCAAAAAACTCTGGCAAAACAGGATTGCAGTTACTGCTCTTGCCATTCCGGGAGTTATTACCTCCATTATTCTAACTGCAGTTTTTCTGACACCAATCGTCAATTACTTTTTTGATCTTTCGGACTTTAACTGGAGGCATGCACTGGTATTTGGGGCATTAATAGCAGCCACCGACCCTGTAGCGGTGATTGCCATTTTTAACACCATGGGGGCTCCGCGCAGGCTTTCGCTCCTGCTCGATGGCGAGAGTCTTTTAAATGACGGAACTGCTATCGTATTTTTCACCATGAGCCTCGGTTTACTATCGGCATCCCAAATGACTGCGGGCAGTTTGATCCTGGATTTTATCAAAATTGTGGGAATAGGCGCTATAATTGGTATTGGAATTGGCCTGGCAGCAGTTCAGATATTTAAAAAAGTGAACGAGCCCATGGTTGAAATAGCGCTCAGCTTTATCGTTGCTTACGGCTCTTTTCTGATTGCCGAACACTTTCACTATTCGGGAGTAATTGCAACCGTGGCGGTAGGTCTCATCAGCGGTAACCATGCTGCCGAGGTTGGTATGCTTCCCCCTACCCGAATAGCTGTTGAGACCTTTTGGCGATACGTGGCATTTGCTCTGAATTCACTTGTTTTCCTGTTAATCGGCCTGGAAGTGAATTTTTATTCACTGCTCGGCACATGGGGTGCTGTTGTGGCAGCTTACCTGGTAGTTACTGTGGGGCGTTCACTGGTTATCTATGTTTCAACCCTGCTACTGCGAAAAACACGCGAAAGTATACCCTGGAAATGGAGTATGGTAATGACATGGGGCGGCTTCCGGGGTGCCATTCCCATGGTTCTGGTATTAACACTTCCACAACAGTTCCCTCACCGCGAATTGCTTATTAATATGACTTTTGGCGTGGTAATCCTTTCCATCCTGATACAGGGCCTGTCAATTTCGCCCCTGCTGAAAAATCTGAAAATTGTAACCGGAACCAAAGAAAGAGGTGTTTACGAATATCTGCGGGGCCAACTACAGGCGGCACATGCCGGGCTTAAGGAGTTGGAGCAGATGTCGCAACTGCATTTCATTAACCGTGACATTTTGGAAAATTTAAAGCAGGATTACCGAAACCGTATCGACAGTAACCTGGATGAAATGAAGAAGCTGTATATAAAAAAGGAAGAAGTTGAAGCGGAAGAACATGAATGGGCCCTGCGACACTTGTTGTTAACCGAAAAAATAAACATTAACCGGGCCTACCACCATGGAGCCATCAACCAGGAGGCCAGAGAACGGTTACTGAACGAAATTGACACCAAACTTTTAAAACTTGATTCCAAAGAAAATGAACAGGATTAGCCTACACGCTTAATTTGTCTTTCAGGTGGCGTGCGGCAAACCTTCGCATGGTTTACCATGATGCCGGTACACTGCCATGCCGCACTAAAGCATTAGTTTACTTCTCTCCTATTACTTATCCGGGAATTAAATCATCCGCTGTAAGCCATGGTGGTGAGCAAAGCTGTTTCAGCCTTTCGCGAATCGAGCCGTGAATGCTGAATTACCACCGGAACATTGGATTTGAAAACGCTTGAATAATCGGTATCCCTCGGAATAGCTTCAGGATTTTGTAAATCGTTAAAACGCATGTGCCTGGTTCTCCGGGCAGGAACCTGAATAATGAAAGGTCCTGCCGGTTCCCTGTCGCTGTAAAAAACGGTAAGTTCTATCTGAGCATCCTTTTCACTGGTATTTAAAATACAGGCTGTTTCGTGACTGATAAACTCCTTTTCCTTTTCAGGATTATCCCCCGGAATATAGCCTTCGGCGATAACCCAGACCTTTTTGCCAATTGCTTCCATAAATTGAATGATTATGTTTGTTATATTTTACTCCGAATGATGATCATGCTCCGGTTCCTGTTTAATAATCTGTTCCATAGGCTTAACCGCAGCTCCTTCGTTGTATACCATTTTCCCTCCCAGATCATTCTGATAGGCCAGCAATCCGCATCCGGCTACTACCAGAATTACCCATATAGTATATTCTGTTTTGTTCTCAATTCTCTTTCGTAACCAGAACCAAATAAACAGCAGAAGATAAAAACCAGCCACAATAAATGCATTGGTTTCATGCTTCTCCATTATCTCATGTATTGCTTCGTTATGAACAATATGCTCCTCTTCGTATAATCCGGATGCAATTGCCCCCGCAGCGAAAACAATTCCGAAGCAAAACAACCAGAAAATCATTCTCTTTAGGAATATCTCTTCCTTAAATAATGAAATGATGCCCAGAATTCCTGCAATTACAAATATGGAAACAGGAAAATGGACAATTGCCGGGTGAATATGATCCATGCTCATTTGGGATAATTTTTAAGTGATTTTATTTCTTCCTTCAGCATAATAATCTCCTTTCGCAGGCTTTCAATCTGACTTCCCTCGAAATTCTCTCTTCTGTCTTCTTCATCCTTCCCAATAAAAAAAGTAGCTATAGTAGCAGTGATATAACCAAAAACTGCCAACCCGTATATTGCTATTAAAACACATAAAAAGCGGCCTTCAGCAGTTTTAGGCCAGTTCTCGGTACCCATGCTCATTACCAGCATAGCAGTCCACCAAAGCGAGTTCCCGTAAGAATTAAAACCTTCGTTACCTCCTTTTTCGAAAGCATACATGCCCGCCGATCCGAGTAAAACAACTATCAACGACAGCAATATTACATAAACAAGGGCCCGTTTATGCATGGTAACGGCCAACGACCTCATTCCCCGGTTAAAACTGCCGATAACTTTTACTAACCTTAAACCCCGGCTCACCCTTAGTAAACGAAATATCCTGAATACCCTGAACACGCGAAATGCAGGAACAATAAGTGAAATGATGGTAAGAACATTCTTTCGCAGAAATTTCAGTTTGGAGGTCGAAATGATAAATTTCAGGACGAAATCAATGATAAACACAACCCAAATGATCAAGCCAATAGTTTCTAGCATACGGTTTGATTTATCGAGCAGGTCGGCAATAAGCAATATCAGCCAGATGATTGCCAGAACAAATAAAGGCACCTCGCTTACCCTGATTATATTGGTAAGCAGTTTATTCCTTTCACTCAAAAGTTTTCTTTTGCTATCCAAGATTAAAGCTTTATAAAACTTTGACAATTTTCTTACCAACCGGTTTACAGAAAACAATTGTTTACATACCGCTTACATTTTTGTTGTAGCGGGCTGTATTGGAATACTATTTGGGCAAACCCAACAACAACCAAATTGAGAGATTATGAAACATCCAGTAGGAACAACAGCCAAAACAGGTGAACGATGTCCGGAAAGCGGAGTATGGAAAGTCCAGGGAGGTCGCACAACCACAGCACCTATTGCAAAAGGAAACCGAATGCCACCTTATGACGGCCATGGTGTGTCGTGGGAACTTCTGAGTTATGCCTGATTTGTAGAAATTTATCTACAACATGTAAAATATTGAACAACATTTATTTCAGATAATTATTTAAATCGAAAAAAATGGCAAAAAATGTTAGTGATTTTTTCATAGAACGACTTCAGGGTTGGGGAATTAATACCATTTACGGATATCCGGGAGACGGAATAAACGGAATAATGGGAGCTTTAAACAGGGCAAAATCCGACATGCGGTTTATCCAGGTTCGCCATGAGGAACTGGCTGCGTTCATGGCATGCGGGCATGCAAAGTTCACAGGACAGATAGGTGTTTGCCTGGCGACATCCGGTCCCGGAGCTATCCATCTTTTAAACGGATTATACGATGCCAAGCTCGACCATCAGCCTGTTTTAGCCATTGTGGGACAATCAGCCCGTTCCGCTTTGGGTGGCAGTTACCAGCAGGAAGTTGACCTGCTGAATCTGTTTAAAGATGTTGCAGGTGAATATGTTCAAATGGTTACATCTCCTTCGCAGGTAAGGCATTTAGTTGACAGGGCCATCAGGATAGCGCTGGACCAGAAAACCGTGACTTGTCTGATTTTCCCTAACGATGTACAGATAGAAGATGCCGTGGAGCAACAGGAGCATAAACATGCCACCATTCATACCGGTATTGGAATTGCGCCCTCGGTTACCGTTCCGGTTGAAGAGGAACTCAGGGAGGCTGCCGAAATACTTAACAGTGGTGAAAAAGTAGCCATACTGGTTGGAGCCGGAGCTTTACATGCACGTGAAGAATTGAAAACAGTTGCCGAACTGCTGGGAGCCGGTGTTGCAAAAGCTTTGCTGGGGAGAGCCGTTTTATCCGATCGTTTGCCGTACGTAACCGGCTCCATTGGACTGCTAGGAACCAAGCCCAGTTACGATATGATGTCGGAATGTGATACATTGCTGATGGTTGGCTCCAGTTTTCCATATCCTGAATTTTTACCAAAAGAAGGACAGGCAAGAGGAGTTCAGATTGATATTGACGGGCGAATGTTAAGTATCCGTTACCCGATGGAACTTGCTCTGAAAGGGGATAGTAAAGCTACTCTCAAAGCTTTGATT
>JAJYAG010000113.1 GCA_021779665.1 Bacteroidota bacterium | reverse complement strand
TTGCTCTTCGGATTCCAGTCTTCTCTATTTTCCATTGCTAAAAAATTAATTACGATGTAAAAGTAGCTTCAAGGACGTTTCTGTGAAACAAATTATCGGTAAAACAATTTATTATGTCGGTAAATTAAACAAATTCTGTTAAATAAACTCAATTTTCTAATGATATCCTAATTGAAGCATCACTTCCCGGTGATCACTCCTGATAATATCCACAAGAGTTTGAGGGAGTTCCTCCTTCCACGATCCTATCTTCCCCTTTCGGAAAAAGACCTGCGAATCGGGGCTTTTCTCCCTGAATCCCTTTTCCTTCTCCTGCTTCTGAAGTTCGGAAAAACTACTTTTCCTGATGGCCTCATTAACTTCAATATCGTTGTAATTTAAGCCGCAAAACTTTATTGCCGCTGAAAATGAATCAAAAGGGTTAAGTTTCATATCCTCGAACTTCATAACCATAACCGGGAAATCGGTCTGCCGGGTCCAGGAAAGATAATGATTACTCCATGTCAGCAATTTCTGGCGCAACTGCATGTGCAACCGCGAAGATTTACTGCAGAACGCATAATCATTGTTATTCATAGCTGCTGTAATTGCTTCGAAGCTCAGGTTGGAATGATGGGCGAACGACACCGCAACGTCGAGCGGGTTACGTACAAAATAAAGAGCTCCCAGAGTAGCATTCTTTGGAACAAGAGGAATTCCGTCGGGAGTCTGCGTATAGGCATCATGAATTTTATGAAATACGGTCTCCGCCGAATTGCAGGCGATGTATTCGTAAACATGCGGACGAAGATTATCGATTTCATCGGGAGTCATATCGGATGAGGATAAACCGGTAGCTTCATCAAATAACTGACGGCTGCTGGCAATAGGTCCGCCGGCAAGTTCGTTGATATCAGCAGGGCTATTCGTTTTATTCAGCAAATTCGCCAGGAAAGCTCTGAACCATGTGTTTCCCGATTTTGGGTACGACGCCAGCCAAACAATTCTTTTGTATTCTTCAGCCGCCATGTTTTGAGTTTATATCCTGTTCAACAGCATCGAGAATTTCGTTCAGGGCAAATGTTTTTGTCGATCTTGTAATTCTCTTCACCTCACATTTAGCAGCCAATGCAGAAAGATGCCTGAAATGTGGTTCAGTGTTGCCAAGGCCTTTAATAAAATTTAACCGGTAGGTATTATTTTTAAGCGCGTTAAATTTCTCTATCCCTTTAATTTTCTCTAGTTGAATTCCTTCAGAATTTTTAGTTTGAAGAATGTAAACTCCGCCAAGAAGCAGTGCTTCCGAATGAAATTGTTCCTGGACATGCATATGATGCTTATTCAGCTTTGAGCGAACACGGGAATAATGTTCCGGATCGCGCCCCAGCTTGATAAGTGAATCGGACCACAACTTCACGCCGGGATAACCGGCATAAACAATTGGATTTCCCTCTTCGTCCAGAGAAACAACACTGATATCGTCGCTCAGCAACTCATACCCTCTGCTCAGTAAACCGGCGGCTAAAGTTGATTTTCCTGCACCTGAGATTCCCGAAAAAATATAAGCTTTGCCGTGAATAGAAATTGAACTCCCATGCATCGGAAGCATCCCGCGCTGATGAATTAATGCACCAAAAGCAGAGCCCAGCAAAAAAAGACGAATATCACTCTCGTCACTGCCTGCATGAGGTTTTATAACAATTGAATTTCCCCCGGAGGTATAATAATCGGCAATTCTGTCAACTTTTAACAGGAACTGACCGGGAGAGGCTTCGAACCTTACGCCTTTAAAGTGCGGATTAATGAGTTGATCGGGAACTGTGCCATAACTTATTGATATCTCCGGCTCGCCATCCGTTGAAATAAATTCAGGGATTTCAATATCCGATAGAATTTTGAGTCCGAAAGCCTTGTAGAGGTATCTCATCAATAAAGCGATTTAAGGCTAAAGATAAGAAACCGGAACGAAAACACAGAAAATTTATTGAATTAGGCATTAAAGAGAGGTTGGTTAACAGTCCTCTCCTGGTGCAGCCGCTATCGGGTCTACTGACGGCAACAGCCAGGGAAAATTGTAAAATCGAGTATCCTGCAATTAATATTGGCTGTGGACTGTAGACCGACGACTGAGGACTTTTACATACTTATTAACCAAACGCCTGATTCTAAAAATTTATATCACCTCGAAATCAATCCTCATGTTAACCGGCTGGAGACACAGCGATGGTTTGTCCGATTTTCTGTCGAAACAAAACCGGTGCTTAAAAACTGTATAGTACTTCCCTTTGGGTAGTGATCCCTGATTTAACCCTTTAAAGTTATGATGTAACACACTCCAGAAAGGGCGTGAATCGCTCCAGGGAACATCTAATGTAAATTCTCTCTGATTCCCGTAAAAAGGATGAGAATCGGAGCTAACGATCTGCGCACCACTGCAGGCAAATGGTTGACCAACCAGTTTCCCGTCATGAGTATAAACAGCACAAAAACCATTACCATCAGTGAGGAAAGAATTGTCGAGAAAAAGGGAATCGCCGCTATTATTTTGGAGTATCAGCGAGAAAGTAAAATTTTCTCCGGCCTTAAAAGTAGTGCTCTCCTGTCCATTTACGTTCAGCAAACGAAAATTAAAATCAACTTCTGATTTGCGTTTTGAGGATTTTTTGGAGCTTTCGGTCTTTACCTTTGACTTATCTGAATTATCATACAAATTCCACGAACTAAGGCTAAATACAACGCCTATCGACAATAATAGAAAAACTGTCTTCATAATACATTTAAAATTAACTTTTGGGTACAAACAATTACTATATATTTTATAACAATCTGGTTTTGCTTTTAGATGCTCTAATTAACGGAAGGTTGCGTCAAATAGTTATAAGCTTTATAAAGAATTTTGCATTAATATCAGGATTCATCACGGTTGTAACTGATTTTCAAAGGCATCGGATGCAATAAAAAAATATTAAGTTCTATTTTGATAGATGCAATGAAAACAAGCGTACCTTACCTCAACCCAAATGGACGGCAGTTTGACTTTTCAGCTTTCACCCCATGAAGACCGGGGTTGAAACGCTTAAAATCCGGTGATTCAAAGTAGAGTTAGAAGAAAATAAAAAAAGGCCGATGAAATTCATCAGCCCTTTCCTTATTATCAAAATTATAGGTTAGCTTATGGAAGCTACATAATATTCGCGGAATAAACGTGCAATATTCGAAAGTTTGATTTCCTTCGGACATTCAGCTTCGCAGGCTCCGGTGTTGGTACAGTTACCAAATCCCAATTCGTCCATTTTGGCAACCATCTTTGTAACACGTTCTTTGGCTTCAATTTTACCCTGAGGTAATAATGCAAGATGCGAAACATTAGCAGAAACAAACAGCATAGCCGAAGCGTTTTTGCAGGTTGCTACGCAGGCACCGCAACCGATACATGCAGCAGCATCCATAGCCAGGTCCGACTTAACTTTAGGTACAGGAATAGCATTACCATCGGGAATACCACCTGTGTTAACCGATACATATGCACCTTCCTGAGCAATTTTATCGAAAGCAGAACGGTCAACAACCAAATCCTTTAAAATAGGAAATGCTTTGGCACGCCATGGCTCGATAACAATGGTATCGCCATCTTTGAAACGGCGCATGTGAAGCTGACAAGTAGTAATACCGCTGTCGTTTCCATGAGGACGGCCGTTGATGTAAAGGCTGCACATACCGCAGATACCCTCACGGCAATCGTGGTCGAAGCATACTGGTTTGTCGAATTTGTCAACCAGCTGTTCGTTTAACTGGTCGAGCATTTCGAGAAAAGAACACTCATCCGAAATATTGGAGATTTTGTAGGTTTCAAACCTACCTTTTGAGCTTGCGCTCTCCTGACGCCATATTTTAAGTGTAAAATTCATGTCTCTTATTATTAGCCCACCCCAACCCTCCCAAAGGGAGGGAGTAATGGATTGTTATTCATTTGAAATAATCTCTAATTACCATTCTGTTCCCCTCCTTCGGAGGGGTCAGGGGAGGCCTTTATTTATAGTTACGCTGAGCTACTTTTATGTTTTCGTATTCGAGAACCTCTTTGTTAAGCTTTGGCTCTTCGTTTTCGCCCTTATATTCCCAGGCTGCAACATACATAAAGTCGCTGTCGTCGCGCTTTGCTTCACCTTCTTCGGTTTGGTATTCTTCGCGGAAGTGACCACCACACGATTCTTCTCTGTGGAGTGCATCGCGGGCCATCAGTTCGCCCAGTTCGAGGAAGTCGGCTACACGTAAAGCTTTTTCGAGTTCGGGATTGAGTTCATCAGGAGTACCGGTAACACGAACATCTTTCCAGAATTCTGCACGCAATGCTTGAATTTCAGTGATTGCTTCAGTACAGCTTTGTTTTGTACGGGCCATACCTACTTTGTCCCACATAATCTTACCCAACTTCTTGTGGAAGCTGTCAACCGAATGTTTACCGCGGATGCTCATCAGTCGTTGAATTCTTTCTTTCACTGATTTTTCAGCTTCCTGGAAGGCAGGAGTATCGGTGCTGATACGTGGAGTACGAATATCGGCAGAGAGATAATTCTGGATAGTGTAAGGCAGTACGAAATATCCGTCGGCTAAGCCCTGCATAAGTGCCGAGGCTCCTAAGCGGTTGGCACCGTGATCGGAGAAGTTAGCTTCACCGATGGCGAATAACCCTGGTATAGTGGTTTGAAGTTCATAATCAACCCAGATACCACCCATGGTGTAGTGAACAGCAGGGTAAATCATCATCGGGGTTTCGTATGGATTTTCGTCTACGATTTTTTCGTACATCTGGAAAAGGTTGCCATAACGCTCTTCGATAACTTTTTTACCTAAACGGTTGATAGCAGAAGAGAAATCAAGGTAAACAGCCAAACCTGTTGTACCAACACCGAAACCGGCATCGCAACGTTCTTTGGCAGCACGAGAGGCTACGTCGCGGGGAACAAGGTTACCGAATGCAGGGTAGCGGCGTTCCAGATAGTAATCGCGGTCTTCTTCTTTTAATTGAGTAGGTTTCAATGTGCCTTTGCGGATAGCTTCAGCATCTTCCTTTTTCTTGGGAACCCAGATACGACCATCGTTACGGAGTGATTCCGACATAAGTGTCAGTTTCGACTGGTAATCGCCGTGAACCGGGATACAGGTTGGGTGAATCTGAGTGAAGCAAGGATTTCCAAAGAAAGCGCCTTTTTTATAAACCTGCCAGGCAGCACTGGCGTTCGATCCCATTGCATTGGTCGAGAGGAAGAATACGTTACCGTAACCACCTGTTGCAAGAACAACGGCATGTCCGAAATGTCTTTCGATCTGACCGGTTACAAGGTTACGAGATACAATACCACGGGCTTTTCCGTCAACAATAACCAGTTCCAACATTTCGTCGCGGTTATGCATTTCAACGGTACCAGCTTTGATCTGGCGGTTTAACGCACGGTAAGCACCTAAAAGTAACTGCTGTCCGGTTTGACCGCGGGCATAAAACGTACGCGATACCTGAGCGCCACCGAAAGAGCGGTTATCGAGCAATCCGCCATATTCGCGTGCAAAGGGAACACCCTGGGCAACACACTGGTCGATGATGCTGTTGCTTACTTCGGCCAGACGGTAAACGTTGGCTTCACGGGCCCGGTAGTCACCACCTTTGATTGTATCGTAGAATAAACGGTAAACGGAGTCACCGTCATTTTGGTAATTTTTAGCTGCATTGATACCACCTTGTGCGGCTATACTGTGCGCACGGCGGGGACTGTCCTGGTAACAGAAAATCTTTACATTAAAGCCAAGTTCACCAAGGCTTGATGCGGCCGAAGCTCCGGCTAATCCGGTTCCGACAACAATAACATCTAACTTACGTTTATTGGCAGGATTCACAAGGTTTTGGGTAGACTTGTATGTTGTCCACTTATCAGCCAAAGGACCTTGAGGTATTTTTGATTTAATTTCTGACATATAATTTAATTCAAAAAGATTCGTAAAAATGACTTCGGTAATTAATTATAAAAGAACAGGAAATACACCGGAATGAATGCAAAACCTGCAGGAACAACAATTGCATAAATATTTCCTATCCATTTGATAATGGGAGAGTACTTAGGATGGTTCACTCCCATAGTTTGAAAAGCACTTTGAAATGCGTGTAAAAGATGGAAAGATAAAAATATCATGCAAACCAGGTAAAAAATTGAATAAGCAGGGGTAGTGAAAAGGTTTATAGCCATGTTATAGAAATCGTGAGTATCCTGAACAGGGTTACTACCACCTTCAAGAGGCGTTGTAATTCCAAGCTTAACAAAATAAAAATTTGCCATGTGGATGGCCAAAAAGATAAATATGATCACCCCGGTATGGATCATATACTTCGAAAAAAATGAAGTTTGGGAATTATTGGAAACAGCATAACCGGAAGGACGAGCCATCCAGTTTCTGATTTGAACTATAACCCCGTAGATGATATGTAACAGAAAGCCTCCAAACAAGAAAATCTCCATTATTTTAATCAAAATGTTGGTGGTCATAAAGTGCACAGCCACACGAAAGACTTCGCCCTTGTCATTACTCAGAAGCAATAAATTAATCCCTAAATGCACCACCAGAAAAACGCACAGAAATAATCCGGCAAGTGACATTATTAGCTTCTTCCCTAAAGATGAAGTGAAAAAATTACTCATATCAATTGTTTTTGTGTAAGTTAAATTAAATTATAGTGATTTCAATTCCGAAAAAAAATTTTTGCAAATGTACCTGCTTCCTGTACTTTTTGCAATGAAAGATGTTAATTTGTCTTTAATTTAAAACCATTCTAAGCTATGATCTATCCGCAAATACCCAGACACTTATTTGAGCAAAATAGAATTAAACTAAATAACAAGCTACAAGCACATTCTGTTGCTATTATTACCTCTAACGATGAAATGCCCCGTAATGGCGACCAGTTTTTCCCATTTCGACAGAACTCAGATTTGTTCTATCTTACAGGAATTTACCAGGAAAAAACCACGCTGGTGTTATGCCCCGGTCATCCCAATTCAAACATGCGCGAAATTCTTTTCATCCTTAAACCCAACAAAGAACTAGAAACCTGGCAAGGAAAAAAGCTTACCAAAGCCGAAGCAATTGCCTGTTCAGGCATAGAAACTATTATGTGGGAAGAAGAATTTGAAAAAACTATAAACGAAATTGTATTTGCAAATAGTATCCTTTACCTTAATTTACCTGAAAATTTTAAAATACCCGCAGAGTTAAAAACGGCCGAATGGCGGCTGACAGAAAAACTAAACAGTCGATTTCCCCTTCATAAAAAAGAACGGCTTGCCCCTATACTGACAATACTGCGACTGAACAAAGAGCCGGAAGAGATCAATATTATACGATACGCAAGCCAGATTACAGGAAAAGCCTTTAATCGGGTGCTTAAGTTTGTGAAACCTGGTATTTACGAGTATGAGATTGAGGCGGAAATAACCCACGAGTTCCTGAAATCGGGAGCTATGGGGCATGCCTACTATCCAATTGTTGCGTCAGGAGAAAATGCCTGCATTCTGCATTACATAACCAACAAAAGCAAATGTAACGACGGGGATTTGCTTTTGCTCGATTTCGGCGCCGAATATGCCAACTATGCAGCCGACTGCAGTCGCACAATTCCCGTAAACGGCAAGTTTACTCAAAGGCAACTGGATATTTATAACGCTACTTACAGGGTTTTCCAAAAAGCCAGAGCCCTGATGGTGAAAGGAACGTCTATCACCCTTATCCAGAAACAGGTTTGCAAACTCTGGGAAGAAGAACATATAAAACTTGGACTTTATTCTTTGGAAGATGTCCGCCGCCAGGATCCACAGGAGCCTCTTTATCTACGCTATTATATGCATGGTATCTCTCATTTTCTGGGACTCGATGTTCACGATGTGGGAAACAAGAACACGTTGCTTGAGCCAGGAATGGTGCTTACCTGCGAACCTGGAATTTACATCCGCGAGGAGGGGCTGGGAATCCGACTGGAGAATGACATTCTCGTTACCCATGATGAGCCAATCGATCTGATGCAGCACATTCCGGTGGAGGCTGGGGAGATTGAGGAGATAATGAATGGGAAGAAGTAAGAAGTGAAATAAAATTATTGAAGCAGCCGTCCAGTTAATAAACATGATAAGAGTCCTCGGTCGTCGGACCTCAGTCCACAGCCAATACAAACAGTTTGGGCTGTTTGCTGTCGTTAGTGGTACGAGGACTGCAGAAAGAATTATTCGCAAAAAGCTTCAATAAATTAATACCCGGCTGCCTACCCGTCCTTTCGGGATTCTGAGGCGCCGTAATACACTTTATTCTTCTCGTCCCATTTGATGGCCTGGTATCCTCCGTAAATTCCATTGGTATATTGAATGACGTGGCCTTTGCCCAAAAGTGTGCGGATGGTTTCGTAAGGCACGCCACTTTCGAGGTAAACAACACCTCCGTCGGTCATAACTTCGCCGGTAGGTTCGCTGGAACCTTCGTGACAAATACGCGGTGCATCGCCTGCTTCCTGCAGGTTCATACCAAAATCGATCAGATTCACTACTATCTGTACATGACCTTGCGGTTGCATGGAACCGCCCATTAATCCGAAACTTATAAAAGGTTTTCCGTCTTTGGTGATAAAGGCGGGGATAATGGTGTGAAAAGGTCGTTTATGAGGTTCGTAGCGGTTCATGTGATCAGGATCGATGATGAACATCTCGCCCCGGTCCTGGAGAATAAAGCCCAGCATACCCGGAGTCATGCCCGAACCCATACCACGGTAGTTGCTCTGGATTAACGAAACCATATTCCCGTCCTTATCAGCGGTGGTGAGATAAACGGTATTACCCTGCTCGAGGTTACCTGCCGGATAACTCTTTGCAGCCCGGGTTGGATCGAAAAGTTTTAACCTCTCTGTAGCATAATCCTTTGAGATAAGTTTTTGCAGCGGAATTTTGTTAAAATCAGGATCAGCATAAAACTTTGCGCGATCTTCGAAAGCAATTTTTTTAACCTCAAGAAATGTATGTATGTAATCGGCACTACCAAAGCCCATGGAGGCAATATCGAACTTTTCGAGCATATTGAGCATTTGCAGCACGGCAGTACCTTGACCGTTTGGCGGAAGTTCCCATACATCGTAACCTCTATAATTTGTAGAAACGGGCTCCACCCAATCGGAATGATGGTCGGCAAAATCGCGCATACTTAAAAAGCCACCCTGTTCGCGAACATAATCTACAATCTTTTGGGCGATTTCGCCTTTATAAAAGGCATCGCGTCCACCTTTGGCTATTTTATCCAAGGTTGCTGCCAAATAGGGGTTTCGGAAAACCTCACCCTTGGCCGGAGCTTTTCCGCTGGGCATATAAATTTCCTTAAATCCGGGATATTTTTGTAAAGTTCGAGCATTCGAGTTCCAGTAATAAGCAATCACTTCCGAAACCGGAAATCCTTCATTGGCATAAGTGATTGCTGGTTTCAGAATATCCGCAACGGGAAGCTTCCCGAATTTTTTGTGTAACTCAAACCAACCATCCACACAGCCTGGAACTGAAACAGGCAGCGGCCCTAGAGGCGGAATGCGCTTAATGCTATTTTTAACGAAATAGTCGAAAGTAAGATCATACGGTGAACGGCCGCTGGCATTCAAACCATAAAGCTTTTTGGTTTTTGCGTCCCACACAATGGCAAACAAATCTCCTCCAATTCCATTGCCTACAGGCTCTACCAAACCGAGAACAGCGTTGGCAGCAATTGCAGCATCAATGGCGTTGCCTCCGGCCTTGAGTATGTCAAGAGCTGTTTGGGTTGCCAGAGGTTGGCTGGTGCATGCCATCCCGTGCTGAGCAATTACTTCGGAACGGGTTGCAAATGTTTTTCCGGTGATACGATCCTGAGCAGATATTTTACTCACAGATATCAGTAACAATAGTAGAACGTAGCTTTTCATATAATTAAGGAATAATTGAACTTTCATGAAATTTATGAAAAAATAATCATTCCCAAACAATTAGCAATTAAAAGATAATTTCGGGTTAATTGTAAAACCAAACATAAATCATATCTGTTTTGGTTGTTTAAAAAACTTAAAAAAGTATTTTCGCAGCTGAAATATTAAGCTTTTCGCAATTAAAACTCAAAAAAATGTTGAAGTCGGTACCATTTCATAATTCATCAGTTCATTTCGACGACCTTGGTTCGGGAAAAGTAATTGTGCTCCTGCATGGATATCTGGAGACAATGGACATTTGGGGCGAATTTGCAAAAGACCTTGCCAAAACATACAGAGTAATAACCATAGACATTCCCGGCCACGGGAAATCGGGTAAAATAAATGATGTTCACGACATGGATCTCATGGCTGATGCCGTAAATACCGTTCTTACTTTTCTGAGAATTGAAAAATGTTTTGTGGTAGGGCATTCTATGGGTGGATACGTTACTTTGGCCTTTATGTCCAAATATCGATATAAACTATACGGAATATCCCTTTTCCATTCAACGCCTTTTGCCGACAGCGACGAGAAGAAAGCCAACCGCGACCGCGAAATAGCTTTAATTAAGGACGGAAAGAAAGACCGTCTTTTCAACACCAATATTCCTAATGGTTTTGCCACCGACAACCTCGAGAAATTTGCAGCAGAAGTTACAAAGGCAAAAGCGATTGGAGCCCAGAATAACGAAGAAGGAATAATTGCATTGCTGGAAGGAATGAAAGTCCGTGCTGATCGCCAGAACTTGCTGAAAGAAACAGGTTTGCCCGTATTGTTTATCCTGGGGAAAAAGGACAATTATATACCTTACGACTTGATGCACAGCGTTGCCCAACGCACAGCAACAGGAGAAATTCTGACACTTGAAAATTCAGGACATATGGGTTTTATTGAAGAGCCCGAGGTTTGTCTCAAAACATTAAGCTCTTTTGTGTATCATCTTTAGTGAAGAATTTCACCTTTAACCGAATTGCCTTTCACGTCGAGCAACTGAATGCTCGAAACGGTATTCATACGGTTAAAATCGGAGAAGGTCCACACAACTTTTTTATCACGGGTAACTTCGATAATGTGCGGTGCTTTACCAAAATTATTATGTCCGAGCCAGTTGGTCAAAACTGTGTTCCCGTTTGGTAAACGCTGAAAACCAGTCATAAATTTAAGATCGATACCGGGCAAATCACCATTTTGCACCTGCCAGATTATTTTTCCGGAGGGATCGACTTCAATCACCTGGGGACCACCTCTGCGATCGGCACAGGCAATAAGGATATTTCCATCAGGCAGTTGAGCAACGCTATGGGGGTCGCCGGGAGCAGGAACCTCACGCACCATTCTACCTTCAGCATCGTATTCGCGTACAACATCCAAACCGTAATGTGCAACAAGGTAATGACCATTTTTAAGTTTGCGTGCATTCCGCATATAACCGTGGCCTCCATCAGTTCCCTCAGGAAGAAGGTTTATCTCTTTCACAAGTTTACCATCAGGCGCCACTTCCAGCAATCTGCCAGCATTACATTCACCAATAAAAGTGTTGCCATTCTCCAGACGTTGGCAGGCATATATTTCGCTTGCCGACTGATAGCTAAAAACAATTCTCTTGTCCTTTGTGACTTCCATTACCCCGTTACCAGTATTGAATAGGTAGTTACCATTGGGAAGAACCCAGATATCGTTGCAATTTTTAGCATTATATTCCCAGGTGATTTTACCTTTTCTGCTAACCTCAAAAACTTTTCCCTGAGTATAATCACAACAAACAAAATGATGAGACTTACCAGCCTGAATTTTTGAAGACTGCGAAAATGCTGTAACAGCCTGACAGCAAATCACAACTAAGCAAATTAAAGATTTCATTCCCAAAATATTAGGTTACTGTACTCTCAGTTTGGTTCCGATCTTCAAAACACTTGATTTTTTAATATTGTTGAGTTTACAGATCGTATCGACAGTTGTACCATAACGGCGCGACAGAGAAAATAAAGTATCTCCCTTTTTAATGGTATGAAACTTTTTCGCTTCAGCTAATCCGGCTGTAGCCACTTTCTCTTTTTTGGGATTTTCTTTAACTTCCAGAACAGGCTCTTCTACCTTTTCCTTTTTGACTCTTGACTCCTTTAACATAACCCAGGTTTTCACGTCCAAATCGTTGAAGTTGAAAAAGTGTTCCGAATTAAGGGCTTTCCCGTCTTTACGGATTTCGAAATGCAAATGATCGGTAGTTGCCCTTCCGGTGCGGCCACCCAAACCAAGAGGTGTACCATAACTGATTGTATCGCCATCATTCACGAGGGCTTTGCTTAAATGCGCATAATAAGTTTCGAGATTTTTAGGGTGTTTCAGGACCACAAGGATTCCATATCCGTAATAAGAAGTTGATTTTGTAACTACACCTGTAAAAGCAGCTCTAATGGTATCGCCATGAGCAAGCTTGATGTCGGTTCCGGTGTGCATTCTTCGCCCGCGCCTTCCGTAATGACTGATGACTTTTCCGTGAATGGGCCAATAAAAGGAACCTAAAACAGCTGTATCCAGAAAGAGAATAACTTTTGTGGAATCGTCATATTTAAATCGCTCAGGAGTGGAGGAAACGGCTTTGCATCCGATAAATGATGGAATTGTTCCTGAAATGAACACGAGGGTAACGGAAAGTAATAATGCTCTATAATTAAAAAACTTAGTCATGACAAATACTAAACAGTTTATCAGGATAATACTATCCTTTTAACACTTCAATTGCTTTTTTGATGCTTTTATCGAGTTCAAGAACAACCGGATAAAAGCCTTCGTCGTCGAAGAAATTCCTTCCAATATTAGCAATGAGTTGATTTTCGAGCCATTTACCCGATATACTGATTTCATTTTTTTCGGGAACAACGCCATTGCTTTTGGAATATTCAACAAACTCATCCAAAATATTTTTATTATGCAAAAGCGCTTTAAGTTCATCGATATTTTTGCACGTACCCAAGCTCGACCGTCTTTGGTCGCTGTAAAGAAAAGCAAATTTATAAATCAGTCCTTTGGAAAAAACCGATTCGTAGTATCTCGTAATTCCAGCCGTATCGTACGGAATAAAAATATCAGGCATTATACCGCCTCCGCCATACACAACTTTTCCCTTTGGCGTGGTAAACCTGAGTGAATCATCAAAATGAATGCTATCCTGAATTTCAAATTCGCGATGCGTCATGCGTTCTCCAAGTTCCTCATAATATTTATCCACACCATTATTATAAGGTTTTTGAATACTTCTTCCGGTAGGAGTGTAATATCGCGCAATCGTCAAACGAATGGCAGAACCATCGGGCAATAAAACCTGTTCCTGAACAAGGCCTTTTCCAAAACTACGGCGGCCTATTACCGTGGCGCGGTCGTTATCCTGCAAGGCACCCGCAAGCACTTCACTTGCCGAAGCACTATATTCATCAATCAGAAGAACCAGTTTATAATCAACACACAAACCCGAAGGCTTGGAATTTATCGTTGTTTTATTCCGCGCCTTACCTTTTGTAAAAACAATAAGCTCCTTTCCGTTAAGAAACTGGTCGGCAATGTCAGTAGCCGAAGTTAACAAGCCTCCACCGTTGCCACGAAGGTCTATTATCAGCTTCTTTTTCATTCCAAGCTTATTGAGCTGTTCTATGGATTGCTTGAATTCGTCGAAGGTGGTTTTTGCAAATTTGGAAATTTTCATATAACCAATTTCGGGAGCTGGCAAGTAAGAAACCTCAACACTCCGTAAAGGAATTTTGCCACGGGTCACGTTAAAATCGAGCAGTCCTTTTTTCCCAATTCTAAGAACGCTCACCTTTACGGTAGTGCCTTCAATTCCTTTCAGACGCTTAACTATTTGATCACTTTTGAGCTTCACTCCGGCAACTATCGTATCATTTACTTTAACTATACGGTCACCTGGAAGGATTCCAACTTTTTGTGATGGTCCGTTTGGAATGGTACTTACCACAATTACTGTATCTTCCTGAAAGTTAAACTGCACTCCGATACCAGTAAAATTACCTTCAAGAGGTTCGTTAACAGCTTCCAGGTCAGAGGCAGGAATATATACTGAATGGGGGTCAAGCTTTTTAAGAATGGAATTAATGGCAGTTTCTTCAAGATCGTTACGCGAAATGGAGTCGACGTAGGTATCGTCTATCATGTCGAGCACGCTGTTTACTTTATCGGCTTTGGGATAAATAAGCAATCTTTCGCTGGAACCATTACGGGATAACTTAACACCTATAATAATTCCTGCAACAAGAAGAATAGCAAATATCAGGGGCAGAAAGGCAATCGATTTTTTATTCTGAAACATCATTCTTTTCATCCAAATTTATATACACCACATCAATTCCTGCCCTGTACAACAAATTTAACCCATCGGTTGTGTGGTAGCGGTCGCAAAAAACAACACGTTTAATTCCCGACTGAATAATAAGCTTAGAGCACTCCATACAAGGCGATGTTGTTACATATAACGTAGCATTTTCACTGCTATTGTTCGATTTGGCAACCTTGGTTATCGCGTTGGCTTCGGCATGAAGCACATACGGCTTTGTCTTATAATCGTCGTCTTCGCAAATATTTTCGAAACCGGCAGGAGTACCGTTGTATCCGTCGGAAATAATCATTTTGCCCTGAACAATAAGAGCGCCAACCTTCCGGCGTTTACAGTACGAATTTTCAGCCCAGATTTTTGCCATTTCGAGATATCGGCGGTCGAATTGCTGTTGCTTTTCCCGGTATGGCTTCATCATGTCGGAATCGCTTGTCATATTTATTGCCGATTTTATTTTGAGAGGAGTTAAAAATGTACCCGGAGCCGGAATCGAACCGGCACAGCATTACTGCTACTGGTTTTTGAGACCAGCGCGTCTACCTATTCCGCCATCCGGGCATATTTCAACGAACTTTGGGATGCGAATATAGAGATTTGTTCCTTATGCGCAAAATAAATTTTTAAGTGTAGTGCTGAAAAAGGAAAAAGCCGACTGTCGACAGACCACTGTCCACATACAATCCAGATGTTAATTCTTAATTGCCAGTTTTTAAACCATTGCCTCTTTCAAGCTAATATTGAAGTAGTTTGAGGACTTAGTTCATAAAAAGAAGCTTCGTAATTTTAGTTTTAGAGCCATCTTCGTTGGTGCAAAAAATTATATATACTCCTGAGGCAACGCGGCGACCGTCGAGGTTCCTGCCATCCCAGACAACCTGTCCGCCAAGGGTAGTGGTTTCGTAAACCAGATTACCAGCAATATCAGTGATTTTAACATTGGCATCTTTTATTAATCCGGTAATAGTAATATTGCCGTGATAATTAGGACGCACAGGATTCGGAAAAGCAAAAACATCTCCAAAGTCCTCCCCTGCTTTAGTCGCATCCGATCTATAAGAAATAATACCCCTGTCGGTTCCGAAAAACACCTCGCCGGTTTTATCGTGAATACCAACTGCAATAACTGTATTGGAAAGTATAGGGCTGTTGTCCATATTAAACTGAAGCAATGCAGAATCGCCATCGGCAGAAACAAGAAAAGCCCCGCCCCTCTCGGTTCCGATCCATTTACGGTTGGCTCCGTCAACAGCTATGGACCTTATTATTTCTTTCCCAAGCAAAGGATCTACAATATCAGTTCCGGGCCGTGGCAGCAAGGGTTGCTTTCCTTCGGTATCTCCTTCAAAAACTTTATCAGGATCGGCATAAACAACAGGTCCGATATCTGTTCCAACCCAGATATCGCCTTCCATATCCTTTACAAGTGTATAAACATTGGTTACAAACTGTCCAAAGGCATCTTTGGGTTTAAATACCAGGTACCGGTCATCACCAGTGTTATCGGGAGTATTGTTTGTATTCAGTACCAGAATTCCACCCCCTTTATTAAGAACTACCCAAATCTGATTAAGATCGTCCACAACAACATCGCCCGGCAATTCAGAACCAATATAGTTCCTCAGCGGAAAAGCCTTCCATTCGCCGTTTCGTTTCAAAACAGACAAAGAGTTGTTAACATAACTATTGGACGCCCAAAGGTTACCATCCTTATCAAAATCCATTCCCCAAACCCGTACGTAAGGAGCTCCGGCAATGGCTGTCTGCAAGGTACTGTTGGCATCGTTATAATGATTTACTTCTAAACCATTCTTATATGTAAAAATCCCGGAGCCCCAGGAACTCACATAAATCAGATCCTGATCTTTAGGATCAGTCCTCACAGTCATAAAATCGGAATGCCCCCAGCTGAAATAAGTTTTCCACTCATCGCCCGAAAAAGTGGAGAACTCAGCAGTATTATAAAGATTATCGTAAGATATGTCAGTTCCTCCGGCAGCAGTATACAACGTATTTCCCGAGAAGAAAAACGATTTGATCCTGCTGCTGCTTGGCCCGTTCGGCTCAATTTTGACGAAGGACCCGTTTGCATGATATTGTATCAGCCCATTTCCAAAATCGGCTATCCATAGATTCCCGGAAGGATCAATCAATGACTCCCTGGGTTTTGCAACCCCATAATCTCCGTACTGCCAGAGGGTGTTCTTTATCTGAAAGTTTTTATCGTAAGTTTTAAGATTGTTTGAAGTCGATACATATATGTTTTCACGGGAAAAACTCAGGTTATAAATATCTGTATTCTCATCCAGTCGAAAATTGGACCAATTACCATTTCGTAAATAAGAGATACTATCGCCAGCCACTGCAGGACTTGAATAAACAGCATAAATGGTATTGTCATCCGAAATTACCTGCCGAAAAGCCTTGTTATAGTTGGGAATATTCGTAATCAGTTTCCATCGGGAATAGTCTACGAGCAGCGGATCGGTTTTATCGGCCCTGAAAATTCCGTTATTGGTGGCTGCATACAACTCATTACCAAGAACTGAACAGGAATTAACCTGCAGATAGGTTCCTCCGGGACCGAAAATATAAGTATCTTTAATCTCCAGCTTTTCAAGATCCAGCAGCAGAATACCAAAGCCACAACTCAGATAAGCCATTTTCCCGTCGAATAACACATGGTTGATAGCTTTACTCGCAGGCAGCGATTTCTTTTTCAGGTCCGAAATGTTTATAATCTCTTTCCCTTTAACAATATCAATATTTCCGTTATCGTAACCGATAACCAGCAAATTAAGATCATTTGAAAAAGCAATGGCATTCGCTCCAAAATCTGATAAGCCATTGATTTTGGCAAGTTTTTCAATACTGTTATCACTCAGTTTATATGCAAACAAGCTTTCGCCTGTAGAACAATAAACTTTGGAGGGCGACCATGCCACATGAGCCCCATACTTCCCCGGCAAATGCATCCGCCAGCTGCCAACAGGAATTTGTGACTGAGCAACCAACCAAAACTGAACAAGAAAAACGAAAGTCAAAAAGTATTTCATCTACACTTTTATTCCAGTGAGAACGATTACGACTTACAAATTATTACCCTTAAAAAGAAATTCACGAAAATTGTGAAATGCCCTTGCACGATGGCTGATTTTGTTTTTTTCCGAAAGCGGCATTTCGGCAAATGTGAGGTCAAAACCTTCGGGAGCAAACACAGGATCGTAGCCAAAACCTCCCTGCCCTCTTAAATCCTGAATAATCGTTCCCTTTACAATACCTTCAAAGAGATGCTCGCGACCTTCCTCATTAATAAAAGCAATTACTGTACGAAACTGCGCGCTGTAATCTTTTTTCCCGTTAAGCTCCGAAAGGAGTTTCCTGATATTCGCGGCCGACCTGTTTTGTTCGGTACCAAAATCGGATAAAGGCCCGGCATATCTCGCCGAATATACGCCCGGAGCACCATGCAGCGCTTTTACTTCCAAACCTGTATCGTCGGCAAAACAGGCTTTTTTAAAACGTTTGAAAATAAAGCGGGCCTTTTCCAGCGCATTACCTTCCAGAGTTTCCTGATTCTCGGGAATATCTTCTTTAAAATCAAGATCTTTTAAACTGACAAGCTTGAAACTCTCGCCTAGAAGTGCTTGTATTTCCTGAAGTTTATGCGGATTTTGGGTAGCAAAAATAATATCCATATACAAAGTATTTGAAAAACAAAAGAGGGTGTTTGCAAATCATCAAACATCCTCTTTTCAAAAGTATGAATTTTTACAATATCAGCCTCCTGATGTACTAAAGCTACCACCAACTTTGGAAGGTCGGGGGTTTACACACATAACAGGTATCTGAGCGGTATTGGCAATAATTTCCTGCTCTGAGGCACCAACAATATAATCGGTAAAATTGATTGACTTTGTAGTAATGATCAGCATCAGGTCAGCACCAATGTTCTGCGAGAATTCAATGGTTTCAACGGGGAAAGATTTTTTCCCTTCGGCAATATCAATCTCGTAAGAAACTCCCTTTGCAGTAAAAAATTTTTCTGTAAAGGCCATATTTTTATAGGTTTCCTTTACAAAACCCTTGTCGTGGTAATTGGAACGGAAAATAAAAATTTTTGAATTGAAAAGCCTGGCAACGTAATAAGCCCAACCAATCTTCTCTTTGTTTTCGCGTTTAAAATCGACCGGGAAAACAATTTTGGAAATTGTATCAGATTTTGGCGGCTCCTGAACTACGATAAACGGCACCTTGGAAGTAACAATAACCTTTAGTGCCCAGCTGCCTGTTAAATGCTGCAGTCCTCTGATACCGTGGGTTCCCATTACAACAAATTCGGTCGGAAGATCGGAGGCCAGTTCCCCGATAGTCGAAAAAATGCTTCCTTCTTTAATGATGGTTTCAGGTTTAACGCCATATTTTTTATAATATTCATTAACCTGGACGTTCATTTTTTGTTGCGCTTCAGCACGATCCGACTCTTTTTTAATAATATGAACAAGAGTGACACTGGTTTTTAAAATGGCAGCAAACCTTTGGGCGTGATCAGCTGCATACCCGGCTACGGGTGTAAAATCGGTTGCTACAAGGATGGTTTTCTTAGGATCCATAAAAGTATTTCTTATGATGTTAAGGGTTTTGCAAGAAATATTATATCTTTGAATTGGGCGAAAACAGACTCATGAACATTTGATGAACGAAATGAACTTTGCCTTAAAATTAAGGAAAATTTACTTAATTCCCATACTAACCGTATTAACGGTTTTTTATTTAAACGCCCAGCAATTTTCATTTGAAAAGGATCATCATATTTTTTCAATAACCCGTTATACGTTCCCTCCCCATTTAGGTATAGAAAAATCTTATTCAATTTCACAAAATAACTTAGGAATAATATTTTTTTCAACAAACAAGGGCATTCTCTCATTCGACGGACAAGATTGGGGAGTTGTAAATTTCAATAAAAAATCGCTTTTGGCTCAAAGTTCAGGAAAATTATTCTTGTTTGCCAACAACTTTACAGGAGAAATATTGAAGAACTCAACAGGCTCCTATTACATACACGAAATAAGCTCCACGCTGTCGGCTAAAAACTGGATGCCCGAACAGGCTATAACCTCAGGAGACTCCGTTATACTGATTGCCAATCAACAACTATGGCTCTACAGAAACGAGGCATTTCAACTTTTAGCTGATTCAACAGGCTTTGATTCATACTTGCATTCCAACGACGGCAAAGTATTTCTTGAAAACTCAAAAGGGGCGTTCGTAATTCTGAGTGGTAAATTAATGAGGACAGGAACCATCCAAACCAAAGAAAGAGTTTTTAACGGGAATAACTTCAGACCTGTTCTCAATTCAAAAAATGATCTAATTTTAGAAAGTTCAATATCCGGCATCAGCAACAACATAACTTTCCCTGTAAATGATAATATTGTAACCTCACACCCCGATAAAAACAACAATCTCTGGCTCCTGTCAGAAAAAGCACTTTATTGTATTAAATACGCCGAGTACTTCAGATCGCTCCAGAACATCCTGCCACCGAATACACCTTTAAACGGAGTTGCACAGGACACTTCCGACATCTATTTTGCTGGTAACGAGGCCATCTATTCATCTCAAAAAAAAGTTAACAGTGAAAAGAATCCTGTAAAGAATATTTACGCACTCGATAACAAAATTCTGGTTGTAAAAAATAACGGAATTTTTATTCTCCAAAAAAATGAGTTTGAGCTTCTGTTATCGCGACCGGTTTCATATTCCACATTGTATAAAAATAAATTGTTGTTTGTATCCAAAGGATATCTGTATAGTTTGCGTTTCAACCGGGAAGCCGCCTCAATAAAAGAAATTTTCGATCTGAAAACAGATTCGGTACAGAAGATTTCTTTTAGCAACAACCAGGATATGTTAATATTAGATAAAAGTAATAACATATCACATCTTAAATCAGAAGCGAAAGGGTTTAAGCTTGAAACACTTTATTCGGGCAAAAACGAAAACTCACCAGTTCTCAGCAATATTTTCCAGATATCCGGCTCTGTTTATTTGAGCAATGCTTTTAACATATATAAACTTGAAGGAAACAACCTCGCAAACCAGGAAAAATCGCTATTAAACTTTCCAGCACAAGGTCATTTTATTGAATACCTTGCTGAGGACACTACAGGCGGTATTCTTTACTCCACAGGAAAACCAGGAGAGAATAAGCATATTTATTATGGTAAGAAAATAAACAACGAAACCATCAATTGGCTTGAAATTCCTATTTGGGAGGCCGGTTTGACGAATCCTTCAATTCTAAGCTGTTCGGGTCGTGAAGTTTTATTTCGTGAAGAAAGCAAGCTCATTCATTTAAATCTCGACAAATTCTTTAATCAGCAGGACAACATTGTTATCACAGCCCGGGAAGTACTTGCCGATAATCAGGCGATAGCATTGCAAACCCGTAAAAGAGGAAATGAATATATTTCTTATTTTGAAGCCCAATACCCTGTAAACATTATATCTCTTAAATTTTATGCCAGCGATCTGACATATCCGAATCACATTCGTTATTCCTACCTGCTGAAAGATGAAGATGCCACCTGGAGCGAGTGGAGCCGGATTCCCGAAAGGAACTTTGCAAATCTTCCACCAGGCGATTACCAGTTGTTTATTAAAGCGCAAACCTTAAACGGAAGCCTCTCCGATATTTTTGCAATACGGTTCCACATCCGGTCCCCGTTTTACATGCAATGGTATGCCTGGATATTTTACACCTTCATTTTTCTGGGCTTAATAGGCTTTATCGGGCTGCGGCGTAAATGGCAGTTCGAAAAGGAGAAAGTCAAACTTGAGCGCATCATTCAGGAACGCACATCGGAACTGATGCGCGAAAAAGAAAAGACTGATGAGCTCATTGCCAACATGCTTCCTAAAGATACTGCCGATGAAATAAAAAATACAGGCAAGGCCAGCTCACACAAATTCGACATGGCAACAGTTCTGTTTTCCGATATTCAGGGATTCACAAAAATTGCCGAACAAATGAACCCTGAAAAGCTGATCGACGAGCTGGACAACTTAGATCGGAA
>JAJYAG010000004.1 GCA_021779665.1 Bacteroidota bacterium | reverse complement strand
AATACATCTTTTGTGCTTTCTCAACTAAAGTTTGGGGAAAATGAAAATCGAATATCTCTTTCTTATCCCAAAATTGTTCATTAAGGAGTATGTTATATTAACTTAATTGGATAATTATGGAAGCTCTTGTAAAAATGATAACGGAGAAAACTGGTATTTCACCAGCACAGGCAACAACAGCCATTCAAACAGTTGTTGGGTTTTTAAAAGATAAAATGCCAGCAGGTATAGGCAATCAGGTGGAATCGTTTATCCAGTCAGATGGTAAAGGATCGTTCGGCGGAGTAGCCGATAATCTTACAGGCAAGATAGGCGGGATGTTTGGAAAATGACAACCGGAAAGAATTTCAGGTATTAAGGTTATGTTATTCAGCCTTAGTACCTGAAATTTATAATTCATAAACCTGCAGAATACATGGCAGTTATCAGAAGAAAAATAAAGACTGTCAGAATGGGTATGTGAAGCTGTACATGCGATAAAATATGGCTGGTATGCTTTTTGATGTCTCAGGGTGCAAACCTAAATTTAACATCGTTAAGAAATAAAGTCAACCGCCATGAAAAAACTATCAATTTTACCAGCAATTCTTATCCTATCTTCTTGTGTGGTCACACATACCGGAAACATAAGTTCATCATCAATCGGAAAAAATGTGGTTTACGAAGATATAGCGTTAGGTGTATCTCAATCCAATAAACTACTTGGACTCGGAGGAGCCTCCCAGGACGCTATGGTACTGGAAGCCAAGCGTGAGTTAATAAAAAACAGGTCGTTAAAGTCAAACGAAGAATACGTAAATTTTACGGTTGATTTTAAAAAAACAGTTTGGCCACTCTTTGTTCAGGATAAAGTTACAGTAACTGCAGATGTTATTCGTTTTACAATTGACACCACAAAAATTTATTCTGATACCTATATGAATAAAGTGGTAGGTAAGCCAATTGGTGTTACCTTCTTTAACATTGGCGATTCCGTTTACGACAATCACTATTCTTTAGGAATAATCACAAACATATTAAATCCTCACAAAGTGAGAATGTTCTATAAAACAAAAAACGATAAACTCCGGTCGAAGACTATTTCCATTTATGACATTTATGCCATTAACAAAGCAAATGGGGACAAAAAATCAGGAGAATTTTATGGATATACTGATAACAAAGGAAGGTCAGAGGCAATGAAAATAGTAGCCGTAGGATTAAAATCGGTTATCCTCCGCGACAGGACCAATAATATGAGGATTGTAAAATATTAAAAAAATTAAAGCGGCGAAGTTTCCAACTTCGCCGCTTAATTTTTTACCTGTATCTTATCTTGGTTTAAACAGAAGTTTAAGCTATAAACTCTCTGGGTACCTGTTTCACACGCCAAACATCGGCAATCCTGTCTTTCACTGCAAAACCGTTGGTACAGTTTACGCTGCAGGTATCGCACAAATTGCAGGGTAAATCGGCCAGGGTGAGTGAGTTGATCTCGTCCTGAGCAAGGCCGGGATCGCGATAACCGTAAGTGTACATATAGGAGCGCATAATTTCGGGAACCGGCACGTTGCGGGGGCATTGCGGTATACATTCGCGACAGCCCGAACAGTAAAGCGAAGCCGCATTGTTGTAAGCCGAAATGAATTTCTTTTCGTCGTCGGTCATGTCCAGATTGCTCATTACCTCAATCATTTCATTCAATTGATCGAAAGTAGTAGCTCCGGGAATAGATGTGTCCACATCGGGATTCATCATCGACCAACGCATTGCTGCTTTTGAGTTAACCGGTTTTTTCCGCTCCTTATCTAAGAACCCGCCAGCCATAGTTTTCATAGCGATGATACCCAATCCGGCTTTTTTGGCTTTGCTGATCATGTCTTTCATTTCGGTCACATGTGGCTGCGAGAAGTTATATGAAGTAAGTACTATTTCATAAATTTTGGAGTCGATGGCTGCCTGGATTACTTCCGGTTCTTTGCTGTGGGTTGATATTCCAATAAACCTTGCTTTCCCTTGCTTTTTAGCATCGGTAAGCGCTCTCAGCATATCTTCATTTAATGCAGCCTCCCTTTTTGAAACAGCATGCAGGTATAAAATATCAACATGATCCATCTGCAGTCTTTCCAGACTGGTATTAAGCATGCTCATAAATTTGTCGTAAGTGGCATCGGCACTAAACAATCCGGTGGTGCGGTCACTTGGAAGGTGCATTTTTGTCGAAATTACAAACGAATCACGCTTGCGGTCCTTCAATAACTTACCAAGCATTAGTTCGTTATTCCCATTCTGATAACCATTGGCAGTATCGAGGTGAACAATACCTGCATCGAGAGCGGCAGCCACCAGGTTGGGGTTATCAGCACGCATCACACCAAGGCTGATAATGGGCAGTTTAATTCCGGTTTTACCGAGTTGCCTGTAAATAATTTTTGAAGGGTCGGCTTTCAACATTTGTGATTTTCCCTGTACACTCATAGGAAGGGCTAATCCAGCTACAGCGGCGCCGGCTGACAGCTTCAGAAAATTTCTCCGGGAGTTCTGCATCATAGTTGTTTCAGATTAAGTTATAAACAAATATATTCAATTGCTGCAAATAGTACATTATCCGAAAGTTATAGGGCTAAAATTTAGAATGATTATAAAGAATTAGAATTGGAATTAAAAAATTAAACACGTTTGAAAAAAATTTTATACGTTTGCATCGCTTTAAGGAAAAGCAATGAATTAGCAAGCGCGGGGTGTAGCGCAGTTGGTAGCGCGCTACGTTCGGGACGTAGAGGCCGGGCGTTCGAGTCGCCCCACCCCGACAAAATACCATCGAAAAGGGCTGTAAGTTAAACACTTATGGTCCTTTTGTTGTTTTGTAGTATAACTTAGTATTCCTTCAGTAAGTTTTACTTCTGCTAATCCTCTCCATTATTGAAAAAGCTGGTGTCAACTGTTGCAACAACACCAATAAAAAAATGGTGCCTTGTTCTTTTAAATGAGGTTAACATGAATGGCGTCCTAAAATGCATTAAAGTGCACTTTAAATTGAGTGTTAATGTCAATCTAATATCAATACCTCCTAAATGTGCATTATATGGCACATTTGGAAGATATTCTATTATTCGTTCATATAAATACACTTAAAAGTGCATTTAATTACACTTTTATTTGAATATTATTTGTGTTTTTATATTTTTGCATAAAAAAGAGCCATAAAATGCACTTTGAAAAAATAATAACCACCATAAAGGAAAGAAGAGAGGCTTTACAAGTAAACCAGGAGAATCTCGCCAAGCTGTCGGGCGTTGGCCTAAGGACCTTAAAGCAATTTGAAAGTGGGAAGGGTAACCCTACTTTATTAACAATATCAAAATTGGCAGATGTGTTGGGCTTAGAAATTGAATTAAATGTAAAACGGTTGAGATCAAATGAGACAAGCTAAGGTACTATATAAAAATATGGAGGCTGGAATATTGACCCAGAATGATGACGGCTCTTTTGTTTTCCGTTATCATGACGCCTGGTTTAATAACAAAAATTGTCCTGCTATAAGTCTTACCCTATCGAAGTCTAAACAAGAATTCCATTCGGCCTACTTGTTTCCGTTTTTTTATAATATGCTACCCGAAGGCTCCAATAAGCATATGATCTGCAAACGTAACCGTATAGATGCCGATGACTATTTTAGCCTGTTAGTGACAGTTGCCAAAAACGATACAATTGGAGCTATTCGGGTCTTAAAGATTGATGAAATATGAGCTTACCTTTAATAAATAACTGTCCTGGAACTTTGGCGGAGGGTTTCAATACTTATAGCAAAGCGTGTCTAAACAGGATGTTTCAAGGTAAAAAGGTACATCATGTTCTACCGTACGAATCACCGGCTTCTAATGCTGAAACACATGAACTATTTGAACAAAACAGAAGCCGTATGTCAATTTCTGGTGTCCAGGAAAAATTTTCAGTTTTGCTTGAAAAAAATAAATTGAGGCTAATAAATGACGGTGAACAAGGAATGTATATACTAAAACCTATTCCAAATTCCGGTAAAAAAACAGACCAGATGCCAGCCAATGAACACCTAACCATGCAATTGGCCAGGCAAATTTATGGTATTGAAGCTGCTGAGAATGCTTTGATTTTTTTTAGCAATGGAGCCCCTGCCTATATAACTAAACGTTTTGATATTGATGCAAACGGGAAAAAACTTGCTCAGGAAGACTTTGCCTCCTTATCAGGGCGGACGCCTCAAACACATGGAGAACATTATAAATATTCAGGTAATTATTTAGAGCTTTTTGCGCTGCTAAAGGAGACCGTACCAGCATACAGGTTAGAATCTCTTAAGCTCCTAAAGATTTTGATCTTTAATTATTTATTCTCAAACGGCGACGCTCATTATAAAAATTTCTCATTGATAGAAACATCAATGGGCGATTTTAAATTGAGCCCCGCTTACGACCTTCTAAATAGCAGGATACATATCAATGATAGGGATTTTGCTTTAGATGACGGGCTTTTGCCAGGCAGTTTAGCCCACGGAAAAATTAGACATCAATTTGAAGTCCTTTCAGAAAAGGCAGAAATAGAAAAAAGTTTCTTTGATAAAATCTTCAACGATATGATATCCCATAACCAATGTGTCGAAAAACTGGTTTTTTCGTCATATCTGGATGACAATACCAAAAGGAATTACTGGCAATCTTATCAAGGCAGGCTGAAGCAATTAGCAAAGGAGTAAATGTTCCATGAAATAAAGGATAAAGCCTTTTGTGTATCCTTTGGCTAAACATCCCGGAAACTGAAGCTTTTGTAACATGATCTCTGTTGACCTTATCAAGCAACATCTTACAATTGATATCAAATCGTGTTATCTAATAGCACTGATTTCCAGTGTCATTTTTTTGTTTGTAGCAGAATCCTGCATAATTTTAGTAAAAAACAACTAAATTCATTTTTCATTGTTATATTGCAAATTGATGAAACCGAAATGAAAATACTGTTAACATTAGCATTTTTCTTCACCATGTCCATTTCCCCCGGGCAAGGAGCGGTTTCTTTCTTTCATCATTTTAAATGTGATATTGAAAACACTTCCGCATCAAATACAAACGACAAATCCGACTTGTGCGTAGTATCTGCCGATGAAGAAATTACAATTGATATTCAAGACAATCCGGCCCCGTCCATCTTGTTTATCAAGGAAAAACATGTGCCATTAACTTGTTTCTTCCCACATAAATTATATTACTCTATCTGGCTTCCGCCAGAAGTTTCATAGTACCCTCCCCTTCATTAAATACCTTTTACAGGTTCAGCTATTTTGCCACAGGTGAAGCATTTTATTTTGCAATGCCTCTCTCCGGGCTGCTGGTATATTCGCATTCATTTTTCTAATAATTAATTTAAATCTATCACTATGGGATTTGATGATTTTTTCGACAGCAATTATAAACAACATAGAAGTTACCAGGCCGATAATTACCGGGAAGTATACAAACGCTCCCATATTCCCCGTCAATCTTACTACGGTTATAACAAACATATAAATATTGGCTCTGTTCTCTGGAAAATTAAGACGAACAAAAAGTTGAAGCTCTTTCTGATTGTGGCCGGGACATTCCTTATAGTAACTCTAATTGCTTTGATCATTGTTTTGTTTCCTCTTTTGGCCAAACTGGTAAACTATATTGGTGAACATGGATTGCAGGGTGTGGTGGACAATATCATCGCCTTTTTAAACAAAATATGGACCGGAACCGGCAATTAACAGGTCCGAAGGCCTTCCCTAATTGTACTAAGTTACCCGGCAGGATCTTCAAAGCCAGGAGAACTCATGGAAGTTTCCAATAAATATACAAATACATGAATAACAGACTTAAAAAAATACATGCCTGGGCATTTCAATGGGTAAACACTAAATGGGGGCCTGTGGCGCTGTTCGTTTGTGCGTTTGCTGATGCCTCCTTTTTGCCTCTGCCTACTCCCATGTTTTTCCTGGCTCTGGTATTGCTTAATATCTCAAAAGCCTATAAATTTGCCTTATATGGAACATTTGGAACGCTTTTGGGAGCTGTTGCAGGTTATGCCATAGGCCATTATGCGTGGATTAATTCAAGTGGCGAATCCACCCGTCTTGCACAATTTGTAATTAACAATATCCCGGGCTTCTCCGAAGATATCTATAAACAAATCCAATTTCAATTTACAAAATGGAACTTTTGGATATTGTTTATAGCGGCTTATATTCCGGTGCCTTATAAAATATTCGCGATTTCATCGGGCGTTTTCGATATAAATATTGCAATGTTCATCATTGCCACGTTCATAGGGCAGGGTATCCGTTATTACCTGTTTGCTATGCTGATTGTGAAATTAGGACCTGAAGTTAAAAAGCTTCTTGATTTTAAATTGAAACCAGTCGCAATAGTTGCTGCAGTTTGCCTGGTCCTGGTTGCCGTTGTTGTTGTCAGAGTTATTTCATAATTTATAAACAGAATGAATAGTAAGAACAGAGAATTTGATAAATGGCATTCAATTGAATATTCGGATGTTTTTAAGATTATTGGGAGCTCTTCGGATGGGCTTTCTAGCGGTGAAGCTAAAAAACGGCTTTTGGAATTTGGGAAAAACCAGATAAACAGAAAAAAAGGCGATGGAGCTTTAAAAGTTTTATGGCGGCAAATTAACAACCCTCTCATTTGGGTTCTTATCGGATCCAGCACCATGGCAACCTTACTGGGTAAAATTACCGACGGCCTTGTGGTTCTTTCCGTAGTGGTTGTAAACACCATAATTGGTTTTATCCAGGAATTTAAGGCTGGAAAGGCCATTGAAGCCCTTAACGATATGGTACCGGAAAACGCAACAGTGTTACGGAATGGACAATACATCACAGTTCCTGTTTCGGAACTTGTTCCCGGTGATATTGTGCAATTGGCTGCGGGCGACCGTGTACCTGCCGACATGCGTCTGATCCATCAGAAAAACCTCTCGGTGGAGGAAGCTGCTCTTACCGGTGAATCCTTGCCCGCCCAGAAATCGATTGAGCCGGTGCATGACGAAGCCGTAATTGGCGACCGGAGATGTATGGTTTACAGCGGAACACTGGTATCGACCGGCACAGCAACAGCAGTGGTTGTCACTACCGGCATGTTAACCGAACTTGGCAAAATATCGGATATGCTCAGCCAGGCAACTGATCTCGAAACACCGTTGACAAAAAAACTGGCAACAATTGGTAAATACCTTACCATTGGAATTATTATCATCACTGTCTTAATCATGGTAATTGGAACCTTCCGGGCTATTGGTCAGGGAATTTTACTGAGCCTGGCTTTAAAAGACAGTTTGATTTTTGCTATCGCCCTTGCTGTAGGTGCAATTCCCGAGGGCCTTCCTGCGGTTGTGACTATAGCCCTGGCAATTGGTGTGCAGCGAATGGCTAAACGTAAGGCAATAATACGCAAACTGCCGGCTGTTGAAACATTAGGCAGCACCACCGTTATCTGCTCTGACAAAACAGGGACACTTACGCGCAACGAAATGACTGTTAATGAGCTCTGGACATCTCAAAACAACATCCAGTTATCCGGCGTAGGTTATAATTTATCAGGAGCGTTTAAGGCCAGCGGTGTTGAAGTAACCTCTTTACCGGATGATATACAGGTTTTGCTAAAAAATGCGGCTTTATGCAGCGATGCAAGTTTTTCACAGGAAGGCGAAAACGTCAGTATTACAGGCGACCCTACCGAAGTGGCTCTTGTAGTTGCAGCCTCGAAAGCCGGTTTCCTGGCCGACCTGTTGCGACAGAAATACCCCCGAAAAGATGTTATCCCTTTCGATTCGGAACTGCAGTATATGGCCACTATCCACTCGGGCGACCATAACCGGATTATTATTAAAGGTGCTCCCGAGGTAATTGTAAAACGATGCCCGGAATATTTTGGAGGCCTCGCTTTAGATTCTGCAAAGGTAGCATCCAAAATAGAAGAGCTGGGGGCAAAGGGTATGCGTGTTTTGGCTGTTGCTCAAAAAGATTGGAATAACACGGACAGCTTTGATATATCCGATTCAGATGTTCAGAACGGCTTTCAGTTTGTTGGCTTAATTGGCATGATCGACCCTCCCCGTGCTGAAGCTATTGAGGCAATTAAAGCATGTCACAATGCCGGAATTGTGGTGAAAATGATCACCGGTGACCACAGGGCTACTGCGCGTTCTATAGGAATGGATCTGGGCTTGTCGGCCAACGGAGATGTTGTTACAGGTGTTGAACTCGCAAAAATGGATGACAATACCTTGACCCACACCGTGCAGCAAATTAATATTTTTGCCCGGGTTGCCCCGGAACATAAGCTCCGGTTGGTAAAAGCATTGCAGCATAATAACCACATTGTTGCCATGACAGGTGACGGCGTAAACGATGCCCCCTCGCTAAAACAATCA
Source organism: Bacteroidota bacterium (assembly GCA_021779665.1). Taxonomy (GTDB): domain Bacteria; phylum Bacteroidota; class Bacteroidia; order Bacteroidales; family JAAUTT01; genus JAAUTT01. The sequence goes on along the minus strand of JAJYAG010000004.1, from coordinate 82,200 downwards.
AATATTGGTGTTGCGATGGGTATTACCGGAACTTCTGTTTCAAAAGAATCGGCAGATATTGTGCTTACCGACGACAATTTTTCAAGCATCAGCGCCGCTGTGGAAGAAGGCAGACGCGTTTACGACAACCTGCTCAAGTCGCTTGCCTTTTTACTCCCTACAAACCTGGGTTTGGCATTTATCCTGATTTATGGCATCATGTTCTTCCCTTTTAATCCCATAACAAAAGAATTACTGTTACCCATGTTACCAACACAACTTCTCTGGATAAACCTGGTAGCAGCTATTGCCCTTGCGCTGCCATTAGCCTACGAAGTAAAAGAGTTGAACGTAATGAAAAGACCTCCCCGAAAACCGGAAGAACCGCTCTTTAGCAGGTTTATCACTTTCAGGGTACTTTTTGTGTCTATTATAATGACTGCAGGAACAATTATCCTTTTTAACCTGGAGTATAACAAAGCTCTTGCCGAAGGGATATCATCGCCAGAAGCTGCTGCCAAAGCGCAAACCATCGCAGTAACATTTGTAATTATATTTCAAATATTCTACATGCTTAACTGCAGGTCACTTACAGATTCTCCGTTTAAAATCGGATTCTTCAGCAACAGGACCATCTTTGCAGGAATAGCATTAATTCTGGCCTTACAAACAATATTAATCTATGTTCCATTTATGCAAAGAATATTCGGAACTGTTTCGCTCGATTTAAGGGAAATACTGATTGCGGTGATTGCCGGGTTTGTTATTTTCCCGGTTATCGGGATTGAAAAATGGTTAAACAAACGATATAATGTTAAATTTTAAAATTAATAAATTATGAACTGTCCTAAATGTAATGTACCGCTTGTAATGTCCGACAGACAAGGTATTGAAATAGATTACTGCCCTGACTGCCGTGGCGTTTGGCTCGACCGGGGAGAGCTTGATAAGATTATAGACCGGTCGGTCGGGCAAATTCAACCAAATTACAACCCGCATAATCAAATGTACGATAGCCGGGATAAGCATTACGATGATCGTAAACATCCTGATTATTATAAACACAGAAAAAAAAGCTGGCTAAACGAATTGTTTGATTAGGTTAATGCTCATCCTAAGTTTTCACGTTTAGGATCTCGTGAAGCAGTGGCGAAAGATATTCCGAAGCCAATGCCCGGTTAATAGTCCGATAAACAAAGAGAACCTAAAATTATTGAAAGCCTGCGGTGTGTCTGATCTGCAGGCTTTTCTGTTAAAAATTATTTTAATCTCAATTACCCTTATTCCTTCAGATAATTACATCTAAAGTCGCTTTCAAATTATTGCTTTTCCTGTTGAATTGTGCTATTTTTAGTGTAACCAAAATTAGCTACAATGCAAATGCTTCTTTATCTGAGCCTTTTAATTTTCATTGGAGGCTTTTCTTTTTTATTCCTTTACCTTAAAAGAAAAAACAGGTCAGATTCCGGCGAAAAAAAGAACGAAGAAGATTGGGTTGTTTTAGGAAATCTGTTCTGGAACGTATTTAACACTTCCGAGTTTCCTATTATTCTGATAAAGGATTATAAGATTGTCAATTGTAACAAAATGGCAATAAACCTTTTTGGAGGGAAGTCAGATGAAATATTAGGAAAAGCTCCCTTTGAATTATCACCCGAATTTCAGCCCGATGGAAGTGCTTCAGCGAAAATAGGAAAAGAACTTTTTGATAAAATATTATTTGAGGGAAATGCAAGTTTCGAATGGCGCCACAGGAAAATCAACGGAGAGTTATTTCTTGCACAGGTATCGGCATCATCATTTGAAGCTAACGGGACATATTATGCAGCCGCAACTATAAGGGATATTACAAAATCCAGACAAGAGGAAACAGAACTTCAAAATTACAGGCTTAAGCTAGAGCAATTGGTTGAGGAAAAAACCAAACAGCTTGAGAACAGCTTCATGGAGTTACAAGCAATCAATGAAGAACTGGATGCCTCTAACGAAGAACTTTACGCATCAAACGAAGAGTTACATGCAACAAATGAAGAACTGGATTTAAGCAATAAAGCATTGTCAAAAGAAATTGAAGAACATAAGAAAACACAAACCGCAAAAGCAATTATTGAGGAAAAATTAAATCAGTTCATCTCCCAGTCCAGCGAAGCTATAATTATTATAAACGATAAAGGTATTGTTGAGGACTGGAATAGAACGATGGCGGAAATTACTGGTGTTTCAAAGGAAAAAGCGTTAGGTAGTTATATTTGGGATGTAACTTATACGATGGCAGCTGATCCGGAAAAAGCGGAATTTGTTCGGGAAAGGTTTAAAGACCAGACAATACGCTTTTTTGAAGAAATTAAAAATGGGAATACTAAAGAACAGGTTTCAGAATCGCATATCCGACACTCAGATTCTTCTATCAGATTTATATACACAACTCTTTTCCCCATTGCTACCAATAACAATATTTATGGCGGCGTTATAATTTCAGATATTACACAAAAAAAAGCTATCGAAGCCCAACTGGAAGAATATCGGACTGAACTGGAAAAACTTCTGGAGCAACGAACCGAACGACTGGAACAATTGTCGGTTCGTTTCAACGAAGTGTATTCCAACTCTTCTGATGCTATTACTTTTATGGACATCATGGATGATGGCCAAACCATAAAGGTTTTCGATATGAATCCTGTAGCAAAAAGGCTTTTTAAAATATCGGATGAACAGCTTGATAATGGTTTATTGATAGAAGAATTATTACCTGAAATTAAAATCGAATCATTCAGGAATCAGGTTTTACCAAAGGCTCTTACAGGTAGTTCCGTTACATTCACTGAATCCAAGGATACTGGCAACGGTTATTGGCATTCAACCATTTATCCAATAAAAAATCAGGAAGGAAAAGTTTACCGGATAGCCTCGTTTTCTCGAAACATAACATCAGAATATGAAAGGGATAAGATGGCTGCTATTCTTCAAGCTGCTATTGATAGCTGGCCTTTTGACTTCTGGGCGCGTGATGTGAATGGAAAGATCATATTACAAAATAAAATATCAGTAAAAAAAACCGGGAATTTAATTGGTACCCGACAGGATGTATTTAAAATAACTGACGAAAAACGAGACGAAGTAAATCGAATGATATCCAGAGCATTAAGAGGCGAACACGTAAGTACCGACTTAGATTTTATCAAGAACGGCAAACTCAAGTATTTGATATTCAAACTCAATCCGATATTCGATAAGGATGAAATTATCGGTTATGCAGGTATAGCAATTGACAATACTGAACAAAAAACGGCCGAAATAAGCCTGCGTGAGAGTGAAGAACGTTTCCGCCAGATAGCTAAGCTCTCAAAACACTTGGTTTACGACTATAATCTTATTAGTGATAAGATAAAATGGGATGGGGCAATTGAAGAGGTTACCGGTTATTCCAGAGCAGAATATAAAAATTTGGGATTCGATCATTGGGCTGAAATGATACATCCCGAAGATAAACATTTAGCTCTTGATTTATTCAGGAAATCGTTAACCAACAAAAGCGACTATACAGCTCAATATCGTTACAGAAATATTAAGAACCAATATCTGTGGATAGAAGAAGAAAGCCACATAATTCTGGACTCAAATAATACTCCAGTGAAGTATTTAGGTGTACTTAGGGATATTACCGAAAGAAAACTGGCTGAAGAAAAAATAAGGCTTAGTGAAGAAAAATACCGTCTTCTTGCCGAAAATATTGATGATGTTATCTGGAAATTAGATATTAACACATTAAAATACACATATTGCAGTCCCTCAATTTTTAAGTTAACCGGTTATACAGTTAAAGAAGTTTTGAATTTAGAGCCTGATCAGATTTTAATGCCCGACTCATATAACCATTTGTCGATTGCTTTACTTGAATGGATGAATCAATATAATAAAACAGGGCAGGGTATCAACAAAACATTTGAATACCAGATCCGGCATAAAAACGGACAACCTGTTTGGGTGGAAATAAATGCGGCATTTATTACCGACAACTCCGGAGCCATAAAGGAGATAGTTGCAACCTCGCGCAGTATCGAAGAACGGAGAGCAATTCAATCCATAATCACAGAAAGCGAGGAAAAGCTGCGTACTATCTTCGAAACCAGTAAAGATGGCATTGTTGTAGTCGATAAAGAAATGAAAGTTTTAGACATAAACCCTTCGGCATTGGAGAGATCGGGGTACAAATATGACGAAATTGCAGGCAAAAGTATTTTTGGTTTCCTGCTAAAAGAAAACATCCCCAGTCTTTTACATTATCTCAAATCAATGTTGAAGAACAAAGAGGTCAGAACTTTTGAAACAGATGTTATCATAAAAAACCATGGTTCCTTTCCTGTTGAAATTAGTGCCTCGTCCATGGAATTTAACAAAAAGAAGGTCTTGTTAATTCTGATACGTGACATTTCAGAAAGGAAACAACACGAAAAAGAGCTGCTGCAAAGCGTTATTAACACAGAAGAAAGAGAAAGGATTAATTTCTCTCAGGAACTCCACGATGGCTTAGGACCTTTATTGTCTGCTGCCAAAATGTATGTTGAATGGCTAGCAGAACCGGATTCATCAGTTGAACCTGAAAAAATAATTCCTGATATTAAAAAGCTACTTGAAGAATCGACAAAAACGGTTAAAGACATTTCGTTTAAGTTAAGTCCGCACATTCTTCAAAATTACGGAGTTTTGGAGTCGCTAAAGGCATATGCCGAAAAGGTTGAAAAAACGGGGAAAACAAATATTCATATGGAAGCAGCAAATATTCCCCGTTTCGACGAATTAACCGAAACAATTGTTTACAGGGTTGTTTGTGAATGTATCAATAACACATTAAAACATGCCAATGCAAACAAGATTGTGATAAATATGCTAACTGCCGATAATTCGTTGTTTATTAAATATTCGGACGATGGAAAAGGTTTTGACGTTGAAAAAGTCAGAATCCGGAACAAAGGCATAGGATTATTAAATATGCAAAGTCGGTTAAAATCAATAAATGGTTCATTTTCAATACAAAGCTCAATCAATAATGGAACAAGTATTATTATTAAAGTGCCAATAAGTGTAAAATGATACTACTTTTATTAACTTTAATATAAACATCCTAATAATCAAAAATGATTAAAATTATAATTACTGATGATCATATAATGTTCCGCGAAAGTATCAGTAAAATGCTCACAATGAAAAAAGTTGCCGAGGTGATTGCAGAAGCCGGAAGTGGCAATGAGTTACTGGCTTTGCTGGATGATCATAAGCCCGATTTGGTTTTAATGGATATTGCCATGCCCGGAATGGATGGAATTGAAGCCACTAAAAAAGCCATTGCAAAACAGCCAGGGTTAAAAGTATTAACGCTTTCATCTTTTGGCGATGAGCAATACTATTTCAATATGGTTGAAGCAGGAGCCAAAGGATTTGTGCTTAAAAATGCCAGCTTGGCCGAACTGGAGAAAGCAATAAAAGAAATTGCCGGAGGCGGCAGTTGGTTCTCATCTGAATTGCTCCAGAAAGTTATTTTAAACATGAGCTCAAAACCCAAGAAGGATGTAACGGAAAATTTTTCGGATCGTGAACTTGAGATATTAAAACTTGTTTGTGAAAACCTTAGTAACGAGCAAATTGCTGAAAAAATAAATTTAAGCTACGATACCGTTAAATGGCACAGAGCAAACATCCTGTCAAAAACAGGTTGTAAGAATGCTGTTGGACTATTACTCTATTCTGTAAAGAACAAAATTATTGAGATTTAAATACATAATCCTTACTATTTCAAAGCGTCCTGCAGTTTTTGTTACTGCAGGACGCTTTTTTTATACCCCTCCCTGCGGGTGGTAATTCCCATACCCGTATCCTGTTGATTTTCCATCCCCGCGATATTCAAATCAGTTAGAACGGCTGGTGTTTTCATCATTTCCCGGACCTAATTTTACCAAACAAAACAATAAAGTTATGATTGAATATTTAGTCCAGGGATTAATAGCTATTGGCAGTATACCGGTAGCTTATATTTTATTAAGGTTGATCTTCAGGAAATCGATAATGCTCAAATTCAGCTTGCTTACAGTTTCGTTTGCTGTTTTTATGAGTTACCTCACCTTCCTTCAATCTAAGTTTGGGCAAAGTACCACAGTTTTTTTTACCCCGTTAAAGTTTGCGGTTGGCTTTGCCCTGTTTTATTACATAAATATTATACTTCGTAAACCTCTCGAAAAAGCAATTGATCAGGTACGTCTTATTTCGGAAGGGAACCTGAACATCGAAGTCACAAAAAGCAAATCGACAAACGAACTCGGGATTTTAAACAACTCTTTGTCCCAGCTTAGTTTAACATTAAAAGAAATTCTTTCGGAGATATCCATTAATATAGACACACTGGTAAAGGCCGGGCAGCAACTTAGAGAATCGTCGGAAGTTCTTTCGCAAGGGGCAAATGAGCAGGCAAGTTCAATTGAAGAGGTTTCTTCAACCATGGAACAGATGATGGCCAACATTCAAATGAATTCTGAAAATGCTCAAAAAGCAAATTCAATTTCACAAAGCGCCAATGATAAGATTAAAAAATCGGCTGAAAAAACTAATAGCGTAATGTCCAGCAGCAGGATTATTTCCGAGAAGATTACCATCATAAACGACATCGCTTTTCAAACAAATATTCTGGCCTTAAATGCTGCTGTGGAAGCCGCCAGAGCTGGCAATCAGGGAAGAGGTTTTGCTGTGGTTGCTTCCGAAATCCGAAAACTGGCTGAGAAAAGCAAAGTGGCTGCCGACGAAATTGTATCTCTCACTATCTCAGGTTTAAAAATTTCAGAAGAGGCAGGAAAAGATATGAACAAAACAATTCCCGACATAGAAACAACCTTACAAATGGTGGAAGATATTGCAGCATCAAGCCTGGAACAAAGTAATGGAGCGATTCAGGTGAACAATGCAATTACACAGTTAAACCTGGTAACACAACAGAATGCCACATCCAGTGAGCATCTGGCAGAAAGTTCCGATCACCTTGCAGATCTGTCTGTTCAACTCAAAGAGAAAATTGCCTTCTTCAAGTTGCATAAAAGAGCTATTTAGTTTATAATCAGCACATATTTTACAAAAAACAAACATGACATCAATTAAAATAATATTGGTGGATGATAACCATCCCTTTAGGAATGCACTGAAAACTGTACTGGAAAATAAGTTTAATGCCGAAATAATCGGAGAAGCTTCATGTGGTGCAGAGTTTCGGAAGCTTGACAATCTGCATAGTGCTGATGTGATATTAATGGATGTTATGATGCCCGATGTAGATGGAATCACGCTTACCATGGAATCGCTATGGTTTAATCCAAAATTAAAATTTATAGCTATTACAATGCATTACGATAATGTTTACCTCACCACATTGATGGAAGCCGGATTTAAGGGTTGTGTTTTTAAAAGTAACATCTTTTCCGAAATAGCCGAAGCCATAACTAAAGTCTCTGCAGGGCGGTTATTTTTTCCGAAAAATATTATGCTTAAATAACCAGACATACCGCTAATTCTGCAATTATGGACATGCACCAATTAAAACTGAAATTTATTGAAGAGGCCGAAACGCTCCTGATGAGTCTCGACAATATATTGATTGCCTTAGAGAAGGAAAGCAGCAGCGAATCGGTTGCAGAGGTGTTCAGGATAATGCACACAATCAAAGGTGCAAGTGGGATGTTTGGTTACGACAAAATTGTAGAAATAACCCATGAGGCTGAAAGTCTGTTTGATCTGGTCAGAATTGGACAGCTTAATATCACACCCGATTTGCTCGAAATTACATTCTCTACAGCAGACCACATCAGAGTTTTACTTGCAGATGAAGCTTTTACAAATGAAAACAACATACAACGGCACAAATTATTAAAATCTGCTTTCCACTCAATTAAAGCTGCAAAGGTGCAGCCAGTAGAAATCGAAAATCAATCTGAGCCACAAAAGAAGGTATCGGGAGTAAGAACATGGAACATTCTTTTCTATCCAGGCGAAGAGCTGATCAAACGCTGCGTAAACATGCTGTATACCTTGCAGGATCTGGCAGCTCTGGGCGAATTCAGAATCTCAGGTTATTCACCCAACGAAAATGAAGTACGATTCTGGAATATTTTCCTTATAACAGCGTGTTCGTGCGAAGAAATTGAAAATGCATTAATGTTTGTAATGGATTTCTGCAAAATCACAGAAATAGCAAACTTTAATATTTTTGAATCAGAGGCTCTTGAAAAGCGGAACGCCGAAATCCTGAATCAAGCCAGATTTATTGAATCAGAGGCATCCGGGTCAACTGAATTCCAAGCCTTAAAACAGGCTCAACCCACCTTTCCTGAATTTTCATCCATAATTGAAGAAAACAGGTCAGCATTCGCTCAAACTCAGGTTAGAAATGCTACAACCCGGATAAATGTGGATGTTGCAAAGCTTGATTCGTTAATGTATCTGGTTAGTGAACTGGTCACTTCCAAGTCGGAACTGCTGATAGGAATCCAAAAGCACGATGAAGAAAAAGTAATATCGGCTTCCGAAAAAATTGACAAACTTGCCAAATTATTTAGTGACAATGCTCTGGATATCCGTTTGGTGTCACTCCGCGAAATGCTCGACAAATTCAGGAGACTAATCCGGGATTTAGCAAAACAATTAGGCAAAAACATCGACTTTGTAATTGCCGGCGAAGATACAGAGTTGGATAAAACCATTATTGATGCTTTGGGTGAACCTATTATGCATCTGATCAGGAACAACATAGACCATGGAATTGAGCCTCCCGAATTAAGAATTAAATCAGGAAAACCATCAACCGGAATCGTGAGGTTCGAGGCAGTAAAAACGGGAAACAACGTTTTTATAACCATAAGCGACGACGGTAAAGGAATTGACACTGCCTATATTTACAACAAAGCCGTTGAAAAAGGTTTTATCAATTCCGGTACACAACTTAGTCAGAAAGAGATTTTAAATTTAATTTTTCTTCCCGGATTTTCTACCGCTCAAAGCCTGTCGGATATATCGGGCAGAGGCGTTGGGATGGACATTGTTCTGAAAAAGATAAAAGAAATCCGGGGTGAGATTTCAATATTATCGGAGGTTGGTAAAGGGACTTCCTTCACAATTAAACTTCAGCAAACAATTTCCATAATAGATACTTTGCTGATTAAGGCAAACCATACAACCTATGCTATTCCTGTCGATGACATTGAAGCCTGCCTGCTGGAAGCCGGCGAAAATATTGCCAACCGCCAGAGTAATCTTATAGTATTTGATAATGAACTGATTCCTTTTGTGAATCTAAACAGTCAATTCGCCGCATCGGACCAGGATAAGGAAAATGAAAAATTAATCATTATAAAAAAACAGAATAAAAGATATGCAATCATCTCTGATTCAATATTAGGAGAATATCAGGCTGTTATTAAACCATTGGGGCAAACATTTTCGGATGTACAATTTTTATCGGGAGCAAGTCTTTTGGGCGATGGAAGTATTGCATTGTTGATCGATACCGATAAGCTCTGGTTTGAAACAGCAATAAATCAATAATTTAATATTATAACCATGGAAAAGGAAACCTTTTTAACATTTCAGCTTGGGCAGGATTTGTTTGCGGTTGAAGTGTCGAATGTACTGGAAGTATTTGAGAAACAAACAATTACTCTTGTTCCCAGGGCACCGGAACATATATTAGGAATCGTCAACTTTCGGGGCAACATCGTCCCTGTTATCAGTACACATCAAAAATTTAATCTGCCTTTCAACGATAGGGATTTAAACAGTATCCTTATTGTCTTCGAAACCCATTCGGCAGGTAATCATCATTTCTTTGCAGCAACGGCTGATAAAGTTAAAGATGTTATTGAAGCCAGCCCGGGGGAAATTATACCAATTCCGGAAATAGGCGTAAGCTACGACTCGAAATTTATACGAGGTGCCATCCGACGGAACAACAACTTTATACTCCTCCTTGAAACCGAGAGAGTATTTTCACAAGTCGAAACAGAAGTAATTAGTTAACAATCATAATATTTGTAGTCATGAAAAATTTAAAAATAAGAGTGAAAATCCTGCTGGGTTTTGGGTTGGGCATAATTGCATTGATATTAGTTGGCATTTTTAGTCTTTATCAAATGAATTCCATCAACAATACGACCAAGGAAATAATAAATAACCGACTCCCTTCAATAGCACATGCGAACGCTATGGGCATTGATAAAGAACAAATCAGAAATAAGGAATACAGACATATTCTTGCGGGTACTGCTGCTGAAAAACAGGCCACCGAAAAAGAGCTTCAGAAAATTGTGGCTTCATTTACCGACCACGCTACCATTTACGAAAAGACCTTGATTTCTGATGAAAATGAAAAAATTTTATTAGATAGCTCAAAAGCTCACTTCCAGGAATATCTGTTATTGCACAAAAAAATTATTGATTTATCAAATCGTAATAAGTTAGATAGTGCAAAACTTTTAATGAATACCGAATCCAGGAAAATATTTTATGACTGGAGTGATCTTAATAACAAAATTCTGGCTCTGAACGAAAAAGAGGCCAGTAATTCATCTGTGGAAGTTGAAAAAACCTTTAGTAATGCTATATTATTCACTATTCTGTCAATAATTACTGTAAGTATTTTATTCCTGGTGGTTGGTATTTATATTGCAAACAGCATTTCAAAAGGAGTTAAAAAGATGGATATTGCTGCACACAAAATTGCAGCAGGCGATTTAGATGTAGACCTGTCAGTTAATAGCAACGATGAAGTTGGAAGTCTGTCTCAATCATTTGACAATATGAAGGATGCATTGAAATTGCTGGTCGCTGATACCAATATTTTAGTAAAGGCCACTACAGATGGAAATCTTAAAACAAGGGCAGATGTTAATAAGCATCAGGGAGATTTCAGGAAGATTATTGAAGGAGTTAACACTACTCTGGACGCAGTTACTCTCCCGATAGGATTGACAAGCAAATACATGAATTCTATTTCGAAAGGTGAGATTCCGGAAAAAATTACTGAAGAATTCAAAGGTGATTATAACGAGTTAAAAAGCAGTGTCAATTTATGTATTGATGCTTTAGGCGGATTAGCCGAGGCTAGTGTTATTCTCCAAAAGATGTCATTAAATGATTATTCCAATAAGTTCGAAGGAAATTATCAGGGTGTTTTTGCTGATGTTGCTCAATCAGTTAACGGGGTTCGCTCACGAATTTTACATGTAATTGAAATTGTCGAAAATCTTTCCGCAGGAGATATGAAAGATTTAGTGGAACTCGAAAAGGTTGGCAGACGATCGGAGAATGATACATTAATGCCGTCTTTTATATTATTAATCAGAGCTTTAAAACAGATAACTGAAAAAGCAAAACAGGTTGCAGCGGGTGACCTAACCATTAAGCTTGAAAAAAGGTCTGAAAGTGATGATTTAATGGGAGCTTTAAACGAAATGGTTCAACGTTTGAATGAGATAGTTGTTCAGATTACCGAGTCAGCTCAAAATGTTGCATCAGGAAGCGGTCAGCTCAGCAGTGCTGCTGTGCAGATAGCCCAGGGAGCAAACGAGCAGGCATCGAGCTCCGAAGAAGTTTCTGCATCCATCGAAGAAATGAATTCGACTATTCAACAAAATACAGACAATGCCATTCAAACTGAAAAAATTGCCAACTCGGCTTCGCAAGGCATTGTGGATGTAAGTAATGCAGCATTAAAAAGCCTGGAAGCAACAAAACAAATTGCCGAAAAAATAAAAATCATTAATGCCATTGCTGAAAAAACTGATATTCTGGCCATAAATGCTGCTATTGAGGCTGCCCGTGCCGGAGAACATGGAAAAGGGTTTGCTGTAGTTGCCTCTGAAGTGCGGAAGTTAGCCGAAACCAGCCAGAAAGCTGCTGTTGAGATAAATAACCTGTCGGCTAACTCGCTTAAATTAACCGAAGAAGGTGGAAGTTTAATGATGAAACTAATTCCTGAAATTCAAAAAACGGCAACGCTGGTCCAGGAAATATCTTCTGCCAGCAGTGAGCAGAGTGCAGGTGCTTTGCAGATCTCAAAAGCTATCGAACAACTTTCGCAGATAACTCAACAAAACTCTGCTTCCGCTGAAGAAATGAGTTCAACTGCTGAAGAGCTGGCCAGCCAGGCTGAATCGTTGGAGGAAGCGGTTGCATTCTTTAATACAGGGAAAAGTTTTAAAACTTATCAAACAAAAAACGTCGCAAAAAAAAATCATTTACCGGTTGGCCAGGCGGCTAAGAAAAGCAAGGAAGGTATAAATATTTCCATGAATGATAGTAAGGATAAGGACTTTGATCTGTATTAATTTTTAAAACGGTCTTAAGGATCAATGAAACATGCGAAGGAGAAGACAACAAGTTTTCTCCTTCTGTCTTTTAGACCAAACTATTGAACCAGTCGAAATAACCAGCAATTTTTATATTCTTAAGAGCATCATATCTTTCACAACATTATCTATCTTTTTAGGATAATTCATAATTTTGATGTTCAAAATTCCAGCATGCACTTTCAGTTCATAAAACCTTCGGATTTTTTGGCTCCCTTTATAAAACATTACTGGGTACTCGAAGCATCGGATTGGGAGGGCGAAGTGTGCGAAAGAGTTATTCCTACCGGAAATATTGAATGGATGTTTCATTTTGGGAAACCATTTATGGTGAAGGATAACAACACCAGACTTCTTCAACCCCGTTCGCTTGCAAGTGGCATCAGCAGCAGTTATTTTGATGTTTCTACGCAGGGTGAAGCTGGAGTTATTGCTGTTACTTTTTATCCTCATGCTGCTTCTCATTTTTTAAGGTTCCCGTTGTCGGAAATTGAAGATTCAAGCGTAAACCTCCTCGATATTTACAACAAACCCATGAAGGAGGTTGAAGAACGAATCAGCAGCGGAGCTTTATTGAAAGAACGGATCGGTATTATCGAAAATTTCCTGATGAAGTGTTTCAAACCTTGCAAAAACAACGATGCTCTCCTAATAAGAAAAGGAATTCAGTTAATTAACCAATCGAAAGGTCAGTTAAAAGCATCCGACTTGTCGAAATCACTATTAATTACCAATAAATCGCTCGAACGGAAGTTTTCGCAGTACCTTGGAAAAACACCAAAGCAATTTATCCGCATTGTGCGCTTCCAGGGAATCATCCAGCACTTCTCCAATTCAGGAAATAAACCTCTCACGCAACTGACATACGAAAACGGGTATTTTGATCAGGCTCATTTTATTAAAGATTTCAAGAATCTTTGTGGATATTCACCCAAAGAATTTCTGGCGCTTGGCCCATGCCGTGCCGATTATTTTGCATAATCGTTTTGTCGCTTTTTTACAATTCTCAGGAAAATCCAATTCATAGTTTTGCCGCCAGTTAAAGCAAAACAATAAAACTCAGCAAATATGAACAACGATAAAATTACTGTCTTAAACGCACATACGAATAACCTCAAGAACATCGACATAGAAATTCCGAAACACAAACTGGTTGTGTTCACAGGTGTTTCGGGATCGGGCAAGTCTTCGTTACTGTTTGATACCATTTACACGGAAGCCCAGCGTCAGCTTATCGAAACCTTCTCCACTTTTGCGCGCACCCGCATGCCAAAACTTTCGCGCCCCGATGTGGATGATATTCTCAACCTTTCAACAGCAATCGTTATCGACCAGAAACGGATGGGTAACAACCTGCGGAGCACCGTGGGTACCGCTACCGAAATCAATACTTACCTGCGGTTATTATTTTCGAGGCTGGCAAAGCCTTTTATAGGGCCATCTTTTTATTTTTCGTTCAACCATCCCGAGGGCATGTGTCAGCACTGTCACGGCCTAGGTAAACAGATAAAGATTGATCTGGATTTGTTTCTGGATAGAGAAAAGTCAATCCAGGAGGGTGCCATCACCCATCCACATTACAAGCCCGGCGGTTTTCTATGGAAAGAACTCGTTACGCTGAATGTTGTCGATTCTCAAAAGCCATTGAAAGATTTTTCCGAAGATGAGATGAATCTTCTTCTTTACTCGGAGCCTTTTACGGTAAAGGATGCAAAGCAAAAACTATCGTACAACCGCAATTTCGAAGGCATTGCCCGCAAGCTCGAGAATGCTGTTACCCTGCGGGCCGACGATGAAGCAGATGATGACGAAAAGAATGCCTATACAAAATATTTCAGCTATAAGCCTTGTGAGCATTGCGGTGGCTCGCGGCTGAATGAGCGGGCAAGAGGCTCAAAAATAAAAGGTTTATCCATGGGCGATGTTTGCCGCATGGAATTGTCGGATTTGCGCCTGTTTCTTTCGGATATTGACGATGAAATTTCAAGACCTATCTTGCGGAAAGCTCTTTTTCTGCTCGACCAGTTAATAGAGATCGGCGTTGGCTATCTGTCGCTCGAACGGCCTGTAAGTACGCTCTCGGGAGGCGAATCTCAGCGGGTAAAAATGTCGAAGCAGCTCGACTGTAATTTAACCGATCTGCTTTATGTGCTTGACGAGCCTTCCATTGGACTGCATCCGCGCGATACCCAAAAACTGCTCACCATTTTAAACCGCCTGAAAGAAAAAGGGAACAGCGTTTTTGTTGTGGAACACGATCCCGACATTATCCGGTCGGCCGAATGGCTGGTCGATATTGGTCCTTTGGCAGGAATGCAGGGTGGTAGCGTGGTTTACAACGGCGAACCGGCTAACTTTGAAAAAAGCAGCAGTATTACGGCAAAATACCTCTTTGCTAAAACAAATGCTGCCTATACACGCAAACAGCCGGTTAGCTTTTTCGAAATCAATAATGCCACAGCCAATAACCTGAAGCATGTATCGGTAAAAATACCCAAAGGGGTTTTGACCTGTGTTACCGGTGTAGCAGGAAGCGGGAAAAGCAGTTTAATTCATGAATGCTTTGCCCGGCAACACCCGGAAGCAATAATAATTGACCAGCAGCCCATTGGAAAAACATCACGGGCCAATGCGGCAACGTATATCGGTGTGTTCGACTTCATTCGCAAAGAGTTTTCGACAGTCACCAAAGCTGAAGCTTCTCTTTTCAGCTTTAACTCAAAAGGGGCCTGCACCAAATGCAACGGACAGGGAGTATTGTCGTTCGAGCTTCACTTTTTGGATTCGGTAAAAACAGTTTGCGACGAATGCGAAGGCAAACGTTACCATGCGGATGTGCTGGAGTTGAAATATCAGGAGAAAAATATTGCCGAAGTGCTGGATATGACCATCAATCAGGCATACGAATTCTTTAAGGTTCCCAAAATACAAAAGCATTTAAAAGTTTTACAGGAAGTAGGCCTAGGATATCTTAAACTTGGGCAGTCGCTCAGCACACTTTCGGGTGGCGAATCGCAGCGCTTAAAAATAGCATCGGAGCTAAGCAACGAAAGCAACATCTACATTATGGATGAGCCAACCACCGGACTTCACATGTCGGATATCGACAACTTTTACAAAATTGTGAAATCGCTTGTGCGGAACAACAATACAGTGGTTATTATAGAACACAACCTGGATATCATCAAATACGCCGACTGGATTATCGACATGGGTCCCGAAGGAGGGAAAAACGGAGGCGAACTGATATTCCAGGGAGTACCCGAAGACCTGGTAAAATGCAGTAACTCCTATACCGGTAAGTTCCTGAAACCTTTTATTAACTGAGTACAGGGTTTCCATGTTTTGTCACTTCATTCAATTACAAAGGCCGGATTTCACAATCAGGCCTTTGTACAATTTCGATTTTAAATTAACCTCAACTATTAAAATTACTTTATCTCTTATCTTGTTATTTACCTTCTAATTGTTTAATCTCCATGTTACGTTGTTTTATCATCTGCTGAGCCATTTTTTTCATGGTTGCATTTTTGCCAAATTTCACTTCAGATTTTGCCAACTCGAGCCCTTGTTTGTGATGTAACGCCATGAGCGATGAAAAATCACGATCAAAATTGCCACTCATGGACGTGCTTTTATTCATCTCCTCTTTAGCCCTCTTCATATTGTCCTGCATCTGACTTTGGAAGGTGGCATCCTTATTCTGCGGACTATTGTTGGAAATGAAATCCTGAATTTCTTTTAATTCCTTTTCCTGACTTTCTTTAATTCTACCTGCCAGACTTCTCATGGCGGTGTCCGAGCCATATTTAACCTCTTCGTTTGCCATTGCTATTCCATGCCTGTGATGGATTTTCATAACAACAGCAAAATCGTAATCGGGGTCGCCGGTAAGTTTTAATGTATCCTTCTGCATCATGGAATGGTGCTTTATGCCCATAAAACCACCGGTAATTTCTTCCATTTCAGCTGAATCACTTTTCTCCTCCAGAACCGCCGAATCGCCGGCATTCTCATTTTCGCTCTTGTTGCCTGATTTACAGTTATAAAAAAAGACAAGAACAATGATTGTTGCAATTAAGATATTGGCTTTCATAACACTATTATTTGATTATATTACTATTATTAAACAATTAAATGATATTCAGGACGCTGAAATCCTCAAATATTTATCCGGGCTAATTAAAAACCCTGCTGCTGTTGTCAGCCAGTTCCATCTGAAGGTCAAGGCTAACCTGATGCGAAAATGGCTTTATGCTTAAGATTGGGATATTTAAATGATTTAATAACCGCTGTTCAAAAGATCCTGCGCTTTCGGAACTGAAATCATTATTAAGGTTTACAGCAATAACAGCCAGATCTGCCGAAACTTCGCCGGCTGTCTCCACCACTTTCTCCGGAAAATCGGTACAAGGACAGAATGCCGACCGGAAATTCACCCGATCGTTATGCATCTGCAGTTTTAGCTTGTCAACAAGAGCGGCTAACTCCTTAAATTCTCCGGGTTTACTTCTTTCTGACAAACCCAGGATGAAGATGTCGGAATTGTTTTTTTCAATTATTGGTCTTGCATAAAAATACTTTTCGAATGTACCGGGTTTAAGTTGTACAGGAAATAATACCTTTCCAAAACTGGTTTTTTCCCAATTGCCGGGTACGGTAAGCACCGGACAGGCGCAATTTTTTATAATTCTGAAAGCATCAGAGCCCATAAACAGTTCCCGGGCGCCTGAAATTCCATGTGTTCCCATTACAAGCAAGCTTGCTTTCTGCTGGCTCGCATAAGCACAAATTTTTTCGGCAGGCAAACCTTCCAGAACTTTTGATGATACCTTTAACCCAGTATTTTCGTGAATTTTGGCAGCAAGCATATCCAGATACCTGCCAATACTTTGAAAGTGAACCGGATCTATACCAAAATAGGGATGCAATTTCTGTAACTGTTCAATGTAATCGAAACTGTCTATTACATGCAAAAGTTTTACCTCGGCCTTTTGCCTGAAAGCTATTGCTATTCCGGCTTTAAATGCACTTTCTGATAATGGTGAAAAATCAGTTGCTATTACAATTTTAGATATTTTAGATTTCATCTCTATAATTTTTAAAGGTTAAGGTTTGTAACTGTATTGCTGATAACGATATGATTTCTAAAACTCAGTCGGAGTTTTTTTAAGATTACTTATCCTGTAATTGGCAATCCTGAAACGCTCGGGCGACATTCCCACGGCTTTTTTGAAATACCTTCCAAAATATGAATTGTCTTTAAAACCCAGTTTAAAGGCAATTTCGGATACGGTCCATTCGGTGTGCGTTAACAAACGACGAGCTTCGAGGATAATTCGCTCCTGAATAAAACAACTTACCGTTTTATGGGAAACTTCCTTGCATACCGCATTGAGATAATTGGGAGATATATTTAGGCAACCGGCAAATTCTTTTGAGCTCTTTAATTCGGTAAACCGGCTGTTTAACAGGCGAGTAAAATCGTCAACCAACTTCTTTTTCCTGTTGGCTATAAACCAGTTCCCGTTCAGGGTTGATTTTCGCCTGTAAATCATTGTCAATGCTTTAAGACACAGACAAATTATCTCGCGGGAGTTATCGGCCCGGTTATTATATTCCTTTAAGATTACATCAATTAAGTTATTCAGCTCAGTTTCGTCCTCATTTTCTAACTGAATGGTAGGAGGAAACTCGCCCGACAGCGTTTGATCGCTCTTAATTTTCGGGTTTCCGGTATAAATCTGGTTGTAAAAATTATCGGTAAACTGAAGCATAAGCGCCTCCAGGTTTTCGATACGCAACCACGAAAGTTTTCTATACCTTCCCAATAGAAATACTTTGTTTTTACGGATTGCATATTCATCAAAATCAATCTTAATAGCACCCTGGCCACTTTTTACAATGATAAAAGTGTAAAACTTATTGTTCAGATTAGTTTCTTCGGGCAGGTTAAAGCCATTGATGGTTGAGATTTTAAAATCTGCATAGGCATTTGATTTAGGTGAATTTGTATTTCGGGAAACCATAGCCGTTAAAATTGATTTGTACCACAAAATTACGTCATTTTTGGTGGTTCGAATGGCATTTTCCTGTTGACTGATGGTACAAATCGTAAGTAATTATGGATTCACACTTTTTTTAGAATTAATATTGTAACAGCACTTAAAATATCAAACATTAACTGCGTAATTTGCGGATAATTACAATTCCGACCCAACGGCTGATCCATCTTTTAAATCGCCAGCCGGGTCGCTGAAATTTTTGAGATACATTTAATAACTGAGGTATGGAAGACACTGTAAAAAACACGGATTTAACTGTAATCTTAACAGGCTCGCTGATTTTCATTGTTGTTTTTATCATATTGCTGGTTATTGCCAACTTCCTGTATAAACGCCTGAAAAGGTATGTAAACAGAACCCCTGGTAAAATCGATGATTTTATTGTGGAGCTTTTCAGGTTGCCGCTCTTATGGCTTCTTTTCTGGATATTATTTAAAATTTATTCCGTAGCAACTTTAAACCGTTTTGCATTTTCAACCTATGTTTCGCAAATAAACAATATCCTTCTTATTTTTTCGGTGGCCTATATTTTAACAAAACTTGTAAAGGCAGGGGCATATTACCTTCAAAATAAACTCGATATCACGCAGGCTGATAATTTACTGGCACGAAAAAATCTGACTCAATTAAAAGTGTTTCAGGGAATAATAAATACTTTAATTATTATTGTCGCCATCTCCATAAGTCTTTTAACATTCGACCAGGCTAAAGCTATTGGGGTAAGCCTGTTAACATCAGCAGGTATATTGGGGATTGTTGTGGGGTTTGCCGCTCAAAAAAGCCTCGGTTTAATGCTTGCAGGAATCCAGATCGCCATTACCCAGCCAATACGAATCGATGATGTTGTGATTGTTGAAGGTGAATGGGGAAGAATTGAGGAGATAACACTTACTTATGTGGTAGTGAAAATTTGGGATGAGCGTCGCTTGATCCTTCCTGTAACTTATTTTCTCGAAAAGCCATTTCAAAACTGGACCCGTTCCAGTTCCAATATTTTAGGTACAATTTTTTTGTATGTAGACTATAATTTTCCTGTGAACGAAATCCGGAAAGTTTTACCTGAAATGCTGGAAGGAAACTCCGACTGGGACAAGCGCGTTCAGAACGTCCAGGTAACAAACACTACCGACAGGCACAAAGAAATCAGAATTTTGTTAAGTAGTTCCAACGCTTCCAAAAACTGGGATCTTCGCACAGCAATCCGCGAAAAGCTTATCGATTATATAAACGATAACTATCCGGATTGCTTTGCAAAGATAAGGATACAAGATAATTACAAACCTGATAAATAATCCTTCTCCTTTTTCGAAACATTTCAACTATCCAACTCATAACTTTACAATCTTAAACTCGGTTCTCCGGTTGGCCGCATGTTCCTCTTCCGAACATTTAACACCATCGGCACAGCGGTTCAGTAACATGGTTTCGCCATACCCCTTACCATAGATGCGGCTCCTGTCTATTCCTTTGGAAATAATATATTCTGCTGAAGCCTTGGCACGTTTGTCGGATAGGCTCAGGTTGGCGGTATTGCTGCCACGGGAGTCGGAGTGCGATCCGAGTTCTATCACCAAAGTGGGGTTATCCTGCATGGCACGTACAACCTTATCAAGCTCTGCAGCAGCATCGGGTCGAATGGTTGACTTTCCGAGGTCGAAGTAAATCGGATTAATCTGCAAAAGCTTACCAATGTCGGTTCCCACATCAATTTTATCGAGGTTAACTTCCAGAAAATCGTTCAGGTTGATTTCGCCTGAGGTAACCGTATATTTAAAGCTTATCTTTTTTGTAAGATAGCCTTTCTTGTTCAGGAGGATATTGTAACCTAAACGGTCGTTTATCTGCACCGTAGTCAGTTCTTTACGGAAGTTACCATCGGTTGTTGTTGTGGTGTCGAGTACCATGGCTTTCTTTACGGTGTCGATAATATAAATCTCAACGCCTTCGAGCTTTTCGCCCGATTTTTTATCGGCAATGGTGCCAAACAAAAGAACAGCTTTGGCTTTATCAAGTCCTATATCCTTGCTAAGGACGGAAGAATTTGACCCCACGGCGGCAATCTTTTCCTCTGCAGCAGTATAGCCTTGCTTGATTACCTTAATAGTATAGTCACTGTTGAATTTCAAAGGGAACCGGAAGCTTCCGTCTGCGCCTGTTTCAATTTGCGAGGCAAAAGTGCCGTCGCCGGCGATGAGCTGCACAACTGCTTTTTCGAGAGGCTGTTTATTTGAAATATCAAACACTTTTCCTTTTATGGAAAGGCTGTTAAGGGTAAAAGAGTAGATTTCGTCGTTGCCAACTTCGGCGTAACGGTCGGAAGTGATCATCCCTTCGCGGCCACCGTTGCGGGTAATTATCCCAAAATCGTCGAAGCGGCTGTTTATGGGACTACCGGGATTGACAGGTTTGGAAAGAGCTCCGTTGCGGGCATAGGCAACAAAAACATCGAGACCGCCCATGCCGGGCAGACCGTTGGAAGCAAACCACAGATTTCCGCTCTCATCGGCAAAAGGAAACATTTCGTTACCGGGAGTATTAATGTCAGGACCAAGGTTCCGGGGATTTCCCCAGCGCGATTTTCCAGCGGCATCTTTTTCGAGTTGCGAAACATAAATGTCGGTGCCGCCAAAACCGCCGGGCATATCCGATGCAAAATAAAGCACAGTGCCATGATCGGCCAAAGCGGGATGCCCTGTCGAATACTGATCGGAATTAAACGGCAACGGCTCCACTCCTTCCCATTTATTGGTGAGCTTATTCAAATGTGCCTGGAAAAGCTTGAGCTTGTTGATGCCGTCGTTGCTCTTACCAAATCGCAGGTGGCTGTAATTGCTCCGTGTAAAAATGATGGTATCCTCACCGGGTGTAAATGTTACCGGTCCCTCGTGATACCGGGAATTAACTCCGCGCGGGAATGGCTTCACACCTATGGAATCTGGATACGAAAAATACAAATCGAGATACCCCGACAAAATGGGTATCAACCCAAAATAAAAGCTCGTAAATCTTATGATTTACGGGCTTTTATTATTTTCTGATACAAAATCGAAACAATTATTTTCAACCAAAATGTGACCTATTCGGATACCAAAATTAAATTTTACTTTTGGGTCACCGAATAGCACATAAGTAATTTATTTACAATTGATTGAATAATATTATTTAGGTGTTTTTGATAGGTTTTAATCGGTCATTTTCGGATGGTAAGGTGACCGGATTTTTAAAATGAATTAATAACAACTAAATCGTATTTTGTATGACAACAACAAACACGTTCGGAATTGTTTTTTATCTCAAAAGACAAAAGGAAAAAAAAGGCAAAGCTCCCATCTATGCCAGAATTACTGTTGATGGAAAAAGAGTTGAAGTGTCAATCAAAAAGGACATTGATGTAGATAACTGGAGTAAGGGCAAAGGGATGGCCAAAGGCAAAGGCGAAGAAATAAAAGCACTGAACACATACCTGGAACAAATCCGCAGCCGAATGGTAGAATGCTATCAGCATCTCCAACTCAAAAAGCAATTGATTACCGCTGAAGGTGTCAAAAATAAATATTTGGGTATCGAAGAAAAGGAACATTCGCTAATGAGCTTGTTTGACTATCACAACGAGCAGATGAAAAATGTCCTGGAATGGGGAACCATGAAAAACTACTACACCACTAAAACATACTTCCAACTCTACATCAAGGAAGTTCTTCACACCTCTGATTTATTCCTTTCTCAGCTAAGCTATAAGTTTATAGTTGGGTACGAAAAATTCATGAAGGAATATAAACCGCTCCAGCCCAAGAAGCCATGTGGGCAAAACACAGTTATGAAGCATATCGAAAGACTAAGAAAAGTGGTAAACCTTGCCATTAAAAACGAGTGGCTCGATAGAGACCCATTCCAAAAATTTCAGCCTAATTTCTTAAAAACAAACAGACAATATCTTTCAGCAGACGAGCTTGCTACAATTGAACAAAAAGAGTTTAAATCCCTTCGTTTGCAACATGCTAAAGATATGTTTGTGTTCAGTTGTTATACAGGTTTAGCCTATATTGATGTTTATGAACTGACCCCTCAAAACATGTCCCTTGGCATTGATGGTGAGTACTGGATTAATACCTGTCGTCATAAAACCGACATTCCGGTTCGTGTGCCTTTATTGCCACAAGCAATGGCTATTATTGAAAAATATAAGAACAATCCGAGGGTATTGGAAACAGGCAGACTCTTGCCCGTTTATGCAAATCAAATTCTTAACAATTACCTGAAAGAGATTGCTGATTTCTGTGGTATTGAAAAACCATTATCTTTCCATATTGCCCGCCATACATTTGCAACGACCGTAACTCTTACCAATGGAGTTCCAATCGAAACCGTTTCAAAATTATTGGGTCATACCAGCATCAAAACAACCCAGATTTATGCAAAAGTAATTGAGCAAAAGGTTAGTGAAGATATGAGTGACCTTCGTAGTAGACTGGCAAATAAAACTACCACACCACCCAAAGCGTTGGCGATGAAATAAACTTATCTCTAATCGTAACGTTTTCAGAGCATTGACGTTTTAATGATAATTGATATGTTATTGCTAACTCAAACAATCTAAATACGTATACTAAATAAAGGGTACGGAAACTTGAGCAGTCTATCATTACATGAAATTTATCAATGTCTGATGGGAAAAATCTTTCATTGCAGTATGAACTGAAAGTACTTGATGAACTTGTGCTTGAAAAGATAAACCCGGAGCGAAACCCAATACCAGACCAATTGGGTTCGCTGATGGGTTGCATAGATATTGCCAAAACCCAAAAGGAAATTATTAAGAAGAAAATGGTAGGAACAGCCTATTCATTCTCGGAAGAAAGACACACCGCTACATATATCCATAATCATCAAGCCAGATTAAGCCATTTAATAGAAAGGCTGTTTAATTATCTTGATGAAGATATAGTTAAAAAATCTACCGACTATCAATTAGTCATAGACCAAATGATTAGTCATGTTGTTGCTTTGATGCGATTCCTGGCAGATACGTTTAAGGATTATTTTAACTATGATGCCGAATCAACCGTTTCATTTAAAAGAACTGCATCGGCTCATTTCAAAGAGCAATTAACGAAACTTAAATCTGTTATAGCCGGAACTCCTCCCACTTTACTTGAAATTGCTATTGCTCCCATTAAAGAATTTGCGCATCATCCGTTAGTTAAGCCCGTTACATTTCGAAAACTAATGTATTTCGATACAATGATAAAAACTCTCGAACCTATTGTTGAATCAGAAAATTGGGAAGTCAAAAATATTAAAATTGCACTTGTTGAATTAAACTTCAACTCTAACCAATTCCTATGGTACATTATCAACGAAATAGAGCAAATAATCATACCATTAGAAACTCATGACGAAAAAATAGAAAAGTTGTCCTTCTACCTAAAACAGGTAAATCAGATTCAAATGAGAAATAATATTATCCTTGAGCCTACTGAAGAATCTATTAAAGAAAAAATTACAAGTTGGCTGCTCGAAGAAATCTGTTACCTCGAAAGAAGTATTAAACCTGAAATAAATTATCAAGCAAACACTGGTAATTCAAATGAATCGAACTCATTAGTAATAAATTCGAATGTTTCTGTTGCCAAATTTGGTTATATCCTCAAAATACTTACAGAATGTAAAATTTTAAGTGACAAGAATTTAACTCAAATGTTAAAACTTATTGCTGAACATAGCACCTCCCCTGAATCCAAAGGGAAAATTGGGTATTCCAGTCTTAGAAAGAAATATTACTACAATGAGATAGGTACTAAAAAGGCAGTGAAAGACTTAATTATTAAAATGTTAAATGAAGTGAACAAGAGTCTCTAAAACTCATTTAACGGAGATTTTATATGGTAGCAATTAAGGATAGTAATCAATTCGGTTAATACCCTGTATCCAAAATAGGGTAGCTTTAATAATTGCTCCAAAGGTATAGTCACAATCTCTCCAAGGTTTTTAAAATTATTTATTCGAACCATTTCAAGAAATTCGTCACTTAGCGCAAACTGGTCTAATGGTTTTGAAAGGATAGTATCTTTATCTGTCATTTTTGGAATAAGAATTTAATTAATAGCAAATACCAGTAATCAACCTGATACTTGTGAATGCTACTATAGGAATACATCTCTCTCCTTGCAAATGTATTTAAATCAGTACAAAAATAATAAATTGAAAGCAATGCTTATGTTTTTTTAAAGAACACAATCCTCCAAATAAAATATTTTTAAAAATTTTCTTACTGACATACAAGTGTTTAACAGGGGGCCACGTGGCCCCCGTGGCTGGTTTTGCGTTGGCAATTTAATTTGCTTTGCAATGAATCATTTTAAACTATATCATTATGCCAGCACAAATTGTAACCACCGATGACCTTCGGGAACTCAGAATTGAGTTGCTTGAAGATTTTAAGAAACTACTAAAAGAACACGGCGGACAACCTTCCCGAAAATGGTTAAAATCGCCAGAAGTTCGAAAACTCCTGAGTATTTCACCCGGCACATTGCAAAACTTACGTGTAAATGGCGTTCTTCCATTTACGAAAATTGGCGGTGCATTGTATTACGATTATGAAGACATCCAAAAAGTACTATTAGACAATAAGAAGCAGAATAAGCTATTCTGAATGTTGCACCCTTTAAAACGAGTGCGGCATGAACTACATCCGTCACCTTTCAGCTTTTTATGCAAAAGCGACAATTGATGATAGGCTAAATCCTACGCATATCAGCCTGTACCATGCTTTATTTCAATTTTGGAATATGAACCGGTTTGAAAATCCAATTTCTGTGACTAGGACACAAGTTGTCAAGTTCAGTAAGATAGGTTCGCACCATACACTTTACAAGTGTTTATATGACCTACATCATTGGGGATATATCGAGTATTTACCTACGCATAACCCGTTAAAAGGCAGTTTGGTGAACATGTGCATTTTTGACACAAGTATTGCACAAGTTGAACCACCTACTTGTGCAGAATCGGAACAAGTACTGCACAACAACTTGTGCAAAAGTGAAACAAGTACTGCACCAGTACTGCACCCTTCAATAAATAATATAAAGTATATAAACAATAAAACAGAGAGAGGGGAAAAAACGCAAGCTCAAATTCCTGAAATTGAAAATTCGGATTTTGAAAAAAATGGGGAAACTATAAAACAGAAACTCACCCAGGAGGCCAAAAGAAAAAAAGTTGCGCCAAAAAAAGAAAAGGTATTTATTCCGCCAAATCTCGATGATGCTCTAGCATTCTTCAAAGCAGAACAATATCCCGAAGTTGAAGCCAGAAAGTTCTTCTACCATTTTGAGGCTAATGGCTGGAAGGTTGGTGGAAAAACACCAATGAAAAACTGGAACGCAGCAGCTCATAACTGGATGCTCAATACGTCCAGGTACGAACCCGAAACTAAGCAAAACGCTGTAAAACTTAATACCCGTAAAGACTATGGCGAACCTTTATGATTTTGACACCTGCGTTCGGATTATTGAACGGAAAGGAAAAGAACTCTATGGTGAACAATTTAGGATTTACCAAGAAGACCATGACCTTATTGCCAAACTTCTGGCATACATCCTGAAAGATGAAGAAATCTGCATGAAAAATGGCATTTCGCTCAAAAAAGGAATTTTGCTGACGGGCCCGGTTGGGTGTGGTAAGACAACCTTGATGAATTTGCTACGGTTTTTTCAACCAGGCGATAACAGGTACATTATGAAATCCTGTCGGGATGTGAGTTTTGAGTTTATCCAGGAAGGGTATTCGGTTATTTTGAAATACGGCAAACAAGCTTTTAACCAGGATAAACCCAAAATGTATTGCTTCGATGACCTGGGAACTGAGAACAATCTGAAATACTACGGCAACGAATGTAATGTAATGACCGAAATCTTGCTGTCCCGGTACGATATGTTTGTTTCCCGGCAGATGATAACACACATAACAACCAACCTGAACAGTTCTGAAATAGAATCTCTATACGGAATAAGGGTTAGGAGCCGAATGCGAGAGATGTTTAACCTGGTATCATTTGATAGAGAAGCCGGGGATAAACGAGTATGAGGTTTTTACTTTGCAATCATTATCGAATAGTAATAAAAATTGCAAAATTCAGACCTAAGAGGTAGCTCTTCGATTGAAATCTTTTTGAAAACCAATTCAATTTCGATTGAAAAACGGTTGATTTTGAGTTGAAAATGGATTGAAATCCGATTAAAGAAACGGTTTTGGAATTCAAATCAATTAAAAAGCTAAAATTATGGATAAGCAAATTCTATATATCGACAGCGACATAGCAAGTTATATCCTCATTTCGGAGATTTTGAGAAATTGTAATGTTAAAATTACACATTGCAAATGTGGTACATCTGCAATCCTGTTGTTTAAGAAATATCCTTCGTTTGATTTGATAATTACCGAGATTAGGTTGCCCAAAGCAAACGGATTTACCGTTTTAAATGAGATTCGTAGGATAAAGCCGGATATTCCAATCATTGCTCAAACAGCAAGTGTTTTGGATAACATGGAGAAAAGATGTTTGGAGGCAGGGTTTAATGAGTTTGTAGCAAAGCCTTTTGATTTAAATGAATTTACCATTACGACCAAAAAATATATCCAAAAAGAAAAAAACATATAAGTGTAGATGAATTTCTGTTTGCATTAGTGGGAATCAAATAGCATTAGAACGCAAACACGTTTTACCGTTGTATAGTCTTAACAAACAGATTTCCTTACAAATAAACGTATTGTTCAATTATTTTCAATCGAACCCTTCGGAAAAAAATTCTTTAGGAGTTACACCTAATGCCCTAATTACCTTCAACAAACTTGAATATCGTAAATCCTCACCTTTTTCATATTTGCCGTATTGGGCTCGGGCAATATCATGCTCGTAAGCAAAGTTTTCGTAATTGCTGTATCCTTTTTTTAAACGAAGCGAACGGATTCTGGCCGCAAGCTTTTTCAAATCTTCATCTTTAAGTTCTTTTTCTTCCTTTGATTTCATACTCAAAAAAAGAAAAAAAACGTCATATTTATTACCTTTAATTAAATACCATTAATTAAAGGCATTTTATTATATTTGTAAAGTAAACAAGATTAACATAATTGTCTTATGAATACGAAAATCCTATACATTGACAATGACGAAGCCAGTTACTTCCTTGTTTCAGAGTTATTAGAAGGCTGTAATGTGGAAATCCTACATGCAAGATGTGGCTTACGTGCAGTTCAGATATTTAATGCAAATCCATCGTTCAATTTGGTTATTACCGAGTTAAAACTTCCAGAAATTGACGGCTTCGGGGTATTAAGTGAGATGAGAAAGATTAACCCTAAAATTCCTATTATTGCACAAACAGCAACTGTAGTAAATAACACAAAATGTATCTGCCTGAATGCCGGATTTAACGAATATGTCCAAAAACCAATTGATTTCCGGGAATTTATTTCGGTAGTGAAAAAATATTCTTCAACTGAGCAGGACATGGAAATTGAATGTCTGGATGTGAATGAATTTGTAATACTTTGAAATAATATTTTTCAGCAATGGATTGGGTATTATCTTATTGTAAGCTCAATCCATTGTTGGTAATTGCCTTTTTTGTTGTTTTTAATTGTTGTCAATATTGTTAAAGTTTGTCAATTACAGACTTGAAAAAACTTTTAATTCAATGTTCCCTACTGTTGAAAGGTAATGTTGAACATTTCCTAACAATAATAAGATGTCATTTGAAGCATTTGCTTTACTTAATGAAGGCTGTACAATGTAGATATGGAATCGCATTGCTTTAGTCCATTTAGCTTGATTTAAAAGATTCTCTAAATCGTCTTCTGTTCCTTTTATTATTCTGCTACAGCTATTCCCTCCAAGTGTCTTAGTTTTCCTTTTGAATAGATGATTAAAAAATTCTCTTCCGTCTTTATGTTTCCATTTTAATGATTTCTCTGCTTGCCCACATACTTGATAGAAGTTGTCAATATTATTGCTTACTGCTCCATCTTGGGCATATTTAAGATGATATAGATGAATGTCAATTTCAGAATCAGAATCATTGATGCCAATAATATCCGCAATCTCACCTTTACCATCATCATCGTAGATAATTTGATAGTCGTTTTTTATTTTTTCAATGAAATAATATTGAATTGAATTTTGAATGTAGGGAGCTATATCCTGTGATTCTTTGCTGATGTCAACACCAGTCCAATTATCCGTAATTATTAATTCTTTGGAAAGAACATCCGGTTGAACTTTAAGTTTGACAAAAAGATTTCCAAATAATTGTGAGCCATCAGCAAACCATAAAGTAGGTGTAGTGTTTTGAAAGAAATCTACCAAATTTTCATTCTTGTTACCGTATTGAATCGTGCAATTTTGATTTGTCAGTTTATTGACTTTATAATATGCCTCGTTTGTTGCTTGATTAAGTCCTATTTCAATTTCAAATTGAATGGAATGCTCGTCTGTGTCAACATTAAATTTTAAACTTTGATTTACATCAACACCTGGATTCAATAAGTTCAATTCTGTATTTGAAAGGTCATAAGTCGAACCGTTGATATTTATAGTATATCGGCTTTCTGTATACTCATACATTTCAGGATTCCAATCAATTAAAATTGGCATTACATCAGGTCTTTGTTGCAATTTTTCAATTGCTAATGTGTGTTGCAATACCACGTTCGGGTCAATGGCATTGTTCTCAACAATTTCACCAATTATTTTGCACCATTTTGTTAGTTCGTCTAAGTTTCCTCTCTGATATGACCATATTTTCCCTTTAACGGAACAGCCTAAAGACACTTTTTCTCCATCTTTATAGCCAACTCCAAAAATATTATTCTTAATAAGTGTTCCTTGTTCTATAAGTTTGATTCCGTCTTGCACACCTTTGCCGTAATAGGATTGAAAGGTTATATCTTGTCCTATTCCCTTTCTTGTTCCTACATTGTAAAGAGAAAGCCTATTTACATTATGGAATATTCGGAATACGTTCATTCCTGAAATTTGAGTTGTATTGCCCGCCTCAAAAATAGCTTCCATAAGTGATTCACCTGAAAATCCTTTTATTGAAGTGTTTAAGAAAACCCTATTTATGTTAGGTCTTAAGTCCCAGTGTACAACAACTAAATCCCATTGCAAATTTTGAACTGTTTCAAATCTACCCCATTCAACTTTCTCTATTTTCCCCAAGATAACTATTAACGTGTCGTTACTATGGCGACTGAAAACGTGTTCATAATTATTAATTCCTTCAAAACCTTCTTCCCAATTTGAAGGATTCCAAACATTTACTGCACATTTAAAAATCACAGTACTCATTGCTGGATTTATTTGTTGAAAAGGGACAACAGAATCCGAAAGGTTATTAAAGTTGTCCAAAAAGGATTTAATATCAATTTCCTTTTGGGTTGCATTTGCACTTAAACGGGGAAGTATTAAATTCCAATCAGAATTTCGTGCATAAAGCTGGTCTAACTCCTCGTGGATTGGCGGATAAGCAATATTAGTAATGAAACTTGCATTCCCTAATTGGTCATAAGATGTTCTTGTAAAACGACCAATGAATTGAAGCGCTATTGGTAAACTTTGTCGGTCATCGTGAATAGCCGCAATTTTAAGATTAGGCAAATCAAAACCTTCTCCCAACATATTTACACATACAATAATGGAATGCTCACCCCTTTTTATTTCTTCAATTTTGTCGCCTAAACCTGCAACTCCAGTGTAAACTAAAACAGGATTAAACTCTGTGTAGTCTTTGTAATATTCAAAAACCTCTTTTGCCCTCACTTTATCTTTACACCTTGCCATAATAAAATGATTAAACCCATTGGCACGGTCTACTCTCAATTGTTCAACTGCTTTATCTGCAATCTTTTTATCTGCAAATTTCTTATTGTATTCTCTAATTGGTAGGTAATTAATTTTCTTGTAGTATTTCTGCTCTTGTGCTTTTCTGAGCGAAAAATTAAAAATCTGCTTTCCTTGTAAACTCTGACCGTCATTTCTGAAAGGTGTAGCTGTAAAAAGAAAAACTTTTTCCTTGTCGAATTTATTGATAAGGTCTTTCCACGTTTCTGCTTCTGAATGATGAGCTTCATCAACAAAAAAATGAGAAAAAGAATTGTTTAGTATCGCTTTTTGCTGAATAGAAAAATCTGTAAGCAAGTCCATTGTTGAGACAACGACATTACATTTGTCAACGAAGTCCTGTAAGTCTTGTATGGTATCAAAACCACTATTTATTATACCGACAATTGGATTTATGCAAGATGTATCAACAATGCCATACTCTTTAAGTAATCCAAGCGTAATAAATTTATGTGCAATCTGTGTTCTAAGAGAATCAGAGGGAACTGAAACAAGTAGTTTTTTGCAACAATTTGAAATCAAAGTTGCCAACATAGTTTCAGTTTTACCTGTACCTGTTGGCATTACCACAATTGCTTTGTCATCTGCATTGTGAATATGAGCTAAAATAGAGTGCAGCGCACCAATTTGTGGCGGTCTTAGTCCTTTGATGTTTTGTTGCTCGTTTTCCTTAATGAATTTGAATTTGTCAACCCAAGTGGTTACAACTTCGTCTGGTGTTTTATTTTGGAAAAGAGGGTGTTTTAACCAGCGTTTAATTTTTATCTTTCCAGCGTTTAAATCTACCCTTTTGGGAATCTTTGTGGTGAGAAGAATATAGTCATTATCCCCTTCGTCTTGATAATCCTTATTGCTTGTCAATAAATAATTTGTTTCTGACGATTTTATTATAAAAGGGTCAGTGCTTATAATTTGAATATTGTCTATGGTTTTTACATCTCCAAAATATTGCCATATCTCATTTGTGTTGTTTTCGGTAACAAGTTTCAAAACTTTTGGAAGGATTATTGTCATTTCTGTTCGCTTTTATCGTTTTCGTTAAAGTTAGCTGATCGTCGGTACGGTTGCCGCCAACTATCAAATTTATCAAGATTTTACACCAATGCAAATTAAAGATTTACAATCATTCAAATTTTTCATATCTTTGTAAAAGAATCAAAAACAACAATACCACATCAAAAGGTATTCACAATGAGCGAAAAAGAAATTAAACGGCTTACAGATTTGGCTAAAGACAGGCTAAAAAAGAGAGTTTCCAAAAAAGAAGCTTTACATACTTTTGTTATGGCCGGAATTTTAGATGCTGATGGTCAGTTTACCGAAAACTACCCTCATTTAGCCGCCGCTGTTGTTCCAATAAAAAAATAATTCATGTATAGCATCCGCCCAAATCTTGTTATAGGGTTTCACGGCTGCGATGCAGAAACTTGCAACTCCCTTCTTAATAATCCGAACGATATAGTTTATAGTGACAAACCTTATGACTGGTTAGGTCATGGCATGTATTTCTGGGAAAACAACTACGACCGTGCAATGCTTTGGGCAAAAGACAAAAAAGCACGTGGAGAAATTAAAATACCAGCTGTAATAGGTGCTGTAATACATTTGGGCTATTGTCTTGATTTACTCGACAGTTCGTCAATACATTTACTCCAAGCTTATTATAAAACAATGGAAGCTGAGTACGAGTTATTAAATAAGGAATTGCCTAAGAATAAAGACTTAAGCCACGACAAACATAAGGATAAGATTATCCGGGAACTTGATTGTACACTCATTGAATACATGCACCAAGCTATTTTGGAACAAATGCTCAAAGAAAAGAAAACACAAGGTTTTACTGAGCTGCAATTATTCGATTCTGCAAGGGGCGTTTTTACTGAAGGTGGCCCAGCTTTCCCCGGAGCAGGGATTCAGGAAAAGAATCATATACAAATTTGTATTCGCAATTCCAATGCCATAAAAGGATTCTTTTTACCTCGCAAAGAAAAAGACTTTACACCTGAGAGTATTGCTAAAGAGCAGAAAAATCGCTTAAAATCTGAATAGTCGATAAAAAGTTTATCTGCGTTAATCTGTGTGTTTTTGAATTATCTGAAAATTAATTGATAATTCTCCTGACCATCATACCTTTTTTTTTAAAAAATACTTTTTTTATGATTGTAATTTGAAACTTTTCATACCTTTGTTTCGTTTTTAGACGAAATACTAAACATGCAAGTAGAAGAAAAAAAATACTACACAGAAAAGCAGGAGAAAGTTGCTCGATTTGCAAAAGCACTCTCACACCCTGTAAGGGTTTTCATACTCGATTACCTCGCTAACAATCTCGACAAATGTTGTTACAGTGGTGATATGGCTGAAGAATTACCCATTGCACGTTCAACCCTTTCTGAACACCTGAAGGAACTGAAAAAAGCTGGTTTAATACAAGGTGAAATTAATCCGCCTTATATAAAATACTGCATTAACCGTGAGAATTGGGAAGATGCCAAACTTTCATTTTCTGCATTCTTTAAGCGTTAAAAAAATTTGATAATATAGTTCGGGCTTTCCCGAAATACCTTAATTATAAAACGTATGGATATTAAAATCTTAGGCACTGGTTGTGCAAAGTGTAAAACACTCGAAAAAATTACCCGTGATGTTGTAGAACTAAACGGCTTTGATGCCAAAATTACCAAAGTTGAAGACATTGTTGATATTATGAAATACAACATTATGGCTACACCGGCACTGGTAGTGAATGAAAAAGTTGAAATTAAAGGCCGTGTTCCTTCGGCTGACGAAATAAAACAAGTTTTATCTAAATATTAACCTCTAAATACTTTACGGTTATGAAGCAAATTGCAATATTCGGTTTTGCCCTGATTATGATGTTTGGCAGTTTTTCATGTAACGCACAAGACAACAAAAAAGCTGACGTCAAAACCACTGTTTCAACTAAAGTTGAAGTGTATTATTTTTATTTTACCCGCAGATGCTATACTTGCGAATCGGTCGAAAGCAATGCAAAACTTGCTGTTGAAACACTGTATGCCGATAAAATTAAAAAAGGTGAATACTCTTTTAAAGGTTTAAACCTTGACGATGCCAGCAGCAAGGCTATTGCCGAAAAATTAGGCGTTGGCGGTCAAACCTTATTAGTAGTTTGTGACAACAAAAAGATTGATATTACCGACAAAGGTTTTATGAATGCACAAGACCTTGAAAAAATGAAAGAAGAAATCAAAAAAGCCGTTGAACAAGCAATTAAAGGTTAATTAGCATGGAGTTTCTTAGAAGTATTCTCGAAAATTCTCAATATGGTTTCCTAACTGCAATAATTTTGGGACTTATGACAGCTATCAGTCCTTGCCCTTTGGCTACTAATATTTCTGCAATAGGGTTTATTAGCCGTGATATTGAAAACCGTAAACGTGTATTCATTAATGGACTTGTTTACACGCTTGGGCGTGCAATAAGTTATACGGGTTTGGCAGTAATACTTTTCTTTGGTGCTAACAAAATGAATGTTTCCATGCTTTTTCAAGGCTGGGGCGAAAAGTTGTTAGGCCCTTTATTAATTGTTATTGGCTTATTCATGCTTAACGTTATTAAAATTAACCTTCCGGGAGTACACAAATTAACCGACCGTATTGGCGAAAATGGCAAAGGAAGCTATTGGAGTACTCTTTTGTTAGGTATGGTGTTTGCGCTGGCTTTCTGTCCTTACAGTGGCGTTTTGTATTTTGCTATGCTTATACCTATGACCGTTGCAAGCGCAAGCGGTTTATATTTACCTGTAATATTCGCTATTGCTACGGGTTTACCTGTTATTGTTTTTGCTTGGTTATTGGCTTTTGCAGTGGGTAATGTCGGTAAATTATACAACAATATCAAAACATTTGAACTTTGGTTTAGGCGTGTAATAGCTGTGTTGTTTATACTGGTTGGTATTTATTATATCAGTTTATTCTTTATTTAAATGATGAACCAAATTATCTGTCATTGCAAACAAGTTACGAAAGCAGAAATTGAAAATGCTATTCAAAACGGTGCAAAAACACTTAAAGACATTAAAGAAATAACCGGAGCTTGCACTGGCAATCATTGTAAGGAGTTTAACCCTTCAGGTGTTTGTTGCTCTGGTGATATTAATGCAATGCTAAACGAAAACGTTGCTAAAGGAGGTAGTTCATGTTGTTGTTGTAAATAAAAAATTTGTAAAATCGTTTCGGGTTTACCCGAAACACAAAGCTTTACTACTATGAAGTTGAATAAAAAAATTATAATCCCTTTTTTGTTGTTGCCTGTTTGGTACTTACTATATCGCTACTTGCAACCTTTTGCCGACTGGTTTATTGATTCGGTTTTGGGTTTGGAAAAAGGCGCACACTTAACGGAATCGTTACGGTTTTTCGTTTACGAAGTGCCAAAAGTGATGATGTTACTTGCCTTGATTATCTTTTTTGTAGGTATTATCCGTTCGTACTTTTCGCCCGAACGAACTCGCAAAATGTTAGAGGGTAAATCAACATTTACAGGCAATGTAATGGCTTCCTTACTTGGTATTGTAACCCCTTTTTGCTCATGTTCGGCAATCCCCTTATTCTTAGGTTTTGTTGAATCGGGTGTACCGTTGGGTGTTACCTTCTCATTCCTAATTGCAGCCCCAATGATTAACGAAGTTGCTGTTGTATTGCTCTTTGGTATGTTTGGCTGGAAAGTGGCGCTTATTTATGTCCTTACAGGCTTATTTATTGCAATAACAGCAGGGTATATCATTGGCAAACTAAAACTCGAACATTGGGTACAAGATTGGGTATATAAAACCAAAATTGGTAACACAGGCGTCAGCGTGGAAAAAATAAAACTATCCGACCGCATCCGCTTTGGGTACAATGCCGTAAAGGAAATTGTTGGCAAAGTATGGATTTACGTTGCTGTTGGTATTGCTGTTGGTGCTGGCGCACATGGTTATGTGCCACAGGAATTTATGGCTTCGCTCATGGGTAAATCAGCTTGGTACAGCGTGCCTTTGTCTGTTTTAATCGGTGTTCCATTATACTCTAATGCGGCTGGTATTGTTCCTATTGTTTCTGTATTAATCGAAAAAGGGGCTTCTCTGGGTACTGCCTTAGCCTTTATGATGGCTACAATAGGTTTGTCATTACCCGAAATGATTATCCTTAAAAAGGTTTTAAAACTGCCATTAATATTAACTTTTGTTGGTATAGTAGCAACAGGAATTATGCTAGTAGGTTATTTATTTAACTTTATACTTTAATGAAATGAGAATAGCTAAAAAAAATGAAATGAAAGTTTCTTTATCTATTATGGTTTTGGCAAAGACATTTCTGGCTACGTTTGTAAGTGTCACCTTCAATTATCGACAAAAAATATGAATCATCAGCCATCAGAATCAAAATACGAAATTTTACCCAAGGTAATTTTTCTCTTTACCGCTTGGTTGGCATGTATCTATTATTTACAACCTTTGGTTGATTTTTTGTTAAGTCAAATTTTCAATTTACAAAAGGTGAATAATAATTCATTGTCTATTTGCAGTTGTGATATAAAAGGAGTAAAAGCATTAACTGAAACTCAGGCTAATCTGATAAATACCATTCGATTCTTTCTTATTCAAGCCTCCAAAGTATTCTTGTTGCTTGTTTTTATCATTTTTATTGTAGGTGTAATTCGAACCTTTTTTTCACCCGAACGAACTCGTAAAGCATTAGAAGGCAAAAAATTATTTACCGGAAATATTTTTGCTAGCTTACTTGGCATTATTACTCCATTTTGCACTTGTTCAGCGGTTACTTTATTTTTGGGTTTTATCCAAGGAGGGATTCCATTGGGTGTCACTTTTTCTTTTTTGATTGCAGCCCCAATGATTAATGAAGTAGCTGTAATCCTCTTATTTGGTTTATTTGGTTGGAAAGTTGCCCTATTATATATCCTTACAGGTTTAACAATTGCTATTACGGCAGGTTATATTATTGGCAAACTAAAACTTGAACATTGGGTTGCTGATTGGGTTTACAAAACAGGTCATGAAGAAAATTTCTATCAGGAAGAACAATTAACTTTTGATGCCCGAATTAAAATTGGATTCGCATCGGTAAAAGAAATCTTATATAAAGTTTGGATTTATGTTTTAATTGGAATTGGAATTGGTTCAATAATACATGGTTATGTCCCTCAGGAATTTATGGCTTCGCTCATGGGCAAATCTAATTGGTATAGCGTGCCTTTATCTGTGCTTATTGGCGTTCCATTGTATTCTAATGCAGCCGGTATTGTTCCCATAGTTTCTGCTTTACTCGAAAAAGGTGCTTCGCTTGGAACTTCGTTAGCCTTTATGATGGCTGTTATTGGCTTATCCCTTCCTGAATTGATAATACTTAAAAAGGTTTTAAAACTGCCATTAATATTAACTTTTGTTGGTATAGTAGCAACAGGTATTATGATAGTAGGGTATTTATTCAACTTTATATTTTAATCAATTAAGTTGGAAATGGCTTTTTTGAAAAGCATATCATACACTGAACACGATATTAAACTTGCACGTTTTGCAAAAGCATTGGGGCATCCTGCCCGTATTGTTATTATGCGCCATCTTGCAAATACAAAAAAGTGTTCATGTTGTTTTAGCGATTTATCAAATATGCTTCCTATTGCAAATTCTACCATATCACAGCATCTTACCGAATTGAAAAACGCCGGGCTGATTATTGGACAAATCGAACCGCCTTATGTGAAATATTGTATTAATTGGGAGAACTGGCTCTTAGCTAAAAATATGTTTAATGATTTTATTAATCTGGAATAATTCAAATTTTAAAAAATAAGTAAAAATGAAACACCCACAATTGCATAATCACAACTTCTCTCATGAGCGAAGCGAGTAAACACGCATGAATATTAATATGGGTGTTCCATCAGTCCTTAACCAAAAAAATATATTCTGATGAAAATTGCAAAGAAAAACGAAATGAAAGTTACGCTAACCATTATGATTACTATAATGACCTTCATTGTAACATTCGTAAGTGTATCGGTAAACTATGGCTACCATGCCGGATTTATTGCCAAATGGATGAAATCGTGGGGACTTGCTTTTGTAGTTGCACTTCCGGTGGTAATGGTTATAATGCCCATTATTAAAAGAAATATTGCAAAATATGTAGAGTAACATTTTATGTTTAACCTTTCTAAATACATTTAAACCATGAAAACAATTGGAATTATAGGCGGTGGAAGAATTACTAATATCTTTCTCCAGGCATTTAAGAATGTAAATATTTCTTTTGAAAAAACACTGGTATTCGACATTAACGAAGGTGCTTTAAACAATCTAAAAACCAAATTCCCGCAAATTACAATCACAAGTAATCTGGCTGATGTTGTAAATGCCGAACTTGTTATTCTTGCAGTTCACCCACCGGTTACAGTCGAAACTCTCGAAAAGTTAAAAGGTAATCTATCTGCAAACACTGTTTTGCTGTCGCTTGTGCCAAAAATCAATATTGAAAAAGCAACGGCTATTTTAAATGGCTTTGCAAATATTGCCCGGATGAACCCAAGTGCTTCATCTATTATCAATAAGGGAGTAAACCCAATTGCTTTTTCAGCTTCTTTTGATAAAGATAAAAAAGCAAAACTTCTTAATGTTCTTCAATCGTTGGGCAATCCCTTTGAAATTAGTGATTCTAAAATTGAGGCTTATGCTGTTATTAGTGCAATGGGCCATACTTATTTCAATTTTCAGATTCAAAAACTTAAAGAGCTGGCTGTTTCTTTTGGCATGGATGAACAAGAAGCCGCTAAAACCATTTCAAATATGCTTTGGGGTACAACGGAAACGCTCTTTAATTCTGGCTTAACGTATGAAGAAGTTACCGACCTTGTACCTGTAAAGCCTTTAGCTGAAGTAGAAGAAACAATAAAAGGCTATTACGACCAATACTTAAAAGGTATTTACAATAAAATTAAACCGTAAATGAGTACAACTGATAATCAAAAAGGCTGCCTGTGCGATAACGGCGAATACATCGTAATTGCTTGTTCGGGGTCTTGTGATTTGGGACAAGTTACTGATTTGGTAGCCCGTAAATTGCGCGTTAATAAAATTCGCAAAATGAATTGTCTGGCTGCCGTTGGCGCTGACATCAAACCTACTATCGAAATGTTTAAAAC
Organism: Bacteroidota bacterium; assembly: GCA_021779665.1. Lineage (GTDB taxonomy): Bacteria > Bacteroidota > Bacteroidia > Bacteroidales > JAAUTT01 > JAAUTT01. Next base: position 43,690 of record JAJYAG010000004.1, on the reverse strand, counting down.
AGCTAACCTTTTACTTATTGATGGCTGTACTGTTGATTGTGGCAAAAAGATACTTGAAAAAGCGGGTATTAACAATTACAAATACATGCGTATTACCGACCTCGGTTATATTAAAGGGCAAACACCTGTTACAAACGAAGTAATTGAAATTGTTTATGAGAAAGCCACAGTTGACTATTAAACTAAAGAAATTCATTACCTGGTCTTTTTTAGTGCTTTCTGTTTTGTTCTTAGTATTGCTTTTCGCATTCAAAGATACTTTAAACAGCTACGCTTCAAAAGCCATTAAAGCACAAGCTGGTTCCGAAATACAAAATTCGGAATCGGCTTTTGTCGATTCTGCATACAACTACGCTAAAAATGGGTTAAACTACGAAGTTACTTTTCTTGAATTTGGCGCAAAGGGTTGTTCCGCTTGTAAGCGTATGGAAACTGTTATGAGTGACATTCGAGCAAAATACCCTTATCGTGTGAATGTAGTTTTTGTAAATATTATGCTGCCTGAGAACCAACGTTTGATGAAATATTACGGCATTGCTGCTATACCTACGCAAGTGCTGTTAAACAAAGAGGGTAAGGAGTTTTTCAGGCACACGGGATATTTTTCTACAAATGAACTAATAATAACTTTCCGCTTTTAAACATCAACTCCATTTAAACCACTTACCTTTTCTACTATTTTCCAAACACACCCGTTACCGGGTATGTTTGGAAAAATATAAGATGGAAGGCTTTAACCGCAAACATTAGGAAAAGGCTAAATTGAGAGGTTTACGATAAGACCATATAGTGCAGGGAACTAAATAATTGACATGAAACAATATTGTTTCCATATTTTTCGTTCATAATGCCCCTACCTAAAAAATTCGTCAATTTCTTCTTTTATATCGTTTTTAAATTTTGATGGATTGGATACAGAATTTGAAAAACCTGTATCGGTTAAATCGAATTTAGTCTCTTTGGCTTTATTGTGATGCACTATGAGTAAGGTAGGCCCATTTATATCGTATTTTTTTACTAAGGTATTTTCTTTTTCTGCCTGAAAATCTATTGATTTAAATGTAACATCGCCCGATGCCAATTCCTTTTTATATTCTTTGCCAATATATGCTTTTGTGGTGCTATCAATGGTTTCGCACGTATGGCAACGAATTGTGCGATGAAAATAAAGCACTTCAACAAATTTTTGTTTTTGGGCAAATGCTACTGTGCTTAAGTTTAATGCCAGTAAAACTAATAATGCAATTTTTTTCATAAAATGATTATTTATTAAGTTATAAATTATTGAATTTTTAATCTGAAACCAAAGTTAAACTGCCTTCCTAAAATTGGGGCATATATAATGGAGGTATCAAAATATGGCCCAAATGGGTCATCGGATGCAAGAATGGGGTTGTTTTGCTTATAATTGGTTAAATTCTCGCAACCTACATAAAACTCCATTTTCTTGAATTTGCGTGTTATTTGGGCATGTAGAATAAAATAGTCGGGCGAAAATTCGGGTAATTGATAATTTATAGGATTGTCCTTTGTATTGGGTAAACGGCTTTCGCCATGATATTGGGTTGTAAACGAAAAATTCCATCGTTCGTAACGTGTTGAATAATGCAGGGCAAGCAATGCTTTGTGTTTTGAAACCAAAGGTTTTGAAATTAACTGGTGGTTAATGGTGGTTTTGGTATCGTTCAAACGATAAGCAAGGGTTATTTCAAAACTTTTTAAGGGTTCAATTATCAAATCGGTTTGGAAACTATTGGAATATGATTTTCCTTGAAGATTATAGAAAATGGCTGTATTGGTGTGCTGTTCAAGGTCAACAATAATTTGGTTGGCAAACTCGGTGCGGTAAAAATCTGTGTTCAGGGTTATTTTGCGGTCGTTGTCGAAAAAGAATTTTTGGGTAAAAGAAATCCCTGCGTTCCAGGCATCTTCCATTTTGAATTTTTCGGCAAAAATCAACTGGCGTGACGAGTTTAACAAGCTAATATTTTCGGGTATAATGTTTGCGCTGCGCAACCCACGCCCTGCCGATAACCTGATTGCTGAATTATCAATTGGTGTATATTTTACATGCAAGCGCGGTGTAATATAGTTTTGCTTGTAAAAACCGTTGTAATCGGCACGTATTCCTCCAATTACTGACCATTTAGTAGTTGTAAGGGTGTATTCTGCAAAGATTCCTGCAACATTTTCATCCTTCAAAAATGTGGTGTCGTTTAGCTTTTCGGTTAAATTGTCGTAAATATAGCTTACTCCTGTGCTTATTTTGTGTTTGTTGTTGAATATATCGGTATTGTAAAGGGCTGTAAAATAGGCGCTTTTTTGTAATGGCTTGTAAGTATTCAAACCAAACTCTGAATTTTGCTCGTGATACACGAAGTTGGCATTTATTCCGATACTACTGTTTTTTTCGGGATTAACTGAAAATCCTGTATTTTCAAAGATATGAATTCGACGTGCGTTTAAAGTAGCACCGTAAAGATTTGTTGTAGGCTTTTCTTTGTCGAATCCAGTTTGACCGCCTGTACGGTCTTCGTAAAGAACATCGTAACCGAAACGACTGCGGATTTTGTTTGCTTTGTTGTAAAAAAAGCGGTTTGAACCTATGAATAAATTTGATTTTGGAACATCCAGAAAGCTATCGTTGTTCCTGTCCACTTCCTGTTGAACAGTTGCACCATGCACCAAAAATACGGTACTAAGGTTGTCATTAATTTTAGTGGAAGTATTAAGGTTAAGTTCTTGTTTTAAATAATCGTTGGTGAAATATTCCAAATAAAATTTATCGCTTTTTTCGGGCTTTTTGATGTCAATATTTATTTGACCTGTCATGCTTTCGTAACCCTGAACCACCGATGATGTTCCTTTTGATATGCTAATCCCGCTTAACCAAGGGCCCGGAATATAATTTAATCCATACATTGAAGAAAGCAAGCGCACTGAAGGCTGGTTCTCGACCAATATTTGGCTATAAATACCAGATAGTCCGAGCATTTGAATGTGTTTTGCACCTGATACAGCATCGGAATAGCCAACATCGACCGTTGCATTGTTTTCAAAACATTCGGCCAAACTGCAACAAGCCAATCGCTGTATTCCCGATGAAGAGATAGTTTGAGCATTTATTGCTGAGATTGTATTCATTGAAGTAGCGTTTTGCCTTGCAACAATAGATACTTCATCTAAAGTTTTCACATCAGGTTCAAGGTAAATTACTAATTCATTCTCATGCCCGTTAATACTAACCGTATTTGCTTTATAACCTGTAAAACTTGCAATTAATTCGGTTTTTGAACTCGCTTTGTAGTTAAGTGCAAACTTACCTGTGATATCAGAAACTGTGCCTACATTAGTCCCTTTAACGCCTATGCTGGCAAACTGTAAGGTTGTACTGTCTTTAGCATCTTTTATAATCCCAGAAATTGTTTGAGCTGCTATATTTGTGCAAGTGATAATAGTAGCTGAAATAATTAATATTGCTCTTCTCATAGTTATTGTGACACTTTAATTGTTTCGAAAAATGCAGTTAAAATTTCTTGTGATTTTTTCCAATTCTCTTTATTAATGCAGTAATAAACTTTAGGAGGCACTATGGTGCCCTGTATCAGTCCTGCATTTTTCAATTCATCCAAATGTTGAGAAACAGTCGATTTTGCAATAGAGAGTTCGTCACAAATATTACCAAAGTAACAAGAATCAAGAGTTGATAAAAATTTTAGGATTGAGACCCTTGCCGGATGCCCTAATGCCTTAGAAAACTTTGCAATAAGGATTTCATCTTCGGTATAATTTTCAGTTTGTTGTTGTGCCATATCATATGAATTTAGTCATTCGCAAAATAACGAACAGTTTTTGTTATCAACAAACATTTTTAGGATTTTTTATAAAAGTATTTAATCGTATCCTGTTTATTAAATAGTTATGACTTCTGAATTAGGCAGAAACTATCAACGGGGCAGTTGCGGAGGCAAGAAAGCAAGTGTTTGGTAGCGAAGTGAGGCTTGCAGGGAAGGGCTGTCATACTTTTTCTTTTTTTTGCGTGGGGTGGTTTTCATTTTTCTTTTCAATCGGTTAGTAGGTCGTCATCAGTATGGTTTTTCAGTCAAACGATATATTATTCTTCCAATGACCAAATTAAAAGTTTGACAATAAGTCATAAAGAAAATTAGCCATGAAAAAATTGGTTATTAGACTGAAAGAAATCCTACATGAAAACAAAGGAGATTTACGGTATTTGCTTTATGTAGGTGTTTCAACTGGTGTTGTTTTAATGGTTTTAAGCTGTATTGTAAGTTTTGGTGAAGTGCATTAACAATTTAAACGATATGATAAAAAAAGAAAAGTTTGATAGCGAATTACAGAATATTTCGAGGTTTGCAAAAGCCATTTCACACCCTGCAAGGTTGGCAATATTGCAATATCTGGCCGAAACTAAAACCTGTATTTCTGGCGATATATCCGATTATTTGCCGTTAAGCCGCAGTACCGTATCGCAACACCTAAACGACTTAAAAGAACTGGTCTTGATACATGGCGAAATAGACGGGCTAAAAGTCAATTACTGCCTTTACGATTCAACTATTTCTAAGTACAAATCAATGTTCGTTGAGTTTTATAAAGACATCAACACCAAATACCCAAACCGGGTTAATGTTGTTTTTGTAAATATCATGTTGCCCCAAAACCAACGTTTAATGAAATATTATGGCATTGCTGCCATACCAACACAAGTATTGCTAAACAAGGAAGCCAAAGAGTTTTTCAGGCATACGGGTTATTATTCGGTTGATGAACTAATCAAATCCTTAACAATAAATTAATACTATAAAATCCTTTTTTATCAATTTATGTCGTATCTTTACGTCATAAACATAAAGCTGAAAGAATATGAAAAATATTTTAGTTCCTACCGACCTTACCAATTGCACGCAAAACACCTTAAAATATGCAATTAGTCTTAGCGTAAAAAGCAATACAAAATTGTTCTTTTACCATGCCAGCACTACAAAAGACACTGACGTTAAGGAATATGCCATAAAATATATTAAAGATGCTTTCAGCGAGCTTAAACTCAATTTTGAAAATGCTCAAACTGAATTAATAGTTGAAAATGGTCAGTTTCATAATGCCCAGTTAAAAACTGTTATTGATAAATACAATATCGACCTTGTTGTTATGGGAGCAAGCAATGAAGGCATTAGAACAACCTTCTTTGGCAGTCATGTTTCCGACCTTATTAATGATGTTGCTTGTCCTGTATTATCAGTACCTCACGATTATTCTTCACTTAATATTGACCGGATTGGCTATGCAACCGAATTGGTTGATATTACTACCAGAATAAAGGAAATTGTGCCTTTTGCAAAACTTACAAATGCAAGTATCGAGGCATTTCATGTTTACCCTGTTTTTCCACAAATGATTAATGTCGAAAAATACGATACAAAGCATGTTCTGTCAGAGTTGCACAACAAAAACAATTATGACAAAATTAACCTGCATTTTGTTAAAACACCTTTCGACAATGAACCTGTTACAGGCATCCATGAATTTATAAAAACACACAAACCCGACATCCTCGTTATGTGCCATAAACCACGAGGTTTATTTGATAAATTAGTAATGGATAGCGGCGCAACTCCTTCGGTTGTTAAAACAAGTCATATCCCTGTTTTAGCGTTAAATCAAAAAACTGCCTGCAAAATAATGTAGTGTTTTAAACCAATTAATTCCCCAATTATGATTAAAACAGATGCATTTAGCACCGAATTACAAGAACTGGCCAAGTTTGCAAAGTGCATTTCTCACCCTGCAAGGTTATCTATTCTTAAATATTTGGCCGAAACCAAAACCTGTATTTCTGGTGATATATCCGATTTTTTGCCGTTAAGCCGCAGTACCGTATCGCAACACCTAAACGACTTAAAAGAACTGGGCTTGATACATGGCGAAATAGACGGGCTAAAAGTCAATTACTGCCTTTGCAATTCAACTATTTCTAAGTATAAATCAATGTTCGATGAGTTTTTTAAAGACATCAGCAGCATTGACCATAATTAACCGAATGTAAATAATAGTAAGCTATGGGTAAAATAAGAGTACTATTCGTATGTGTGCATAATTCAGCACGCAGTCAAATGGCCGAGGCTTTTTTAAAGCAATTGGCTTCCGATAAATTCGAGGTCGAAAGCGCAGGTTTTGAACCGGGCGTTATTAACCCGCTTGTTATTGAAGCAATGAACGAAATAGGCATTGACATATCACACAATCAAACCAAAAGTGTTTTCGACTTCTTCAAACAAGGTCGCTTATATCATTTCGTAATCTCTGTTTGCAACGCAGCCAGCGCTGAACGTTGCCCTATATTTCCCGGTGTAACAAAAAGGTTAGGCTGGTCTTTTGAAGACCCAGCCTCTTTTACAGGCTCACATGACGAAATTCTTACCAGAACAAGATTGGTTCGTGATAGCATTAAAGCAGAAATAAACACTTTTATTAAAAAATATCAGGAAATAAATTTTTAATGAAACATATTCATAAATTTTTCAGCCTAATTGCCATTGTTCTAACTTTAGCAATCATTTCAAATAGTTGTGCTACTCAAGGCAAATACAAGAAACACAAAGCTTTCCCATGTCCTTGTGAAAAACAGAATAAATGAAAAATTAACAAATTTTATGTTTTTTATATGAAAACAATGTCGTATGTTCGCAACATTAGAAATAACAAATATGAACAAAAGTAAACTTGTAATATTCTCAGTAGCCATTATTGCTTTAATTACGATATCTGTTTCGGGTAAATATTTAAAAACCAATTCCAGCGAATCGCTAAAACTGTTGACTATAGATAATCCTGCTGATACTGCGCCTTCTATTGTAAAAGCACAATTTAATTATAATGCCAGCGTTAATGCTGTAACTATTGGCAGCAAAGCCCCCGAAATCATTCTTAAAACCCCTAAAGATTCTATAATTCGTTTAAGTTCCCTAAAAGGGAAATTGGTGCTTATCGATTTTTGGGCTTCGTGGTGTGGCCCTTGCAGGAAGGAAAACCCTACGGTTGTTGCAGCTTATAAAAAATATAAAAGTTCTACATTCGAAAACGGCAAAACAAAAGGTTTTACCGTTTTTAGTATTTCGTTGGACAAGGATAAATTGTCATGGACGAATGCTATCAACAAAGACGGTCTTGAATGGACTTATCATGTAAGCGATTTAAAAGTTTGGAAATCCGAGATTCTTACAAAATATGGTGTAAGTCTTATTCCTGCTAATTTCTTAATTGATAAAGATGGAATAGTAATAGCAAAAGATTTACGGGGTGCAGAACTCGATGCAAAACTTGCATCGTTAACTCAAAAATAACATAAAACCAGAAAACAATGAGCTTTATAAAAATTATCATTCTTGCGCTGGCAGCCTTAATGCTTATAGATTTAATAGTTTATTTGTTCGTTCCACGTATGAGAAAAACCGCTGCTATTTTTGCCCGAATTTTTATCGGCTTAATATTTGTTTTCTCAGGTTTTGTTAAAGCGGTTGACCCGCTCGGTTCGGCATACAAAATCCACGATTATTTATCTGCTTTTGGGTTAAACTGGCTGCTACCCGCATCCCTTGCTTTAGGGATGTTATTGAATTTAGCAGAATTTTTAATCGGCTTCGTTGTGCTTTTTGGAGTTCGTATGAGGCTCTTTTCATGGGGAACGTTATTGTTTATGATAATTTTTACACCCTTAACGCTGTATCTGGCCATAAAAAATCCGGTGTCCGACTGTGGCTGCTTTGGCGACTTTCTGGTAATGACCAATTGGGAAACCTTTTTCAAAAATTTGGTTTTTATCACTTGTGCTGTCATTGTATTTAGCTATCGTAATAAATATAATGATACGATGCTTTCGGGTTGGTTTAAAAATGGCATCATTGTAGTGGGGATAATTATAGCTATGGGAATGCAGTTTTACGCGATACGCTACGACGCTTTAATTGATTTTCGCCCCTGGAAAGTTGGCAACCGTATTGCCGACCAAATGGTTTCTATTCCCGAAAAAGCCGACGTGTATTTAGTGTATAAAAATACCGAAACCGGCAAAGAAGAAGAATATACCACCGAAACATTGCCTTGGCAGGACAGTATAAAAATGTCTACAATAAAATTTATTAACCAACGCAAGGTAGTTATTGAGCCATCCATAGCGGCTCCAATTCACGACTTTACTATTAGCAATTCGCAAGGGGATGATTTAACCGATTCTATTTTGAATAAAACGGATTACCATTTTATTTTGATTGCTTATAATCTGGGAAAAACAAATAAGGAAAGCTTTACGGCCATTAATGCATTCGCAAAAAAATGTATGAACGAAAATATTTCTTTTATTGGCTTAACAGGCTCTTCAAATGATGTAATGAATAGTTTCGCTTCTTTAACAAAACCGATATTCCCAATTTATTTCACTGATGGAACAGCCCTGAAAACGGTTATCCGTTCCAACCCGGGTATTCTACTGCTTAAAGATGGATATGTTATTAATAAATGGCCTTTCCGCACTTTGCCTTCGTTTGAAGAATTCAAAACATCAATAAAAAAATACGATGCCGATTATTTGAAATATAAAGCACAGGCCAAAGAATTAAAGACTACAAAACTATAATAACCGTTTTTTCACATACAGATAAAGCTTTTATGAATAAAAAATATATAATCTTTTTTGCATTTTTGTTTGTCAGTTTTACTTCATTTTCACAGATACTTAATCCCGTAAAGTGGTCTTTCAGCACAACTAAAACCAGTGACTCAACTGCTATTTTATATTTAAAAGCCACCATTGACAAAACCTGGCACTTGTATTCGCAAAATATCCCTGCCGATGGCCCAATTGCAACTTCTTTTTCCTTCCAACAAAGTAACGATTTCCAGTTAATTGGTAAAGTAGCTGAACCCAAAGCAACAGAAGAATACGATTCTACTTTTAGTATGAACCTCAAATATTTTTCGAATACTGCAACTTTTACCCAACATATTAAAATTCGTTCCACAAAACCATTCAAAATTAAGGGTATATTAAATTTCATGTGCTGCGACAACAAACAATGTCTTCCGCCACAAGACATTGAATTTTCTTTTAATATTGACGGATACAGTAAAGCGGTTTTTGTCCAAAATAACGATACAACATTATCTTTGAAACCGGAGAATACATTAACCCTTGCAGCCAGCAATACTACTGCAACAAATATATCTCAGGAGAAAACCAAACTTAATGAAAAGAACAGTTCTTTATTATGGTTTTTTCTTTTAGCTTTTATTGCCGGATTGGCAGCAATAATTACCCCGTGTGTGTTCCCGATAATTCCTTTAACTGTAACTTTTTTCATGCACAATAAAGAGACTAAAACTAAATCACGTATTCTGGCGTTAGTTTATGGTTTTTCAATTATCGCTATCTATACCGTTATCGGTACTATTGTTGCAGTTACACTGGGTGCAAATTTTGCCAATTGGCTAAGCACGGCATGGCTTCCGAATGTTTTTTTCTTCCTTATATTTATGGTATTTGCGCTGTCTTTCTTTGGTATGTTCGAAATTACATTGCCATCGTGGTTAGTAACAAAAACTGATAAGCAAGCGGATAAAGGTGGTTTTCTCGGCGCTTTTTTCATGGCATTTACACTGGTACTTGTATCTTTTTCCTGCACAGGGCCAATTGTTGGGGCTATCCTTGTTGAATCGGCCAGTGGGCAAGTACTGAAACCTGTTATTGGAATGTTTGGTTTTTCTCTTGCATTTGCTTTACCTTTTACTTTGTTTGCTTATTTCCCATCTTGGTTGGCTCGTCTGCCGAAGTCCGGTGGTTGGCTAAATTCTGTAAAAATAGTACTTGCTTTCTTAGAGCTTGCTTTGGGTTTAAAATTTCTTAGCATCGCAGACCAAACCTATCATTGGGGTATTCTCGACAGGGAAGTTTACCTTGCATTTTGGATTGTAATCTTTACACTGCTTGGTCTTTATCTATTGAAAAAAATAAAATTTGCCCACGACAGCGAAATCAAACATATCAGTGCTCCCCGTATCATTCTTGCAGTTATCACATTTGCATTTGTTGTGTATATGATACCTGGCATGTTTGGCGCTCCTTTAAAAGCCCTTGCCGGATATTTGCCTCCACAGGAGACACAAGATTTTAACCTGAATGCAATTATCAGGGATAATATTGAGAAAACATATTCCATTCCAGGTCATATTGTCAATACCGGACTTTGCGATAAACCAAAATATGCCGATTTTCTAAAACTACCTCATAGGTTAAAAGGGTATTTCGATTATAATCAAGCTTTGGCTTGTGCAAAACAACAGAACAAACCATTATTCATTGATTTTACAGGGCATGGATGTGTTAACTGTCGCGAAATGGAAGCGAGGGTTTGGGCCGACCCGAGAGTGCTTAAAATACTACGTGAAAAATATATTGTTACCGCGCTTTATGTTGATGATAAAAAAGAACTCCCCCAATCGGAGTGGGCTATTTCTAATTACGACGGTAAGTTGAAAAAAAACATAGGTACAAAAAATGCTGATTTTCAGATTACACACTTTAATGTAAACGCTCAACCTTACTATGTATTACTTAGTAACAATGGCCAGCAGCTTGCAAAACCTAAAGCTTATGACCTGAATGCAGATAATTTTGTAGAATACCTTGAAAATGGATTAAAAGCGTTTACACAGAAGAATTAGTAAAAATTAACATGTTTTAACTTTTTACATCAAAACAATGTCGTATGTTTACATCATTAGATATAATTAACTATGAACAAAGCTGAAAATTTCGACGAATCATTACAAGAGCTTGCAAAATTTGCTAAAGCTATTTCGCATCCTGCACGTTTAGCTATTTTAAAACATTTAGCTGAAACAAAAACCTGCATATCCGGTGATATTTCAGACTATCTGCCATTAAGCAGAACTACTGTTTCGCAACACCTGAAAGAACTCAAAGATTTAGGTTTAATCCAAGGCACAATTGACGGGTTAAAAATTAATTATTGCCTTTGCAATCCCTTAATTGAAAAAAAATTACAACTGTTCAACAGTTTCTTTGAACCCATAAAGTCAAGTCGGGTGGATTGTATTCTCTAAAGTCTCTCTGTATCAAATTCAAAAATAGATTTTTTAACCACTTAAACAATTGGAACATGACAATTTTAAAAAAATGGCAGCTTTTAACACTGCTTCTGGTAAATGCAGTAACATTCAATGCATGTAGCAATCCAAACGCTGCAAATAACAAGGTTGATGCGAACAATAATGCTCAGCAAAAAACAGAAGCTACGCAACAGCCTGTACAAAAAGGGACATCAGGTGTGCAAACTGAACTCGACAAAGCAAAAAAAGCAGGGAAAGCAGTTTTTGTAGTTGTAACCGGAACGGGCGCAACCGACACCGATAAAGCTACAACAATAGCCAAAGGTGCTAATGGCATTTATAAAAATGCAATTGTTATTCAAATGAACCGCGATGATGCAGCTAACGCTTCATTGGTAGCTGAATGGCGGTTAGCAGGAGCGCCAATTCCTCTCATATTGGTTATTTCTTCAAAAGGTCAACCAACAGGTGGCTATGTTCTTGCTCAAGCAACTGCCGAAAACATTGCAGCTCTTGTTCCATCTCCAAAACTGGAAGAAGTATATGCAGCAATTGCCAGCAGCAAACATGCAATTGTTGTATTCACCAAAAAATCGTTTGTTGATAGAACAGAAGTAATAAAAATTGCAAAAGATGCTGTTGCTAAATTAAATAACGAAGCCGTGTTTGTTGAAGTTGATATGGACGACAGCAAAGAAAATGGTTTTATGAACCAACTTCGTATTGATAAATTATCGACTAAAGCATCCGTAACTGTAGTTATTAACAAACAAGGACAGGTAGCTGGCACATCAACAACTGTACCCGATGCAGCAAAATTAGTTGCAGCAGCCAAAACACCTGTCAGAGGTGGTTGCGGCCCAGGTTGCGGCCCAGCTGGTTGCGGTAGATAATCCATTTTCAAATTGACTCATTTTCAAATTTTTAAATTAATAGTTATGAGATTAACAGATTTAACATTAAAAGAACTCTGGCACCGAAAATCGCAGCTTGTTTCGGGTTTATTAGCTATAACGCTGGGAATTGGCGTAATTGTAGGTATCCGTTCATTTTCGGTTGTATCGGAAAAAGCTGTAGCCGTGAATCTTGACAATTTAGGGGCAAATATTCTTGTATTACCGCAGTCCTCAAGCGTTGACAATTATTACGCCGCTGACATTGACGCTTCTACATTCCCCGAAGATTACGTGGAAAAATTGGTAACATCTACCATTCCCGGTGTCGATAATATATCTCCAAAACTAACCCGTAGGATTAAGGTTGGAAACGAAAACATTGTACTTACCGGAATTTTACCTAAAAGTGAAATTGCATCGAAACCTATATGGCAAAGAGGCGGAATACAAGGTCAACAGGCAGCCGCAAGCTGTGCTCCATCGGGTCCCCAAAAATATGCCGATGCAAAACTGCAACGAAAAGGGATTGATACATTAGCAAATAACGATTGCTTTATTGGTTCTGGTATTGCTTCGAGGCTCAAATTAAAAGAAGGTAGTAAGCTAACCATAATGGACAAAGAGTTCACTGTTGCTAAGTTATTACCCGAAACCGGCACTGTCGATGACGACCGTGTATTTGCAAACTTGCATACCGTTCAGGCTCTTTTAGGAACTGGCGAACAAATCAGTGCTATCGAAATTATGGGCTGTTGCAGCGCAATATCTGAAGGCCTTTTAGGGAAACTTCGTAATGTTTTGCCCGACACGCGTATTACTACTATCGGCCAGATAGTTTCTACCCAAATTGAAAATAACAAGTTGATGAGTAAAATATCGTTGGTATTTCTAATTATCATTGTTTTTGTCGGCGGTATTTCTATTGGTAATTATATCTGGGGTAATGTTAACGAACGCCGAAAAGAAATAGGAATTCTCCGTATGATTGGCTACCACAAACAATATATTTATTACATTCTTGTACTTAAAGCTCTTTTAATGGGCTTAGTGGGTGGCATTGCCGGTTATATTTTGGGTACTTTAAGCGCTATGTGGCTGGGGCCACAATTTTCCGGAATCGCAGTAAACCCTATTTATATGTACTTCTTTTACTCTATTGTTGTTGCAATTTTAATTTCGATAATAGGTTCTCTCATTCCTGCATACCTGGCCGGTAAAATAGAACCTTTTTCAAATATGCAAGAAGATTAAATATTATTTTCAAATTAACTCATCTTCAAATAAAAAATATGCTGATACAAATAAAAAATCTCACGAAAACTTATCAACGCCACGATGGAGCCATCAATGCGGTTGATAACCTTTCACTCGACATACCAAAAGGTTCGTTTGTAACCATTACCGGGGCTTCGGGTTCGGGCAAAACAACCCTGTTGTTAATGCTGGGCGGCCTATTGCGCCCTACATCGGGTAAAATGGTCTATAATGGCAACGAAATAAACCTGCATAAAGAAGAAGAACTTGCTAATTTCCGCAGCAACCATGTTGGGTTTGTAATGCAGAGCTTCGCTCTTATCCCTTACCTTACTGCCGTGGAAAACATTATGATTGCGCTCAATGTTAAAAACAGCGATAAAGCTAAAAACAGAAAAGGAGCGTTGGAACTATTGGAATGGGTTGGTTTAGATGACCGTACCACGCATTACCCTAAAGAGCTTTCGGCAGGTCAACAGCAACGTGTTGCTATCGCACGGGCTTTGGCTAACAATCCCGACTTATTACTTGCTGACGAACCAACGGGCAACCTTGACCCCGGTTTATCCGAAGAAATACTGGGTGTTTTGAAAGAAATTAACCAAAACCACAATACAACAATTGTTATGGTTACACATAGTCCTATGGCTGCCGAATATGGGAATACTAAAATTCAAATGAAAAATGGCAAATTACATACTCATGTAAGTAATGTAATTGCTGAACAAATAAATTAAAAACTCAAATATTATGAAAAAGTCAGTATTTATAGTTTTCATCCTGTGTTTCGTAACTTTAGGTTTATTTGCCCAAGAAAAACAAAACACAACAAATGATTCCATCATTTTCGTTAAAACAACTCATGACTATGGTACTATTACTCAAGGGGCTGATGGTAATTGCGAGTTTAAATTTACCAACAAAGCTAAAGAACCATTAATATTGAGCAATGTAAATGCTTCATGTGGCTGCACTGTACCCGATTGGCCTAAAGAACCAATACCTGCTGGTAAAACGGGTGTTATCAAAGTGAAATACAACACAAACTCTGTCGGTACTTTTTCTAAAACAATTACGGTGAACTCCAATGCTAAAAACGCAACCGTTGTTCTAACAATAAAGGGCAATGTAGTCGCTAAAAAATAGACGAAATGAAATACATATTTATATGTCGAATGTTTGCGTCATAATAAAATATAACGTATATTTACGTCAATATATTTAGCTATGGCATTTGCAAAAACAGAATTGTTTAATAAGCAATTACAGCAAACCGCAGAATTTTTTAAAGCGTTTGCGCATCCAGCCAGGTTGCAGATAATTCAGTATCTCTCCGAAAAGAAAACTTGCATAACCGGAGATATATCTGAAGAATTGCCCCTTAGTCGCACTACTGTTAATCAGCATTTAACTGAACTGAAGAAGATTGGGCTGATTGTTGGAACTGTTGAAGGGGTTAAGACAAATTACTGTTTAAACCCGGCAATTGTGGAAAAAATGAAAATCATAATAGATGATTTTTTAAGTAAGATAGACTGTTGTAACGACAAATGCTGTTAATTTTTGGATTTCAGAGAATAAAAAAAAGTTAAAAAGTATGAAAGTATTGATTTTATGCACAGGAAACAGTTGCCGCAGCCAAATGGCTCACGGCTTTTTACAATCGTTCGACAAAAACATTACAGTTTGTTCAGCAGGAACCGAAGCATCAGGCAAACTCAATCAAAAAGCAGTTCAGGTTATGAAAGAAGCCGGAATAGATATTAGCCACCACACTTCCGATTCAGTCGATATGTATTTAGGCGAAGAATGGGATTATGTAATTACCGTTTGCGGTGGCGCAAATGAAAATTGTCCGGCATTTTTGGGCAAAGTAAAACACCGCTTACACATTGGCTTTGACGACCCTTCACACGTTACCGGTACAGACGAATACATTTGGAGCGAATTTCACAGGGTACGGGACGAAATAAAAGAAGGTTTTTACAAATTCTATGTTGAACAAATTAAACCACAATTATGAAACCAGAAGATTTAAAACTGGTTGTTAAAGAAAAATACAGCGAAATTGCCAAGCAATCAACATCTTGCTGTGGTAATTCAAGCTGTTGTGGCGAGTTAGAAATTAGCATGATTGGTGATGAATACAAAAATATTGAAGGTCATAACCCTGATGCTGATTTGGGTTTGGGCTGTGGTATTCCTACTCAATTTGCTGCAATAAATAAAGGCGACCATGTTCTCGACCTTGGAAGTGGCGCTGGAAATGATTGTTTTGTTGCACGGGCTATTGTGGGAGAATCTGGCAAAGTTACGGGTCTGGATTTTACTGACGCTATGGTTGCCAAGGCTATTGAAAACGCTAAAAAGCTCGGATATGCAAACATTGAATTTATAAAAGGCGATATTGAAGAAATGCCATTACCCGATAATAACTTCGATGTTGTGGTTTCTAATTGTGTATTAAACTTAGTACCCGATAAAAATAAAGCCTTTGCCCAAATTATACGGGTATTAAAACCCAATGGCCATTTTTGTGTTTCCGATGTAGTTCTTAAAGGCAGTTTACCCGAAAATTTACGTAAGGATGCTGAAATGTATGTTGGTTGCGTTTCGGGGGCTGTCGGAATTGATGAATACCTTGAAATTATTAATAAGCAAGGTTTCAAAAACGTAACAATACACAAACAAAAGGAAATTTCAGTTCCGCTCGATATTCTTGAAAAACACATTTCCAAAGAAGAAAGTGCAAGTTTTAAAAGCGGAGATACAGGCATTTTCAGCATTACAGTATCTGGTTATAAAATATAATTTCCAAACTATCCAATTTTCAAATTCTCAAATTGTCAACTTTTCAAATTAATATTATGGGAACAGCAAAACAACTTTCATTTTTCGACCGATACCTTACACTATGGATTTTCCTTGTAATGTTTGCTGGGGTCATTATTGGTTATTTCATGCCCGGTATTTCAGGTTTTTGGAATTCGCTAAGCTCAGGTACAACCAATATCCCTATTGCAATAGGTTTGGTTTTAATGATGTACCCGCCACTTGCTAAAGTGAAATACGAAAAATTACCATTGGTGTTTAAAAATCTAAAACTATTGAGCTTGTCGCTCACTCAAAACTGGATTATTGGCCCGTTGGTAATGTTCTTTCTGGCTATTATTTTTCTGCACAACTATCCGGGCTTAATGGTCGGTGTTATTTTAGTCGGGTTGGCACGTTGCATAGCAATGGTACTCGTTTGGAACGACCTTGCAAAAGGCGATACCGAACTGGCTGCCGGATTAGTCGCTTTTAATGCCATTTTTCAGGTATTTCTTTATTCGGTTTACGCATACATATTCATTACTTTTTTACCTCCATTATTCGGCTTTAAAGGGGCAGCAGTAAATGTTTCTATTTCCGAGATTGCTGTTACTGTTTTAATTTATTTGGGAATACCTTTTGCAGCAGGGTTAATAACCAATGTAATACTGCGTAAATGGAAGGGTAGCGATTGGTATTATTCAAAATTTATTTCAAAAGCGTCATGGTTAACTCCCATAGCATTGTTATTCACAATTTTTGTAATGTTTTCGCTTAAAGGCGAAAATATTATTGCATTGCCTCTCGATGTTATCCACGTAGCAATACCTTATACTATCTATTTTGCTTTCATGTTTTTTACAACATTTTTTATTGCCAAATGGATGGGCGAAGGATACGAGAAAACAGCCACAATGGCTTTTACCGCCGGTAGCAACGATTTTGAACTTGCAATTGCCGTGGCTATTGCTGTATTTGGTATCAATTCACAAGCTGCTTTTGCAACTGTTATTGGCCCATTGGTTGAAGTCCCTGTACTTATCCTGCTTGTAAACGTGGCGCTTCGATTTAGAAGCAAGTACTTTATAAATCATGTCATTAAAAACTAAAAAAAATGGAAGCAAATAAAAAACAACAAAAAAAGAAGGTACTCTGGTCATTAATAAAACAATCTTTCGACAAGTCAAGTAGCGGTTGTGGCCCAGGGTGTGGATGTAACACCGAACCAAAAAAAGAAGCTGAAAAACAAAATAATGAAGAGAAACTACAGGAAAAAAAGGCAAACGAAAAATGAATACAAAGGCTACAAATAAAGCAAACTATTCTTTTCAAGAGATTATAGTATTTGCAATTGCACCTATTATAGTTGGTCTTTTAACATTGGGGGCATGGCTTTTTAAGCATTTTGAAATATTTCATCCCTATTTATATATCGTACTGGCAGTATTGGCAACAATTTTCGGGGGTTATCAGCGTTTTCGGGCTGGCTTTCGCGATGCATTTAACCGTAAGATAACGGTGAATGTCTTTGTGACATTTGCTATAATTGTTACAGTGGCAGTCGGCGAATTTTTACCTGCGGCAGTGATTATACTTATCATGGCTATAGTAGGTTCATTAGAAGCCTACACTCTTGACAAAACGAGAAAGAGCATAAGTGGCTTACTTGATTTAACGCCAGCCAAAGCAAATGTTAAACAGGGTGATGTCGAAATATCCGTTGAAGTAAGCAAATTACAAACAGGTGATGTTGTAGTTGTAAGACCCGGTGAACGCATTCCTGTAGATGGTATCGTTATTGCGGGGAGTGCATCGGTCAATCAGGCTCCGATTACAGGCGAGTCTATTCCGGTTGAGAAATTCAAAGGCAATGAAGTATTTGCCGGAACATTAAACGAAAGTGGAAGACTGGAAATTCAAACCTCAAAAGTAGGCAAAGAAACTACCCTTGCTAAAATTGTCCATCTTGTTGAAGAAGCGCAAGAATCAAAGGCTCCAATACAAACCGTTGCTGACCGTTTCACCACTTGGTTTTTCCCCTTTGTAATCGTTCTGGCTGTTATTGGATATTTCTTCAGTGGCGATATTAAAGTAGCAGTTGCTATATTGCTGGTTGCCTGTCCTTGTGCATTTGCTATTGCCACTCCGTCAGCAGTTGCAGCAGGTATTGCTAATATGGCTCGCAGGGCTGTTTTAATAAAAGGGGGCATCTTCTTTGAAATAGCAGGAAAAATAAATTGTTTGGTTGTTGACAAAACAGGCACTCTCACCATTGGCCACCCAAAAGTAATGAATATTATTGGCTTAAATGGTTTGTCAGATGCCGAAGTGCTTAAATTAGCTGCCATTGGTGAAAAGTATTCAGAACATCCTTTGGCAAAAGCTATTTTAACTATTGCCCGTTCACAATCAATTGAAATACCTGACCCCGATGATTTTAAATCGGAAGTTGGAAAAGGGATTGAAGCCAGTTACAATGGTCAGAAAATATTGATTGGTAAAGAAGATTTCCTAAAAGAACATAATATTATAATCAGCCCGTCAGCTCTGGAAAAGATTGTCCAACAGTCTGATTTGGGGCGTACAACTATTTTAATAGCTAATAACGATGGAATTGCCGGAATTATATCCATTGCCGATGAAGTTCGACCCGAAACTATTCATTCAATTAGTTCCTTAAAAAATCTTGGCATTAAGAACATTGTTATGCTTACCGGCGACCACAATAAAGTTGCCAAAGCAGTAGCTGAACAGATTGGAATTGATAATTACAAGGCAGAGCTTCTACCCCATGATAAGCAAGCAGCAATTAAAGCTTTGAAAAATGAAGGGAGAATTGTTGCAATGGTTGGCGATGGAATCAATGATGCACCAGCACTTGCACTTGCCGATGTGGGTATCGTAATGGGGGGAACAGGTTCAGATATTGCTATTGAGGCCGCTGATGTAACCTTGATGGATGGAAGTTTTGCTCGTTTGGTAGAGTTTATTCAAATATCAAGAAAAGTACTAAGACGTATCAAACTAAATATTTTTTTCTCCATCATCTACAATGTGATTGGTCTAGTTTTGGCATTGTTAGGATATCTTACTCCCGTTATGGCTGTTATTTTCCAGGAAGCGGGCTGTGTAACCGTGGTGGTGAGTTCAACACTATTGCTTTGGGCAAAAATATCAGATTACAAACGGTAGATATACTTCAGCAGGATATTTTAAAAAGTAATGAACTAACCAATTTATCAATATCTTAAAATGTACTACAATGAAAGTAACTGATAATGCAGCAAAACAATTTAAAAACGCTATCGAACAGTATGATGTGCCTGGTTCTGGCATCCGCTTGTTTGCTGGAAAAGGCTGTTGTGGCCCTGCAATTCAAATGAGCGTTGTAAACCGAGCTTCCGCAGGAGATAAAATAATAAACTTAGATGGAGTTGAATTTTTTGTTGAATCAGAGGCAGACCAAATGCTTTCAGAAGTAATCATTGATTTTAGAGATGAAAACTTTAAGCTTGATGGATTAAAGAAATCAGGTGGTTGCTATGGTTAATCACCAAATATTGACAATGACCCACCAACTCCAAATCTACCATTTGATTTGGCTATACCGTTTTCAACATTTATAATCACATCCACATCGTGGGCGAAATCCTGCTGTCCCCGGAAATTGCCCTCCTTAGTGGTGTGGAAAATAAATATAAAAGCAGTTTGGGGGTTATCTTTTCTGAGTTTGGTTAAAGCCTGACTGGTTAGTTTAGCCTTGCTAACCGAATCAATAAAAACGAATTGGTAGGGAGATAAATCATCGGGGATTTTTTCTGCAATAATTAAGTTGGGATGGATAGCTCCAAGGCGTTCAAACTTTTCTTTGAGGGTATAACCAAAACCTTCCTCAATGGCAACATACAAAACTTTTCCATGATTTTCGGCTAAATATTTAGCAAAGTCGATACACAGGGTTGATTTACCACTTTTGGGTAATCCAAATACCATTGCCGAAAAGCCTACCGAAGGGTCGCCTATTAAATCTTTGTATTTGCCTTTTAATCCAATGGTTTCAAAGTCCATTCCGGCCAACTCCGAACTTGAAATTACGATAGGTTCTGGAACTTCGTTCAGATTTGGTTCTTGTTCTGCTTCAACTCCCCGTAAACCTCTTTCCGTTTCGTAAATCTTTTGGAGATATTTGGCTACTTTCTTTTTTTGTTGCCGCCTAACCATCCAGGACATGATGCCATTTAAGGTATTTTCGGTAATTACAGGAACTTTAGACTTGTTTGCCAAATAACTCTCCAGAGAAGATTTGATTTCCTGTATTTCGTTCCAGTAAGGGCAGTTTTCAGGAATCTTACCGGATTCAATGGCTTTCTCAATCCGGCTTAACAATGCCTTGGCTTTCTCCTTTACATCCTTTTTCCCATGAATGCTGATATATTGCTTGATGTAAGTAACCGAAAGCATCGTCTTTTGACTTTCAGCTATGGTAGTGTATTTATCCAGGGTATCTTCGTCCAGGTTAACCTTGATAGTATTGCCCATTTGGTTGTAGCATTTGATTAACTGTGCCTGGATATTTTCAATTTCCCTGGAATAAACCGATGTCTTGCGGATACGTTTTTCAATAATGGCTTTTTGAAGCGAGTTAAGAAGGTTCAGAATTTGGGATTTATCCTTGGTTTTCCCATGTAATCCAACATATCGTTTGATAAAGGAAACCTCCAGGCTTACTTTTTCAACTGGAGTAGTAGTTTCTTCAGTAGAACTCTTCTCAACATCGGGTTCTTTCGGAGACTTGGACTTCTTCTCCTTAACTTTCTTTTCAGGCGTATGCTTATTAATGACTTCATTGAGCTTTTCCACAAACGTATCAATGTACTTTTTGATAGTTTCATCATCGTTATACAGGTCAATGTTCTCCCGGATGAACTCAAATTCATCTTTCTTTAAGGCATCGGGCAAAATAGCCTGGTCAATACCTGGATATTCCGACATGATATTTTCTACTGTTATCATAGGTTTGTTGTTAATTCCGTTAAGTGTACCTTCATCTGCAAAAGAGTAATAGCCATCGTTGGTATATATGAGATGGTCGAGCAGGTTTATCTTTACTGTTTTAAGGGCTTGTGAAATATTCCTGGTTAGTTCCCTGTCAGGGTCGGATGGGGTTAGTGTGCCTGATGGGTGGTTATGAGAAATTACAATGCCCTGGGCAAGGGCTTTTGTTGCCAAACCTATTAGCATTGGTATATCCACAATAGTGGCAGAAGTTGAACCAATGGTGTGTTTGTAATAACCTATCAGCTTATTTGCCCGGTTAAACAGCAGCATCACGAAATTCTCCTGGATAGGATTACGCCCAAAGATTCGTTTCAGTATTTCATATACTTCCTTTGAAGTTGTGACCTTATTTACATCAAAAACCTTTCCCTTATTCATCCTGATTTTGATTTCAGGGACAAACGGTTTTAATGGCTTCGGGTCAACCCCAAACAATACGATTTCTTTTTTCTCCTGGTACATGGTTATACTTTTAAAAGTTCGAGCATTTTGAGTTTGGCTTGTGCCTTAATCCGGGCAATGCGGATGCGTTTTTCATCATCTGAATCAGGTTTGGGCGAAATGGGTATTCCTGGTTGCTTTGTGTTCGTCCGGCAATAGCCCGGTTTATCCGTTGGTTCTGGAAAAACACAGGTTTCCGGGTCGTAATCGTCTTTGAGGTATTGAAGCAAGTAGTTGAGTTTTGCAAAATCCTCAGCCCGTTCCTTTGGCGATTTGCCTTTTACCGCAAGAGTTTCCTTTTTGGCTTCGATTTCTTTGAACAATTCATGAAAACGCTTGGATTGTTCTCCATGCTGACCGCCCTTGTAGTTTGTGAGTTTAGCTTCGGCATTCATTACATCTTTCTTCAGCTCGCTTTCCAAACCGTTCATGTCATCAAAAATGCTAAGGCGTTTAGGTTTGAGGATGGTGCGCTCAATTTTATAAACGTTGGTCATGGATTCCTTGAACTCGTTTACAATCCAGTAGTGACCGAAATACTGGCTTTCCCGCTGAATCTTGCGGGCGCATTCTAACAAATCATTATCTGAAACAGATGAGCTGGTCTGTATTTTTTCAATATCTGCTTTCAAGGCTTCACTTTTCTTCTGGTAGTCCTTTATCTTTTTGACTTGTTCTTTTTCGTCTGAGACATTTTTGTATTCTGAGATTTTCTTTTCGACTTTCTCATTATCGAACACCCAGGACTTGGCAAGCATATCGTTATAAAACTGGTTAATCCATTGCACCAGTTCATCCTTATCGGTAAGGTATTGGCTAATTGCTTCTTTCACTTTGTTTACCTGTGATAGATTGGAATTGGCACGGCTAAGTTCACGTTCGACTTCCCGCCGTTCTTCATCAAAGTATAAGGCGGTAATCCGGACAACATCGGTTATGAGTGCCAGCTTCACCTCTTGGGGGTCGAGTGATTCCACATCAAGAACATTACCCCGGTCGGCTTTGAACCAAATGTCGTTGATTCGTCCAGTCTTTTCTTCGAGTTTCTGGAATACGAAAACGTCCATCGAATCCTGCACCAACGGCATTACTGAACGGATAAAAGCAAATTCGTTTCCCTGTCTCCATATACGTCCTTCGAGCTGACGGATGTCGGTCGGATTCCAATCGGGATAAAGGTTATAAATGACCGTTCCTCGTTTTTGCAGGTCAATCCCTTCACGAATGGTCGCAGTTCCAATGATAATTTTAACAACTCCCGCTAAGAATGCTTCTTTGACGTTTTCTTTTTTGATGTCGGAAATAGAACTATCTATGATTTCAACTTCATCGAAACGGGTGTTGTTGTACAAAACGTTTTTTTGGTAGCCTATTTCCTTTTCAAGGTATTCTTTGATTAACTTGAAATACTCTTTTCCCCGGTTCATATACAATACCTGACCAGACACTTCTTTCAATATCTGGGGAGCATCTTTGGGAAGGTTTTTAGCCAAACTTTCATGGTATTCCTTTACGGTTCGACAACATTCACAAGCAAAGAGTATTTTCGGGCTTTCTTCAACAAACTCCTTGTAATTCTCTGGACGGTCGGGATTCCCCACATACAAATAAGGCGAAAGGGCATTATCGAGGCTGTACGCCAATGCACGGAACAAATCGCCCATATTAAGTTTCCCGGAAGTGGCGGACTGTGCCAGTGAAACAATTGCTTGCTGGTTACGGCGTTGCTTTACAGTTGGCTCAATGTAAGTCAATACCTGTTTGGCCGGGCTTAGTTTTAGCGTTTTACCTTCGGGAGAGGTGTCGTAAATCTTGGGCAAATTGACTTTAACCGGCCGTTTTACCCCCGCTTCCTCACCTGTTTTGTAAAGGATGTGGTTGTAAATAAGCTTTTGAAGAATGAGCCGGTTGGTAAACGATTTGATAACTTCTTTTTCTACAATTTCCTCCTTGTAGTTGGCTGTCCATTCCACAGTTGGAAGCACAAACGTATCAAAGAAAGCGTTGATATGGTAGATACCGTTCCTACGCATACTTTCATAAGCCACCAGCGAAAGCATTGAATAGATTTCAAGCGGACTATTGGTAAAGGGTGTTGCTGTTAAAAGCATTACATTGTTGCCATAGGTTCGCTGAATATAGTTGGCATGAAAAAAAGCTTTGATACCAGTTTCGGAAACAGCAGAAGTAATGTTATACCGCTTGTTACCTTCGTCATCGCTCTTTACCTGCTCGAATACATTCTTGCAACGGTGCGCTTCGTCTATGACCAAGTAATCGAACCCCAATGTATCAATGTCGCAAACGGTGTTCTTTTCTCCCATACCGATTTTTTCACGGTATTTTTGGTAGTCAATTTCTGCATCACGGGCAGATTTTTCGGCACTTTGTCCAAGTATGTTAACCAGTTCGGTAAATAAGTCCTCAGACACATTGCCGGAAAAACCTATCTGTTTAAATCCTTCATAAGTTACAAGTGTTATTGAGTTTTCAGGTACTTGCTTTGAGAAGTTCAGCTTTTCCTTGATACCCGTTCCGAGGTTGCTCCAATCGTTTAGTTTAATGTCAGTGTAAGACAATACACCTGGTACAAATTCCTTCGTGTTTTTATCCGTATAACCGATAATCTCGCCAATCCACTTTTTGTAGGTGGGCTTGGGAACCACTACCAACGGACGTTTGCATTTGCCGGAATAGATGTTTGTGGCAATGTTGATGATGGCGGTCATGGTTTTTCCTACACCAACATCAAAGGCACAGATACCACTTCCCAAGGCTTCAAAAAAGGCAACGCCTTCCCGTTGGATAGGTGTTATCTGCAACATTCCCGATTTGAACCGGGAGGAACATTCAAAGCCCACAGGGACACGTTTGTGGTTAATGTCGCTCTGGGCATTGTACATGCGGTTCCATATTTCATCGAGGCGTTTCTGGTCTTCGGGTGTTAGGACTTCATGCAGGAAACGGGAAAAGAGCTTTTCGCCTTCGTTGCGGGCATTTACTTTCAACTCCGCTTTCTGGTCGGAAGTCATTTCATCGTCCTTCAAGGGCTTGTTGTAGAGGTAATATTCGGCAATGTCAATGGCATTGCTTTTATCAAAGTCGGCTTGTTGTAGGGTGTATAACCATTTAACGAATACATCCCTCAAAGAGTAATCGGTTTCGCCATCGAACCTTAAACGGATAACTTTATATTTTGCACTGGATGAATCCCGCTTAACGGATATTTTACCGTTTACCTTGGTGAGCTGTTCAGCATTTTCGGTATCCATAAATTCCGGGCGAACGGAACGGATACTCAGCAGTTCTTTGTTCCGAACAAGTTCCGAGATAGCCATAATGATGGGGCGTTCTTTCGGGTCTGATTCGGTTACGCTTAATTGTTTGGGAATGGCTTCTGTAACTACTTTCAGGTGGTTTTCAAATACATCTTTGCCGTAGGTTTTTGCGATGTGTTCCTTGTCCTGCATGAGCTGGTCTCTGCGTTCGTACATATTGCCAAAGGAATAGATGGGTAGTGGTATGAATTCCTTACCGCAGACAAACATTGCCCCAGATTTTACCAAAGTAGATAAATCGCTGTCTGCAATTTTGTAAATCTTGTTCCAATGGGTCATAGGTACGCCCTGTTTGCGTTTGTACCAGACCCATGCTGTGATTTCGGCTTCGCTGATGCCTTCGTTGTACATTTTGACGACATCCGGGAAAGTGACTTTTTTGCCTTCGACAAAACCAAGTCCTGCAAAACGCTCCGATTGCTTCAATACTTTGGCAACAATAGATTTATTGTCATAAATGGCTTTCCTCAAATTTGGTCGAAGCTCGCCCAAACTTGCTAATCCGTCTATCCCTGATAAAGTGTTTGTTTTCATTCGCACATATTTATTTTAAATTATTGGTCTCATGGAACATCCATGATGTACATGTCATTTTGTGTTTTTGTATCATGGATGTTTCATGGGTTCAATTTTAACAACATCAAAATTTTGAGTTTTGCAGCCGCCTTTACCTGAGCAATACGAATACGTTTGTCTTTATCGTTTCCTAAGCCTTTGGTAATCGTCTTTTCAATATCCTCTTTCGTCCCTTTAATCGTTATTGGAAAGTTTATACTGGTAGTTACCAATTCAATTCCAGCAACCTTTTCAGGGTGTATAGCAAACCATGTATTAAAAGAACATAGCTCAGTAAATGAGAGCGGTGTATCCGAAACCTTGATTCCCAGCTTTGAAAAACTTTCAATCCGGCTCTCAAACCTTTCTTTAAGGTCTGGATGAACGAACCCTTGTTTTAATAATTCCAGCGGGCTATTCTTTTGACCTGTATCGTAAACAGGATGTCCCGGTAATTCTTCATGCAGAAAATACCGGAACGTATCGAGCCTTGCCCTGTAATATGCCGGAGTTCGTCCATTCATTATAATAAATCGAGTTCCTGTTCGAGCTGCGGAACAGCTGCCGCAGGAGTAAGCATGCCGGAAATGATTTTCTGAATCAGTTTACCTTCAATGCGGGCATAACCATTCACATTTAAATTGCCATTAGTATTATATATGGCCGAATAGATGTTTGGGCTATTTGCCTTTGTCACCCTACTCAATTGTTCCTTTATTTCAAGGCGTAATTGATATTCCAAATCATTCTTAGCCATATTACTTGCGTTTTAAAACAATAATATCTGTGGGGACTTCCGAAAAGCGGAAAACCGGGGGCAAACGGTACGCATCCAACAAATCTGCCAACTTGCCAATTTCATCTTTTGCCTTGTTGTAGGTAAGGCCATTACGCAGGAAATTGGAACTGGTCAGATAGATTAGCAAACCACCCGGTTTCAATAATTGCAACCCATAGTACATAAAGAACTGCTCAATCTGAGGTATTTTAGGCGTAGAAAAATAGGAACTGTATTTGTTCCTGTATTTTCCATAAGGTGGGTTGCCAATGACCAACGAGAAAGGGTATTCTTTCAGCCAGGTTAGCTGACTAAGTGGTAACCTTTTCGTAAACCTTTCAGGCTGCATGAAAGCGGTTTCGAAATAACCACGATAGATGGTTGCTCCTGGAAAACTGATTTCTGCAATACGTGCAGAGATAGAGTTGATTTCAAAACCCACACATTTGGTTTTATCGGGAGCTGGCTCAATGAGCCGTCCCGTAGCAATGCTTGGTTCAAGCACTGTTCCTGATTTGTCAAATCCAAACCTAAAAGCCAGTTCCCACATGAGTTTGACCACATAGCCGGGCGTATAAAACTCATACAAAATCCCTTCACCAGTTGCCCCTTTGCTGCCTTGCCCACCTGAGCCTTCATACTTTTGGATAAACTCAATATCAGTTTGGGAATAGCTTTCATTCCTTTTGTCCTTGTCCAGGATAAAGGATTCTATTTCCTTGTTAAGCTGATATTGGTTTTTCCCGGCCATAGATTATTTCCCTATTTCCTTTTCCAACACTTTTACACTTGACTTGATGCTCTCAATGGTGCGCTTCATCCGGGCTTTGCTGGTTACCGGTTTCTTTTTGGCTGTTGCTTTACGGGCAGTTGTTTTCTTACAATTACCTACTTTTTTTCGGGTCGTTTTGCGGGTACTGGTCGCTTTTGCCTTTTTGGTTTTAGTCTTCCGTGTCTTAGTTTTAGCCTTTTTCATTTTTTTACTATTTGAATTGTTCTGTTATACAAAATCGTACTATTCGGATTCTTAGCGGTAATGACCTGTTCCAGTTTCCGACGTGAGAAGAACCAAAGCCAAGGGCGCAATCGTTCACCTTTATAAACCACCTGCACCAAACTGTCCAGTGAGGAAATATGTACCTTCTGAGAATCTCCTACTGCAATGCCTTTGACCGTATAGAAACTATCCTGGTAATTGAAAATTTTCGCATGAATGGTGTCACATATAAGACTATCCCTAAGCTTGGTCAGAATTTCCTTTTCCTGTTTAACCACGGTTTCAGAATATTGGGTTACATGCTTTGGCTTGATATTTAGATTTCGAATTTCATCCAGTACTTTAGGAAAGATTTGTTGTACCTCGTTATAGCGGAGTTGGAGCGTTTGATTCTTTGCAGCCAATTGTCCGTTTTGGGTTTTATAATAGGTCAGCTTCTGCTCGGATGCCTTAAAGCTCTCGGTAATTCTTTCCCGTTCCCGTTTCTCAGTGTAGTACATTTTAGCATACTCGAAGCCAATAAAGCAGATAAACAGAAATATAATTGTGGATAGTGCTTTTTCTTTCATGGCTCTTTGGTATTTGATGGTCGTTTGGTTTCTCCCCAGATATAGGTGGTGAGGATGGTCAAAATGCCGCCCACACATGCCGAAGCCAACCCTTCCATGCTTTTCAGGACCGAAAGAAAAGCCAGACCAGCCAGGACTATCCCGGCAACAATGGTAATGGAGTACCGTTTCGATGTTTTCATTTTAGTTACCTTTACAGAAAAATTGAAAATGATAGAGTTAACATCAGTAATTACTTGTCCACATTGCGGTTTCAGTAAATCGGAGGAGATGCCCACCAATGCCTGTCAGTATTTTTATGAATGCACCTCCTGTATGCAGATTCTGAAGCCTAAAGCGGGTGATTGCTGTGTGTTTTGTTCGTATGGTTCGGTAAAATGCCCTCCAATTCAAGAGAATGGTACTTGCGGAAGCTGTTCCTAATTCCTCATTTCCGTTTCCCTTTCTTCTTCTTTTTTAATTTGTTATAGAAATACCAGGCTCCGATTCCAAGCAGGATAAATCCGCCAATCCCTAACTCAAACTTTTTTTTTCTATCTCAGAGACAACATCCGCCACAATTGCTTTGGGGATAGATTCGTACATCCGGCGTTTTATCTCGCCAACTGTGAGTTTTCCGTCCTTGTTCACATCAAAAAAGGGGTTTTGCTTAGCAATGGTGGCGGCTGAAAGCTTTTTGGTCTGAAGGATATAATCATCTGGCCGACCAACTGCATCCGGGAAGAACGTAACCAGGTACAAATCAAAATAGCTTTTAATCCTTCCAGCCCAGGGCTTGAAATATTTGTACACATAACCGAGTTGGTCAATAGCGCTCATGGCATAAAGGGCTTTGGTGGTTGTACCAAGGTTCAAAGCAGTATCGGGCATAAACTGAATTAATCCGGTAGCTCTTGATGCTGCACGAACTTGTGCATTATCGGTGTCCCCTGGTTGCTTATTTACAGCTTGGGCATTCAACCGGCTTTCGCTCCACATAACCATCATTAACCAGTTGGGGTTTATACCAAGTGTGCTGCAAATATTCCGCAGTACCCGTTCAAATTCTGCCGGGCTTTCGCCTTTGTTGCGTTGTAATTTTTCAATCAGTATCATAGCTTTTAGCATTTAATGTTTACTGCATCGGCTGAAACCCAGCGTTCGGTATTGTCCACCGTGCGGAATTTTACATACTTGGTTTTGCCTGTATTCAGGCACATGAGGTATTCGCCCAGAAGTGTCCCGGATTTTACAGGGATATAGGGTTGCATTTTATCATCCAGCACATGTACAAACTTTGTTGTAATTACTGGTTGCGAAAAAGCTCCCGATACGCCAGAATAATAGTCCAAAGGTTTTTTGTAGGAAACTTCACTTTGTGTGGACGGATATTTATTCCACATATCCTTGTAATAGGCGAAGATTTCTACATAGGTTGAAGCTGATGAAACCCAATAGGTATAACTTTTCCCGGCATAGGCTTTCATGGCTGCTGGTGGATTTTCCTTTTTGACGAGATAACCAACTTCGATAAACTTCACATTGTTCTTTACATCGAAGCTTTGCTTTCCTGTGGCATACCCAAGAAATTCTCCGACCTTAGCCTTACGGATGACGTTTTTCTTCTCTGCAAACTCATAAATTGCCCCGTGATAACTGGCATCGGGCGAAGTACGCAGGAATACCTCTGCTTTTGCCACCACCAACTGGTTCTTTTTGGCAAAGGTTGTAGGTGCTGCGCCTCCCGATTTAGAAGGATTGCTCGACACCATAGTGAGGAACTTCTGGTAATCGGTAGCGCTCAATTCGTTTTGCAGGTTCTTTAAAAGGTCGTCATCATAAAGCTTTCGATAAGCTGTAGACACTTCGTCCAGTTTTTTGATTTGTGGTGCAGTATCAAAAATTGCTTTGGTATTGGTAGTATCGAAGGACATCATCCAGGATGCACCCGATGGGTTCATGGCAGAACGCAATGCCATTGCCTGACGTACTTCTGGACTGTCATCGGCAAGGTTCTCGGTATTGCGTTTCTGCATACCTGTAATGATTTTCCGACCCAGCTTATAAAGCAAGAAACCACCAATACCAATAACTGCGCCTCCCACAAGAATGCGCTTGGGATTGTCCAGAAATTCATATTTGTCCTTCTTTGGGGCAGCCATTAGATAAATAGTTTAGCTTTTTTAACCAGTGAGGGCTTTGCTTTGAGCTTAGTCCCAAACTCAATGAATTCCTTGGTGGATGTCTCGCTGCGGATGGTCTTCATAATGTCGAACATCGAAAGCAATACTTCACGGGCTTCTTCCCGGTTTTCTGCTTCTATGATTACTGTAAAATCAAACTTTTGCATGTTCTTCGTTTTTTAAGGTGTTGATATATTGAATGATTTTATCTGCAATTGAATTGTCGGCCTCGATTTCCGAAAAGATGCTGAATACATTGGCCAGCGTTTGATTAGTCGTGGTTTTCAGGTATTCGGCAACAAGGGAGATGATTTCGGAACGTTTTTGTTCCTCGGTTGAAGAAGCAGACTTCGGCTCATCCACAATTCCGGAGTTGTCCGCTTTAGTTTCAAGAGATTTGGCTTTTTCATCGGTATCGTTAATCCCCATCAGCTCGGCTATGGGCTTTTTAATCCGGTCTTTCGAAATCCCGAAACTCTCGAAAATATCGCCTAGCATTCCTGCGTAATACTTGATTTGCTTCTTTCCTTCAAGTTCCTGTTCGAGCCGGGAGTTTTCATTTTCGAGTTCTTCAATGGAATCGTGTAGTTCTTCGTTTTCCTCGGTCAATTCCATCACCCTTTCTTTCAGAGTTTCGTATTCAGCGTTACGCTGGCGTTCCCTGAAGCGTTCATCTACAATGCGGTTGATTTCCACTTCTCCCAAACCTTTAAAACTTGAAGCTTCAACTTCGGGTTCAGGCTGTGCCAAAACCAGTTCTTTCAACCAAAGAGGATTAGGACTTTCTTTCCCATCGTACAGCTCAATTCGAATTTTATCCGGGTTCTCGCATTTAAGATTCTTGGTTATGAGTGACAACTGTGCAACCGGCGCACGATCAACGAGCTTTGTCTTTTCCTTGCCGGTAATGAAAACAGCAGAAAACAACACATCTTTCCCTTGCTCCTGGTAGGTGCGAATCTTTGTGCGGATGTTGCTCAGGTTAAGGGTGTACTTGTTCTTTTCCATCGCTTGCAATCTGTGGTAATACACGGATAAATTCCAGGACAATGGTCTGTTCGCATTTCCAGTTCGAGCAGCCCAACTTTATCTGGCCAGTGAACTCCTGCGTTTTGGCAAACTCAAGGCTGTCGTAATAATCCTCGGCTTTGAAATAGTTGTTATCCGAAATGATTTCCGTTCCGGCAGCAAGGTCTTTCGAGAGCAGGTAGTAATATTCGTTAGTCCCTTCGATTTGAACCTCCTTTTGACAATCGTTAAGGACTGCCACAAAAGGTTCGAAGGTGTATGTTGCATAGCCCAAATCGGCCATACGCTGCGAGATATATGCAAGGATTAGACTGTCCATATTAAGGCTTTGTTAAGGCGATACACTGGATATACACTTTAAGCTGATAAGCATTACTAAGCAGGTTTCGGAAGTATCCGGTAACATGAGAGCCACCCCGGACGGGTTCTTCAAGTTTCAGAATAAGTTCATCCAATCGAAATCGGTTGGTTTTACATTCAACCGGAAAGTTGAGCGGATGGCTCTTTCGGTTGTTGAACGAAAGGCTTATCTCACCCATATAATCCGGGTTGAATGTTCCCTGGATGTCGCAAATGGTAAAGGCTACTCCTGTACAATGAACTGCGTTGGCGGGTAATTTCGCATCTATCCTGGTCACTGCTTTAGAAGTTGCAGTAACCGGGATGATTGCCCACTTCTCATACTTTATGTACCCAGGTGTTTCCATTACCAATTCTTTTCTTCGAGTTTCAAGTATAGGTTAGCTGTATAGGGGTAGGTGATACCATTCATTGCTCCGCCATCCTTAAACTTTCCCTTTACGGTACTTCCGTCTGCTTCTTCTTCGAGCTTATAGAACCGCTCGTTTGTCGGAACATACGAATCGCAGGTAATGAGTTTAACTTCGAAATCGTCAGGGAACACCTCCTGGTCGTTGATAGATAAGGAAAGAGTTGACTTGTTCAGAAACGACATCACATAAGGCACAGTGACCAATATCCCGGTAACCTTTTTGTAAAGTTTATCGCTGTTGATATTGATATTAACCGTTGCCCCGGCTGCCGGAACAGTGACTTTGACGATTTGATATTTGATAGCATTCATAGCTGTTTCTCGCAATAATTAATTATTTTGAAGAATTCGTATGCGACCTGTGGGACGATGGCATTACCGAGGGTCTTAATTCTGTCCATCCTGTTGGGAATCCCATCATAGCCTCCAGTAACGTAGGGTGTGGGAAGCTGCTTTTCGTCCTGGCATAACGCATGTGAAGAAAATGCTTTAGAAAGCCTGTTCGTTTCCCTGCTATTTTGAGGCAGCTTCCTTTGTAATCCATAGTGGTTGGCGTGGGCCAGTATCCAGATTCTTTCCCTTTTGTGGATTGCGCCAATGGCACAAGCCGGAACAATATACGGTTGGACTTCATAGCCTGAACCTTCCAAATCAGCGCAAACCGTTTCGAGGACCATCCCCCCTTTGAGAGTAACAAGCCCGTAAACGTTTTCTGCCAGTACCCAGCGTGGTTGAACTTCTTTGATAACTCGAAGCATTTCGGGCCAGAGATACCTGTTGTCCGACTTTCCTTTGCGTTTGCCGGCAGCACTAAACGGTTGGCACGGGAAGCCGCCTGAAAGTATATCAATTGCTCCCCTGTACTTTTTCCCGTTGAACTCCCGGATGTCTTTATATTTCGTGACATGTGGAAAATGCTTAGTCAATACTTGCTGACAGAATGGGTTGGCTTCGACCTGAAAGATATTATCCCAACCCGCCCATATAGCGGCCAGATCGAAGCCCCCAATCCCAGAAAATAGGCTACCGTGCCTCATTATTAATACTTGGTAACTGCCGTACCGTGCAAAACAACTTTGATGAACGTGTTTTCAGGGGCGTTTGCTCCCCACTCAATGTTCAGCTCCATTGCTTGCTGGTCGTAGATAATCTTTGGGTTATCGAGCTTGTACAGCCCTTTTTGGCGGGTAGTTCCCTGGGAGTCGAATACTTCGTTGGAAGTAAGGGGAACAAGGGTAGTACCATTGGCTTTGAACTCGAACTCTCCGTTGCGGAGGATTTCGGGAAGCAGCTCGTATTTGCCTTCTTCGGCCTTGGCAATACCAACAGAAGCCAGCAGCACAATACCACTAAGGAGCATGATGTTTCCTTTTTCGAGTTTTGCGCTGGAAATATTTGATATACCAACGGTTTTGTTATCATCGTCCTTGAGCATTTTGATAATTTTGTTGGACGATACGCTTTTGGTAACGTAGTAAGCAGCATCAACTGCCTGAAGGGTTTTGTTAGCCAACCCTTGCTGTATTTCCTTCGGGAGCAGATGGAGTCGGCGTTCGAATTCACTGCGGGAATCGGAACGACCGCTGGCAGGCCGAGGTTGTTTAATCCTACGAATAAAAGTCTTTCTTTCCTGTTGAGAGGCGGCTTCTAATGCGCCTAAAAGTTCCTCATCAGTCATAGCACCCATCAAATCGAGTTCGCTATTTGCAAGTTCTCCTAATGTTATCATTTCTGGTATTTTTAAAGATTAATAATGTTTTAGAGTATTTCCACCGATTTGATTTCGGTGTATTCGCCTAAGTCTCCTGACATATCCGATTCATATTCAACTGGCAAGGCTGCCATTTGAGAAGGGGGCAACTGAGGTAAATCCGGGTTATAGGGTTCGATGGAAAGGTTCAATGGTTCACGGAACACTTGATTTACAGCTTCGCCTAATCCTGCAAAATTGGTCAAACCTTGCAGAATGTCTTTTTTCAAGAATACCTTAACCGTAGATGCAATACCGCTTGCTGCCACACCGGAGCAAATGAGTTTTAGGTTTTTGTCTTTTAAAAAGAGCGCACCACCCACACCTGCCGTAATTTGTATTACAGGTTTGATAAGGGCTTTTGCCTGGAAGCCGGTAGCGGTGTCGTCCACCTTCACCGCTTTGTCGATAAGCTTACCTGCCATGTTTCCACCTACCATACCAAGAATTATCAATCCAGGTGTTTTAAGTTCTTCTATGATGGCTTTGGCATCGAGCTTTACTTTAGAATTGGATTCTTTTTGTGCCATAATCGTTGTTTATTAAAAGATGTTTTGACTTATTTGCTATTTATGAGAGCGTAATGGATTTGGGTCTCCGATTACCTTTTTTGCGTGAGTTCCCGGAATGTGATTTACTCTTTGTTTTACTCTTTTTGCGTTTCCTACCAGATACCCCACTCACGCCTTGACCGGATGATTTCTTTCCACCAAGGAGTTTTGACAAACCCCATACTCCAAGTGCAGCACCTCCTATTGCAATGAGCGGTTGCTTCTTTATAAAACCAATGATGCCTCCTCCCGTGCTTCCACTTGAACCTCCTCTATCCGATGAACTATCGGAGCTACTCTCGCCCGAAGAAGAAGATGATGATTCAGTTGTTTCTGTCCCACTGTTTTTAATATCGGGGTCGTTAGCAAGTTTTTCAGCTTCGGAGGTTTTAGCAGTAACTTCCGATTCGATGTTTTCGGCTTCCTGTTTGGACATAACCCCTGTATCTTGTAAAATTTTCAGAGCGGCTGTAATAACCGGCACAGCGGCAGCAAGTGTTGCAGCTGCGGCAACCCCCAAACCGGTTATTTCTGTTTCTTCATCCAAACCGCTTAACCCTTTTGCTTTGCCTTTTAATACTGCATTTTTGAGTGCGCTTTTCTTACCTTGCAGTTTGTCCGCAAACAGCTTTTCAACCTTAGCCAGTGCGTTCTTTTGTTTCTCCCATTCCTGTGCTGATATTCCTTTGGCTGCGGCTTGTTCCTTGGTAGCATATCCCCATTTGATTTTCGAGGCCATTTTTTTTAGGTTGAGCTTCATGGCCAATAAAAATCCGGTACGTGCAGAAATGGTTAGTGGGTTGAACCGGATTACTGCTTTACCAACTTTCTTAGCAACCTGGCCGGCTGCTTTGCCTACTTTCTTCACTGCTTGTCCAATTTTCTTAAAAAAGCCTTTTTTCTTGGCAGGGCGTTTCTTGCCGTTGAGTTCCTGCTCGATTTCTGCACCGGACAATCCATCGAGGTCTCCAAATTCATCGTCCAGGCCATCCATTTCTGTGTCGTCAGCGCCGTCAAAACCATTGAGCCGGTTCAGGGCATCTTCGTTTTTAGCCAGGATTTCCAATGCTTTTTCCCGGTTAGGGGTGTTCCAGTTGTCGATGGCATAATCGAGCATTTTTAAGAATGCCGGTGGGTAGTCCGAATTCCGAATCAGATTGGGATTCTGGGCGATCATGTTCCTTGTTTTAATGAGGTGTTCCAGGATAGTGCGGTCGTAATCCGGGCCATCCAATCCTTCCAGTTCCTCGAAACCGGAAACCAGGTCTAACACGTCATCGGCTGCACCTGACAGCACAGCGACATCAATTCCTTTTAAGCTCATATCGAAGTCTTTTTGTTGTTTAAATGGTTTTTCATAATTAAATTGACTAAGGACGCAGTCAATCGTATAGTATTTGCCAGAACCGGGAATGGGGACAACAACATACACATGCTGGTACACATCCCGGTTGTACTTAGTAATGCGGAAACGGTGTGGAATTTTAAGGTTGGTAAGGATGCTGGAAACGAAAATAGAAAAGCAATCGCAATCAATTCCAGTTTTGCGTTCAACCCAGCTACGGTTTGGGCGGCGAAGTTGTTCCAATCCTTTTTTGTCGAGTTTATACTGAACGTGGTGATAAAGGAAATTCCAGATGTTTTCACAGGTTTGTCGGAGTGTACTTCCCTTCAGATAAATTGCGATTTGTTTAGTGTCGTTGATGTACTTCCATACTACTTTTTTCATCAAGTCAACGGTCTCATCTACTTCGCCATCTTCAATAATAATGCGGTCAGAATCCTCTGGGCGGGCAAAGAAACGTTCGTACCTGCTACCGTCCTGAATTGGGCGGTATCCGTTGGTAATACTTTCTATGTTGAACAATTCGCTCATTACATGATTTTTTGTGGTTCGGATTCGTAAAAGAGACCATTGGCATAAAGCGAATATTTCATTTCCATAGGAATTGCAAGGGCTGCGGCAATAGCATTCAGGTCTTTTTTCTTGAAGGCAGCAATAATCGTTGGGGCTTTGGTGATAATTCCGGTTACATAACCGGCCAAAGCTGTCCAACCAATATTAAGTTCAATCGTATCAATGGTTGTTGTGGCTAATGGCTGAATGGTTATGCTCTTTTGTTCCGGGCTATTGCTGGTAATATACTTACCACTGGTACTAAGGGTGACGGCTGGTTTAGTAATAGACATGCTGTTTTTGGTAGGGTTTTGGATTTTGATTTCAGTGCGGAAAGCAATTCCCTTTAAATCGACTTTATGAATGCGAGGATTAGAAAGGTTGCTCACCATCTTTTCCGAAACAGTCTTCATCTTAAAGAGCTTGACAGCTCCCAACACCAAACCTCCGGCAATGCCTATTTTAAGCCACTTGTTCATCTTTTGCGATTTTTAAAGCGATTTACAAGACTGTCAACACCTTTCTTCACTCCATATCCAACCAATGCAGAAATGGCTGCATAGAAAGAAACTTCAATAATTCCCTGGAAGGTGATATTGGTAAGTACCAGGTGAGCTGTTAATGCTTTGCCTAATCCTCCGCAGAGACCGGAGGTAGTGGCTACAACTGAGTTAAGGTGATTTTCTGGCATGACTTGCATCGGATTGATTTCTGGTGCAAGGATAAGAAGGGGAGAAAAATTGAAATCTGCTAAATGGCATAGAACAGAAGAATTGGTGTATTAAGGAATAAAAAAGAGTAATAGTGTCAATTAATACGGTGGGTCAAAATGGTTAATTAGAATTTTTACCTGTTTAGGTGTAAAGTATTTTTGTCTCTTTTTCCATTCAGATGCTTTCAATCTTTCAATTAACTCTGGACATCCATAAATCCATGAACTAAACATTTTCGAAGCTGATGTTTTTGAAACTCTTGGTAAATAAAGTTGGGCTAATTCACCGAAGCCATAAGTTCGGACTTCAAACTTTTTTTCCATGTTTTTTTCTGGAAAATTAGTCACACGAAACTCATATTCAAAGAGCTTGGAGACTGCTTACTTCTTTCTACCAATTTCTACCAGTTTTTATCTTTTCAAAGAATAAATGTGTACTTTTGGGTAAACCTTGTTCTTTAATGTGAGCAATACATCTGGCAGAATAGTAATCTATCCAAAAGATGTTCAGAGGTTAACGGGAAAGAGTGAAAAATCGAGCCGGGAACTGTTTAAGAAAATCAGGTTATGCAAAGCAAAGGAGAAACACCAATTTGTGAGCATCGAAGATTTTGCAGAATTTACCGGCATCTCTGTTGACCTAATCAAGCAACATCTTACCGATTGATAACAAAACGTATTAATCCAGGCTCACCCGAAACCACGAGAATATAATTTGCGAATTATTATTTATATTTGTCCCGAAATCGTTCTTTTTATACTGAAATTTGACTGATTATTGAATAGTTCTTTCAAAAAATGACCTATTCGGTTACCTAAATAAATTTCGGTTTTGTAAACATCAGAAGACATAAGTATTTACGAAATATGGGGTCGTCGGTTCACCCCGACAATTCGGGATTTATCCCAAAACAAAAGCCTGCAAATTGTATGATCTGCAGGCTTTTTCATTTTTTGCATATCAATATCAATTGAACAATTTCAGCGGAAATGAGAACTAAAAGGTGAACCAAATTAGAGTTTAATTTAGTTCACCAGAAACGATGCAAAATACATCAAATCAATACAATGTATCGTTTCTTATAGTCTTGTTTGTACGGGTTTGGATGACTTTTTCGGAATGAGTTCCGGTGAACCAAATCAAGTAAAAACAAAAACTCAAAAGCTGAATTGTCATGAGAACAAACAACACCTTCGGGGTACAGTTTATCACCCGTATCAACAAGGCCAAAAACGGCTTACTTCCAGTTTATGCCCGTATTTCAGTAGATGGTCACCGCGTTGAGGTTTCCCTCAAGAGGTTTATCCACCCTGACAATTGGAACGATGCCAAAGGCTCGGCCAAAGGCAAAAGCGAAGAAATCCGCAACCTCAACACTTATCTTGAACAAATCCGCAGTCGCTTGACCGAATGTTACCAGGAACTTACCTTAAAGAAAAAAATGGTCACAGCCGAAGCCATTAAAAATTTATTCTGTGGACTCGATGAAAAAGAGCACTCCCTGATTTCTATTTTCGAATACCACAATACCGAAATGAAAAACCTTTTGGAATGGGGTACCCAAAAAAACTATTTCACAACTCGCAGATATGTTGAAGAGTTTCTAAAAGCTAAGCTTAAGACTTCCGATGTGTACCTTTCCCAGTTAAACTATAAATTTCTGACCGACTTTGAATGTTTTATGAAAAACTATGTACCTAAAGACCAGAAAAAACCTTGCGGTCAGAATACCATAATGAAACACATCGAGCGGTTACGTAAAGTCGTAAACATGGCCATTAAAAATGACTGGCTCGATCGCGACCCTTTCCAGAAGTTTCAACCATCATTTATTAAGAGTAACCGGGAGTTTCTGACTGCCGATGAGCTGGCTGCCATTGAACAAAAGGAATTTAAAATTCTCAGGCTCCAACACGCTAAAGATACGTTCGTCTTTAGCTGTTATACAGGGCTGGCTTATATTGATGTTTATGAATTAACGCCAAAAAACCTGTCACTAGGAATTGACGGTGGTTACTGGATAAACACCTGCCGCCACAAAACAGATATTCCGGTACGTGTTCCATTATTGCCACAGGCCATGGTCATCATTGAAAAGTATAAAAACAACCCACGTGTTTTGGAATCCGGCAGGCTATTGCCTGTTTATGCCAATCAGCTCTTAAACAATTACCTCAAAGAAATTGCCGATTTTTGCGGCATCGAAAAACCTCTGTCTTTTCATATTGCACGTCATACATTTGCAACAACGGTAACACTTACAAATGGCGTTCCCATCGAAACTGTATCAAAACTTCTGGGACATACAAGTATCAAAACAACCCAGATTTACGCCAAGGTTATTGAGCAAAAGGTAAGTGATGATATGAAAAACTTAAGAGAAAAAATGCAATCCACAAAATCAGTAAAGACAAGTGTCTCATAGAACTTTTAGATTATTCCTACCTTCTTTGCATACAATAATGCTTGTGTGGTATTTTCGGTTTTGGTTTTACTGAGTATTCTTTGTCTATGGTTGTTTACAGTATTTACACTAATAAAGAGTCTACTTGCGATATTCTGGCTATCAAGTCCTTGTGAAATTAACCTTAATACTTCTATTTCTCTGTCCGTGAGTAGCTTATCTGATTTAAAGTCGTCGTCGTCATTGAACAGGTACAATTTTCCTGTTTGCATATTTATCATTCTTCTCTGTAATGGAGTGCTTTGAGCTCTTTCCGAGATTAAGTCAGTTATAATAAGTACTAACCAGGACTTGCCATTCCTGTCTTGTTCGAGAACTGCAAATTGATGAATAAAACGCATATAGATACCTGTGGTATTCTTTACCCTGAAATCATATACCATTTTATATTCTTTCTTTTCAGATACTGGCAAATCATTAAAAAATGCGTGAGCCATATTCTCAGTTTCCAATACAAAGGGTAAATCATCTGGGTGAATTACTTTGTGAAAAAGCTCCATATCATCATTATCCATATCTTCTTGGTTTGTATAACCTAACATCTCTTTAAACTTGGTACTTTTTAAAAGATAACGTTTCCGGTGCATATCGAAAACCGTCATAGTACTCTTTTCAATCTCTGAAACCCTTTCCAATAATCGGATATAAGGAGCTATTCTATCATAGTCGTCCTCGGTAACAGCACAAATATGAGAATCTGCATTCTGTTTATGTTTTGCATCCAGTTGGGTTAAATTCTTTGCCATAAAATGATGAACGTTCACTATTTCAAGCCAAATTTCACCAAAATAAATTTGTATAGCAACAAAAATGACGCAAATGATAAGAAATAAGCCAAAAGTAGAAGTATTAAAATTATGTCAATGTATTTTATTCTTGGCTTATTAAGATTCAGTATTAATGGGCATAAAAAATAAAACATGAATTGTACAGATAAGTATATAACGCTTGCCGAAAAATATCCCCCATCTGAGCCATGTTCATGCGAAGCATGCACGAATTATTGCCGTCGACCCGGCTGGTGGACAGTAAAAGAAGCTGGAGCCGTTCTAAATAATGGATTAGGTTACCGGATGATGCTTGAGCTTTCTCCTGACTTTACTTTTGGAGTTTTGTCTCCTTCTTTCAAAGGGAATGAAGGCAACTTTGCTTTACAGATTTTTTCACACAACAGCTGTACTTTTTTAAAAGACAACTTATGCGAGTTGCATAATACCGGACTTCAACCTCTGGAATGTAGGTTTTGTCACCATAGTCGGAAAGGAGAAGGTATTAAGTGCCATCTTGATATTGAAAAGGAATGGAATTCTGCAGCCGGACAAGAACTTGTTAAGATATGGACTCATCATTTCCATATCAAATTTCACTAAGTAAAACCTTTCAGAATGACAAACTATAAAACAGATGTGCAATTAGGTAACATTCAAAAGACTTTGTTTATGCCGGTATGGGCAAGGGCAAAGGAAACAGCTAAAAAGAAACCGCTATTAGTCGATCATGTAGCCGATAAAATTATCCGTTCCATTGATTTTGATTTCGGGCAGTTGGATAAAAATGTGCCAGAAATAAGTCAGATAGCGTGGATTGCCCGTTGCATAAGGTTTGACAGGGTAATAAAGGCCTTTATTGAACAATATCCCGATGCAACTATAGTAAATATTGGATGTGGGTTGGACACCACGTACGAACGGATAAACAACAGTCAGATACAATGGTACGATTTAGACCTGCCCGATGTCATTACATTACGCAAGCAATTTCTGGAAGAAACGCCTCATCGAAAATTTATAGCTTCATCATTTCTAGAACCTGACTGGATGGACAGTATTAAAGGAAATCATATATTGTTAATATCAACAGGGGTATTCGTCTATTTTGAAGAACAGCAAATTAGAAAGTTCTTATTGGAAGTCGTATCTAAATTTCCCGGGGCTGAATTGTTCTTCGATGTTACTTCACCCAGGGGTGTTCAAATAGCCAACGATGTAATTCGAAAATCAGGGATACAATTCAATTCTTGTTTCAAGTGGGGGCTCAAAGATAAATCAGTTATCAGTAGCTGGCATCAGAATATACAATTGGTAGGTACTTATCATACTTTCAAAGTCGAAGGACTTTCTCTGAGCCTACCCAATAAAATCAAAGCCTATTTTTCTGACAAGCTAGATGTTCAATATATGATACATTTAAAAATTACTATATGAAATGTAAATAAATGACTTCATTAGTATTCTCTGTCAACAATGTTACTGATATTCACAATAAAAAATCACATAGGCACTAGTGTCTTCAAAAAGAAACAAACTTTTTAATAAAACATACCAATGTTTATGAATTTTGAATACTTTTATCGCGTAGCTAATTAAAAGAGCTTATTTTATAAAAATAAACTAGGGGTGCCTTTATTTAAAGGCTGAGATCATACCCTTTAACCTGATCTGGGTAATGCCAGCGTAGGGAAGTTAAGTATGCATTCATGCCCCTGTTTATTTGTAGTTGAATATTTAACTTAAATAAACAGTTTTATGGAACAAATTGTATCTTCAGGAATTATCGATTCCTATTTTAAAAAAATCAAAGAGAGTTTATCGGTTGATGTAGCTATTGTTGGCGGAGGCCCGTCAGGTCTGGTTGCTGCTTACTATTTAGCAAAAAAGGGCTTAAAAGTGGCCATGTTCGAAAGAAAATTGGCCCCTGGCGGAGGAATGTGGGGAGGTGCCATGATGTTTAATGAGATTGTGGTACAAAAAGGAGCATTACAAATACTTGATGAGTTCAAAATCGATTATACCCATTACGAGGGCGATTACTATACACTGGATTCTGTACAAGCAACATCATCGCTTATTTATCATGCCGGCAAAGCTGGTGCAAGAATTTTTAACTGTACATCGGTCGAAGATGTTGTTTTCCACAACAATAAAGTATCGGGCATTGTACTAAACTGGGCTCCAGTTCACCGAGAAAGACTTCATGTCGATCCGTTAGTTATAATGGCCCAAGCCGTTATTGACGGAACCGGTCACGATTGCGATATTGCCCGCATACTTGAACGAAAAAACAATATACAATTAAATACGGTTTCTGGCAAAGTGCAGGGAGAACGGTCATTGTCAGTAGATGAAGCCGAACGCACAACCGTTGAAAATACAAAAGAAATCTTCCCTGGATTATACGTCTCAGGCATGGCTGCAAATGGCGTTAGTGGTGGCTTCAGAATGGGCCCTATCTTTGGTGGGATGCTTTTGTCGGGTAAAAAAGTTGCAGCACTAATAACGAGCCAAATAAACAAATAATGATGGACCAGATTGGTGTTTATGCAATAATTACCAACCCTGTATTATCATATCGTACTTTCACCGAAAAATGTGTTTTTTATGGTATAAAAATGCTGCAACTCCGTGAGAAACACCTTTCCGACAAAGAATTGATACGAATAGGAAAAGAAATCCGTTCAATAACCAGAGGTACCCAAACTAAATTGGTAATTAACGACCGTCCTGATATTGCTTTAATTTGTGACGCTGATTATCTTCATCTGGGGCAGGATGATTTTCCCATTGAAGAAGCTCGTAAAATAGTTGGCGATATGAAAATTGGCCTTTCCACTCACTCCCTTGAACAGGCTAGAGAAGCACTGTTAAAAAAACCTGATTACATTGGCTTTGGCCCTATTTATCCTACCAATGCCAAGTCTAAACCCGACCTCCCCGTTGGCATAGATTTATTAAAAGAGGTAATTGGGTTTTCCGATGTCCCGGTAGTGGCAATTGGTGGAATTTTCCCAGAGAATATCCAGCCGGTTATCGACGCCGGAGCTGTCAATATTGCAGTAGTCCGTTTCTTAATGCAAGCAACCGAACCAGATGAAAGGATTCTTTATTTAAAAAAACTTTTAAAGAGGAAAATATGAGTACACAACTAATACAAGCAAAAAATGGAATAATAACGCCTGAAATGCGCCAAGTTGCGCAAAAAGAGAATATTGACATTGAATGGTTACGGGGAAATATTGCAGAAGGAAAAATTATTATCCCCAAAAATATAAACCGTAATTTTCCGGTTAACGGTATTGGAAATGGTCTTTCAACAAAGATTAACGCCAATATCGGTACTTCAGAAAAACATTGCGATCTTAACGAAGAACTTGAAAAAATGGAGATCGCCGTTAAATATGGGGCGCATGCAATAATGGATTTATCAACAGGAGGTGACTTACATCGTATTTTACAAAAAATCCTTGATAAATCTCCTGTAATGGTAGGTACCGTACCTGTTTATGGAGTGGTAACCGAACTTTTGAAACAAGGTAAAAGAATAGCCGAACTTGATCCCGAAAGTTTATTCCGTGAAATAGAACTACAGGCTCAAATGGGAGTTGACTTTATGACTTTGCACTGTGGCGTTACAAAAAGCTCCTTATCCTTTCTGCAAAATGACGAACGCGTTTGTGGCATCGTAAGCCGCGGCGGGGCCATTCTTAAGCGCTGGATGACAGATAATA